>CAMDRB010000125.1 GCA_945906455.1 Caenispirillum bisanense
TCACAATTCAAGCATTCAGGGAATCCCCAGATTCAGTCAAACCGCAACACGCTCTAGCCGCAAGGAAGGGTGAAACCCGGCCCTCAAACCCCCGAAATTACGCGTTTTTTTTGGGCAACCCCTCCCCTTGGCCCTTCCCTTGCACCGGCCCTCATGACAAATTAACGCCGCTGCGACAGTTTGGGCGGCGAACGGCCTTTCCAGGCTAGTTTGAGAAAACTATATAAGCCTTTGATTTGTGGGAAAAAATAGGCGCGACGAGAGGACTATCCGACGTGGTCACCGCCATCTATCCGATGCGCGAATCAACCGACACGGCAACGGCCGTCGAACGGCCGGCGTTGCTGCGGGCGGGGATCACTCTGGGCGTTACCTTGCGTCTTGCGGACCGGGGTCTGCGACTTATCCACCCCTGAACGGCGTTGGCCTGTCGAGCGAGCGATCGGCAGGAAAGAGCGTTCAGGGGGCGGAGAATGTTTGAGAAGTCGCTCTTGAGCCGACCTTTTTGACCCCAATCGTGAGAGCAGAACCATGAGCACCAGCAATCGTGTATTGATTTTCGACACCACCATGCGGGACGGCGAGCAGTCCCCGGGTGCTTCGATGAATCGCGACGAAAAAATCCGCATCGCCAAAGCGCTTGAGGAAATGCGCGTTGACGTCATCGAAGCCGGCTTTCCCATCGCCTCGCAGGGCGATTTCGAAGCCGTCCAGGCCGTCGCCAAGGAGATCACCGAGTCGATTGTTTGCGGCCTGGCGCGCGCCGGGCGGGCCGACATCGACCGCGCCGGCGAAGCCTTGAAGCCTGCCAAGCGCAAGCGCATCCATACCTTCATTGCCACCAGCCCCTTGCACATGCGGGTGAAGCTCCAGATGAAGCCCGAGGCCGTCTATCAGGCGGTGATCGATAGCGTCACGCGGGCGCGCAACCACACCGACGATGTCGAGTGGTCGGGCGAGGATGCGACGCGCAGCGACCACGACTTTCTCTGCCGCTGCGTCGAGGCGGCCATCGCGGCCGGCGCCGGCACCATCAATATTCCGGACACCGTCGGTTACACGGTCCCCGACGAGTACCACGCCCTGATCACGATGCTGTTCAACCGCGTGCCCAACATCGATAAGGCGGTTGTCTCGGTCCATTGCCACAACGACCTCGGCCTCGCGGTCGCCAACTCGCTCGCCGCCGTAAAGGCGGGAGCCCGCCAGGTGGAATGCACGATCAACGGCCTGGGCGAGCGCGCCGGCAACGCCGCCATGGAAGAAATCGTCATGGCCTTGCGCACCCGCAAGGACCACATGCCCTACAGCACCAATATCCGCGCCGAACTGATCACGCGCACGTCGCACCTTGTGTCCACGATCACCGGATTCGCCGTGCAGCCCAACAAGGCCATCGTCGGCGCCAACGCCTTCGCGCACGAAGCCGGCATTCACCAGGACGGCATGTTGAAGGACGCGAATACCTACGAAATCATGACCCCGGAGTCCGTCGGTTTGCGGAAATCCAATCTGGTCATGGGCAAACATTCCGGCCGCCACGCCTTCCGCCAGAAGCTGGAAGACTTGGGTTACACGCTCGGCGACAACGCCGTGAACGACGCCTTCAAGCGCTTCAAGGACCTGGCCGATAAAAAGAAGGAAATCTTCGACGAGGATCTCGTCGCCCTGGTTGACGACACGGTCAATCGCGAAAACGACCGCATCAAGCTGGTCTCGCTCGAAGTCGTTTGCGGCACCAAGGTCGCGCAGCAGACCGCCGAGCTGGAGCTTGAGGTTGACGGCGCCGTCAAGTACGCCAAGGCATTGGGCGACGGCCCGGTGGATGCGATCTTCAACGCCATCAAGCAACTGACCAGCAGCACCCAGCATCTGCAGATCTACCAGGTGAATGGCGTTACCGGCGGAACCGATGCGCAAGCCGAAGTGACGGTGCGGCTCGAGGAGAACGGCAAGACCGTGATGGGCCAAGGCGCCGACGCGGATACGCTGGTGGCGTCCGCGCGGGCCTATATCAATGCCCTCAACAAGCTTTTGGTGAAGCGGGAGAAAACCGCTCCGGCGGCGCTATCGGCGTGACCGGGGTTGCGACGTAACGTTTTTTTTGATGTCTCTGGCAGAGGATAAATAGACCTAGATGTTTTCAAGATTGACGGGATGGTTATCGGCCGACATGGCCATTGATCTTGGAACGGCGAATACGCTGGTCTACGTCAAGGGCCGCGGCATCGTTCTTAACGAACCCTCGGTTGTGGCTCTGGCCGAAGTCAAGGGCCGCAAGGTGGTGCTGGCCGTCGGAAACGAGGCCAAACAGATGTTGGGCCGAACGCCGGGCAACATTCAGGCCATCCGTCCTTTACGTGACGGCGTCATCGCCGACTTCGAAGTCGCCGAGGAGATGATCAAGCATTTCATCCGCAAGGTGCACAACCGGCGATCCTTCGCCAGTCCCTTGGTAATCGTCTGCGTGCCCTCGGGTTCGACGGCGGTGGAACGGCGCGCGATTCAGGAATCCGCCGAGGCCGCCGGTGCCCGCAAGGTCTATCTGATCGAGGAGCCCATGGCGGCGGCGATCGGCGCCGGCCTGCCCGTCACCGAACCCACCGGCAGCATGGTCGTCGATATCGGCGGCGGCACCACCGAAGTGGCGGTCTTGTCGCTCGGCGGCATTGTCTATGCCCGCTCGGTGCGCGTCGGCGGCGACATGATGGACGAAGCCATCATCAACTATATCCGCCGCCATCATAACCTTCTCGTCGGCGAAAGCTCCGCCGAGCGCATCAAAAAGGAAATCGGCTGCGCCTGCCCGCCCGAGCACGGCGACGGCGAGACCATGGCGATCAAGGGCCGCGACCTCATGAATGGCGTGCCCAAGGAAATCGTCATCAGCCAACGCCAGATCGCCGAAAGCCTGGCCGAGCCGGTCACCGCCATTATCGACGCGGTCAAGGTCGCGCTCGAGCACACCGCGCCGGAACTGGCCGCCGATATCGTCGACAGGGGCATCGTGCTCACCGGCGGCGGCGCATTGCTGCACAACCTCGATTTTGTTCTGCGTCACGCCACGGGATTGCCGGTGTCGATCGCCGACGATCCTTTGAGTTGCGTGGCCATGGGCACGGGCAAGGCGCTGGAGGAGATGCGGACGCTGCGCAACGTTCTGACGACGATGTACTGATCTAATAGTGGAGTAGGCGCGGGGTTGGGGCCACGTTCAACGGGCTGCCCCCCGCGAAAAGGAGAAAGCGCACGTGCGACAGACGACGAGACAAATTTCCCGTTTTGGGACGCTCAAATCGCTGCTGCAGCGATTTGCGTTTCTGTCTCTGATCGGGCTGACCTTCGCGCTGATCCTGATCGGCAAGGCGGATACGGTTCTGGTCGAACGCGCGCGCGACGCCGTCACCGATGCCGTGACCCCGGTCTTGCGGGTCATGTCCGAACCGGCGGCCGTGGTCTCAAACTTCATCGAAAACCTGCGCGAGCTTGCCGCCATCCGCGAACAGAACGCGACTTTGCGTGAAGCCAATACCCGGCTCTTGCAGTGGCAGTCGGCGGCCCAGCGGCTTGAATCCGAGAACATATCCTTGCGCGGGCTCACCGGCCTGGTGCCCGAGCCCGGGGCCTCGTTCGTCACCGCGCGCGTGGTCGCCGATACCGGCGGCGCCTTCGCCCAGTCGATCCTGATCACGGCCGGGCAGTCGAGCGGCGTGCGCAAAGGCCAGGTGGTGCTGGCCGGCGAGGGCCTGGTGGGCCGGGTCATGCAGGCCGGGCTTTATTCGGCCCGCGTTCTTCTGATCACCGACATCAATTCACGGATTCCGGTGCAGGTCGGCGAGGCCGGCAATCGCGCCATCCTGGCGGGCGACAATAGTTTGCGCCCACGCCTGATGTTCCTCGACAACAAGACCGCGGCGGCGCCCGGCGACAAGGTCGTCACCTCGGGCGACGCCGAGGCTTTTCCACCGGGCCTGCCCATCGGCCAGGTGGCGCGGGTGGACGAGGGCGTGGTCGAGCTTGAACCGTTTGTTGTGCGCGACAAGATCCAGTATGTCCGGGTGGTCGACTACGGCCTCACCGGCATTCTCGCCGAGCAAGCCGGAACTAAGTAAGGGAAGCGAAATGCAGGCCACGGTCTTGGAGCGGATGGATTTGGCGGCCCGGCGGTTTGTGCCCTTCGGCGTGACCCTGGTCCTGATGCTGTTCGCCATGACACCCACCCATATTCCTGGTCTTTCACACGTAACCCCGATGTACGCCCTGATGGCGGTGTATTTCTGGTCGATCTATCGCCCCGATCTCTTGGGCTACGGCGCCACCTTCGGCATCGGCGTGCTCGAGGATTTGCTGTCGGGTACGCCGCTCGGCTCCGGGGCCCTGGTGCTCTTGGTTTGCCAGCGGGTCGTGTTCAATCAGCAGAAATTCTTCAACAACAAGCCGTTTGGCATTTTCTGGTTGGCTTTCGCACTGGTTGCCGCCGGCGCCGGGCTGATCCGCTGGATTTGTGTTGGCCTCGCCGCCCCCAGCGGCTTCACCCCGGTTGGGCAGATGCTGACGTCCACCCTGATCACCGTCGCAATCTATCCCCTGGTCGGCTGGCTTTTGGCCAAGGCCCACGTCAAACTGCTTGCGGAATCGTAGGGGCTAGGTGAAATGATCATCACCCGCGACAGCGACTGGACCGAGATGTTTACCCGCCGCGCCGCTGTGCTCGGCGGCGTGCAGGCGGCGCTGATCGCCACCCTGGTCGGGCGCATGTACTACCTGCAGGTGGTCCAGGCCGACCGCTACCGCATGCTGGCCGAAGACAACCGCATCAATCTCCAGCTGCTGCCGCCGCCGCGCGGGCGCATCCTCGACCGCTTCGGCCAGGCGCTGGCGCTCAACAAACAGCAGTTCCGCGCGCTGGTGGTGCCCGAGCAGGCGCTGAAAGTCGGCGACACCCTCAATGCGCTGGCGCAACTGATAGAGCTTTCGGATCACGAACGCGATCGCATCAAGAAAGAAGTCGGGCGCAAGCGCGCCTTCGTGCCGATTACCATCAAGGAGAACCTCTCCTGGGATGAGATGGCGCGGATTCAAGTCAATACCCCGGACCTGCCGGGAATCATGATCGACGAGGGCCTCACGCGCTTTTATCCGCACGGCGAGAGCGCCGCGCATCTGCTCGGCTACGTCTCGGCGGTGGACGAGGACGATTTAACCGGCGAACCGTTGCTGCAGCTGCCGGGCTTTCGCATCGGCAAGGACGGCGTCGAGAAAATTTACGACATGCAGCTGCGCGGCAAGGGCGGCACCAGCCAGGTCGAAGTCAACGCCTACGGCCGCGCCATTCGCGAGCTCGAGCGCCGGGAAGGCGAGGCCGGCGCCGACATCGTGCTGACCATCGATGAACGCGTTCAGGCTTATGTCGGCCAGCGCCTCGGCGAAGACAGCGCCGCGGTCGTGGTCATGGACGTGCACACCGGCGATCTTCTGGCGCTGGTCTCCAATCCCAGCTTCGACGTCAACGCCTTCAGCCGCGGCCTGACCGCCGACGAGTGGAAGGGGCTCTCCACCGACGATCACAAACCGCTGATCAACAAGGCGCTCGCCGGCCAGTATTCACCCGGCTCCACCTTCAAGATCGCGGTCACCTTGGCGGCGCTGGAACACGGTGTGATCTCGCCCGAGCAGACCGTGCATTGCAACGGCTCCTACAATCTCGGCAACTACGTCAAGCACTGCCACAAGGTCCACGGCAGCGTCGCCATGGTGCGCGCCATTTCGGTGTCGTGCGACGTGTATTTCTACGAGGTCGCGCGGCGGCTGGGCGTCGACAAAATCGCCGCCATGGCGCGCCGCCTCGGCCTCGGCGAGGTCTCGGGCATCGGCCTGCCCGGCGAAAAAGCCGGCCTGATTCCCACCGAAGCCTGGAAAAAAGCCGCGCGCGGCGAACGCTGGGCGCCGGGTGATACGCTCAACGTCGGGATCGGCCAGGGCGACGTGCTCGCGACCCCGATCCAGCTTGCCACCATGGTCGCGCGCGTCGCCAACGGCGGCCTCGCCGTCAAACCTAGGCTCGTGCGCCCGGTGGTTCAGGCGGCACAAGTCGGGACCGTGGCGGCCGACGACGGCGCCGGCGCCCCATTCGAATCGCTCGATATCCCGCCGCAGAACCTCGAGATCCTGCGCCAGGGCATGTTCGATGTCGTCAACGGCCCGCCGGGCGCCACCACCGCCGCCTCGGGCGGCCGACTGCGCTTCACCGATCGTGAGAAAAAAGACTGGACCCTCAGCGGCAAGACCGGCACGGCGGCCGTGCGGGCCATGAACGCCGCCGACCGCGAGGCCCAGAAACGCGACCCCGAAAGTGTGCCGTGGCACCTGCGCGACAATGCCCTGTTCGTGGCCTTCGCGCCCTCGCACGCGCCGCGCTACGCGGTGGCGGTGATCGTCGATCATGCGCTCGGCGGCGGCGGGGCGTTCGCCGCGCCGATTGCGCGCGACATCTTGGAAGAAGTGCTGCGCCTCGATCCCTCGCGCAAGCCGCGTGAGGACGGCGGTCAAATCGCCGCCGCCACGAAGGACGGCAGAATATGAGCGGGGGCGGGCGGAATATGAGGGCGTCGAGATGAGCGATAGCGGCTTCATGTCGGCGCGGCTGCGCCGGGGCGATATGACCGCCCCTGAGAAGCTCTGGCAAATGAGCTGGTCGCTGATCTTCTGGGTGTGCTGCATCTTCGCCTTCGGCTTGGCCATGCTCTTTTCCGCGGCCGGCGGCAACCTGCAGCCCTGGGCCGGGCCCCAGCTGGCGCGCTTCGCGGTCGGCCTCGTCATGCTGGTGACCGTGGCGGTGATCGATCTCCGCCTGCTCTTGCGTTATGCCTATCTTTTTTATGCCCTCGTCTTTGTGCTGCTGGTGGTCGTCGAAGTGAAGGGCTTTGTCGTCGGCGGCGCCCAGCGTTGGGTGGATTTGGGCCTGATCAACCTGCAGCCCTCCGAGCTGATGAAACCGGCGATTGTTCTCGCTCTCGCGCGCTACTTCCACGGCGTCGGCATGGAGGAAATCGGCCAGCCGACCTTGTTGATTCCGCCGCTGGTCATTATTTTCGCCCCGGTCGCGCTGATCATGATCCAGCCCGATCTGGGCACGGCCATGCTGCTGGTCATGGGCTCGGGCATCCTCATGTTCATGGCCGGCGTGCGCCTGTGGAAATTCGCGGCGGTCACCATCGTGAGCCTCGCGGCCAGCCCGTTCGCCTGGACCTACCTGCACGACTATCAGCAAAACCGCATTCTCACCCTGTTCAACCCCGCGCGCGACCCCCTGGGGGCCGGTTATCACATCCTGCAGTCAAAAATCGCGCTGGGGTCGGGCGGGCTGTTCGGCAAGGGTTTCATGGCCGGCACGCAAAGCCATCTCAACTTCCTGCCCGAGCGCCAGACCGATTTTATCTTCACCATGCTGGCCGAGGAACTCGGCATGGTCGGCGGCCTCGCGCTGCTCACCCTCTACGTGATCTTGCTGATCTATGGCTACGCCATTGCCTTTCGCTGCCGCCACCAGTTCGGCCGGCTCGTGGCCGTTGGCATCACCGCCGGCTTTTTCCTCTACGTCTTCATCAATATCGCCATGGTCATGGGCCTGATCCCGGTGGTCGGCGTGACCCTGCCGTTCATTTCCTACGGCGGCACCTCGCTTCTCACCCTGATGCTCTGCGTCGGCCTGCTCATGAACATCCACGTCCACCGCGACGTCCACATGGGCGTGCGCGGCGGCTTCAACGATTTTTGAGCGGCGAGCGGCTCATCACGCCGAAGCGGCGCGGCCGCGCAGGCGGATTGGGGGAGGCGGATTGAATTATCTCCCGTCACCCTCGGACTTGATCCGAGGGTCCAGGGTTAGGGAACGCGCGGGCGTGATCGACGGAACCCTATTGGTGTCACCGCC
This sequence comes from Caenispirillum bisanense, assembly GCA_945906455.1. Lineage (GTDB taxonomy): Bacteria > Pseudomonadota > Alphaproteobacteria > Rhodospirillales > Rhodospirillaceae > SHVO01. Next base: position 7,934 of record CAMDRB010000125.1, read on the forward strand.
GGTTCAACCTGAAATCATCGCGCTACGGCCTTCGGGAATCCGCCGAAATCGGCGCCTGATTCGCGCGTTCCGCCTCGCTTGTCAGGGCCGGCCATAGGCTCTATAAGGGCGACCTTCCCGGCTTTGGAAAAATGCCTCTCACGAACTTCGTGTGACGATGCAATGGGGCCTACCAAAAGGCCCAAGCGGGGGGCGCATAGCTCAGATGGTAGAGCAGCTGACTCTTAATCAGCGGGTCGTAGGTTCGAGTCCTACTGCGCCCACCATTTATAAATCAATGACTTATAGAGTTTTCAGAGCATCCCCCTTGGGGGACAACTTAGCCTGTGCACCCGTTGTGCACCCGGTAGGCGCAACTTCGCCGCAATCCCGCCAGCCGCATTGTTCGCTGCTCGGCGTTCTGCTTGAGTGAGACATCGCGGTCACCCCGCAATACCCACCAGCCCCCAACTGACAAACCGCCAGAACTCCTTTTGTCAGTTCTGTCAGTTCGATCAAGGCGGCAGTGGCGTTGAATTAGCGCCAAAGCTTCGCGCTTTCACCGAGCCCACCCAGGCACTTTTCCCGCCAGAGGCCCGCCCGGCATTACTGAGTTCACACGCCCGCCCCCGAATGGCGCAAAAATTTCCAAAATTCTGTTTTTGAGAAATAGCATGGCTAGCATGACCGGCCCCCACCGAGTGGTCCGGGTGGAATGTTAATTCAGC
>CAMDRB010000126.1 GCA_945906455.1 Caenispirillum bisanense
ATACCCCCTCAAGCGTCGCGCGGGACTTGGCACTCAGTCGCTTGATAACGTGCTTTGTCTGGTGCATCCGCCAGACTCGCACGACAGTATCGGTCAGGGAACCCCCAATGGATTCTCTTTCTTAGATTTGATCCACTAGCTCTTGATTCGGCGGGCATGAAGGCCCAAAACTGCTTTTCGAATCTGTCACCCTGGAGCCGCCATGCAGGCTGTAAAATCATCGGGCGGACATGCCCCCGGCCGCAAACTCTTTGGTACCGACGGCGTCAGGGGACTTGCCAACAGCGAGCCCATGACCGCCGATACGGTCATGCGGTTAGGCATGGCCGCGGGCCGCCGCTTCACGCGCGGCGCGCACCGTCACACCGTCGTTATCGGCAAGGACACGCGCCTCTCGGGCTATATGCTTGAGCCGGCGTTGACGGCAGGATTCATCTCGGTCGGCATGGATGTGTTCTTGGTCGGGCCAATTCCGACGCCCGGGATCGCCATGCTCACACGCGCCATGCGCTGTGATCTCGGCGTCATGATTTCGGCTTCGCATAATGCCTTCGAGGATAATGGCATAAAACTATTTGGACCGGACGGTTACAAACTGTCGGATGCGATTGAAGCTGAAATCGAGTCGATGATGGGTGCTGGACTCACCGATGCCCGGGCAGAGTCTCAACATCTCGGCCGGGCGAAGCGCCTGGAAGATGCCAGCGGACGCTATATTGAATATGCCAAGACCACGTTTCCACGCAGCCTACGGCTGGATGGATTGAAGATCGTCGTCGATTGTGCAAATGGCGCGGCCTACAAGGTCGCGCCGACAGTGTTTTGGGAACTTGGCGCCGAAGTGATCAAGGCGGGTGTCGAACCCGATGGCTTCAACATCAACCGTGATTGCGGCTCGCTTTATCCAGAGCGCATGAGGGAATTGGTGCTCAGCCACAATGCACATCTCGGGCTGGCGCTCGATGGCGATGCCGACCGCGTACTTTTCTGCGATGAACACGGTCAGATGGTCGATGGCGACCAGGTGCTCGCTCTGATCGCCGGCCATTGGCAGCGAACAAGCCAATTGAATGGCGACGCGGTTGTCTCCACGGTCATGAGCAATCTTGGGCTCGAGCGGCATCTCCAGACTTTGAATCTCAAACTAATTCGAACCAAGGTTGGCGACCGCTACGTCGTCGAACGGATGCGCGAGGCGGGCTATAATCTCGGCGGTGAACAGTCCGGCCACATCATCATGGGCCAACACGCCACGACCGGCGACGGCATCATCGCCGCCTTGCAAGTTCTGGCCGCGCTGGTCGAGGGCGGTAAACCGGCCAGCCAAGCCTTGCGCCTGTTCAAGGCCGTGCCGCAGCTCCTGCGCAATGTGAAGCTGACGGGCGGGGTCGATGCCGATTCAGTGCTCGGGCTGGAAGCCGTGCGCAAAGCTATCGCTGCGGTGGAAAAGCGGTTGAGTGGCCGTGGACGCCTCGTCGTCCGTAAGTCGGGCACCGAATCGCTCATCCGCATCATGGCCGAGGGCGACGATGCCAAAGAGGTCGATACCGTTGTCGCTGATCTGGCAGCCGCCATCGCCCAGGCAGCCGCTTAGCCCGATGCCGGGGCGCATTCTCATCATTGCCGGATCGGATTCGGGCGGCGGCGCCGGAATCCAAGCCGATATCAAGACCGTAACTGCGCTCGGTGGCTATGCCATGACGGCGGTTACCGCGGTGACCGTGCAGAATACGCAAGGTGTTCGCGCGATTCACGACGTGCCGACAGATATTGTCGCCGGGCAGATCGCCGCCGTTCTTGAGGACATCGGCGCCGATGTCATCAAGACCGGGATGCTGGCATCGGTTGCGATTATTGAAGCTGTCAGCGCAGCGTTGAAAGCCGCGGGGCCGGGTCTGCCGCGGGTCGTCGATCCGGTCATGCGCGCCAAGGGCGGCCACGCCTTGCTGGCCGCAGATGCAGCTCAGGCGTTAATCGCGCATCTGGTGCGCGGCGCGGCACTGATCACACCGAATTTGCCCGAGGCAGAGGTGCTGACTGGAAAAAAGATCAAGACCGTTACCGATATGGAGGCGGCGGTATCGGACCTGCGCCGCCTCGGCGCTGCGGCAGTCCTGCTCAAGGGCGGCCATCTTGACGGCGATCGCGTGGTGGATTTGCTGATCACCGCCGACGATATCTTCCGATTCGAAGACAGCCGGATCGATAGTGTCGCGACGCACGGCACCGGCTGCACTTTGGCGTCGGCGGTCGCGGCCGGTCTTGCCGATAAGATGCCGTTGCGAGCGGCTGTCGAACGGGCGCGGGCCTATGTCCGCAAGGCGATACTCACCGCGCCGGGATTTGGCAGGGGTCACGGGCCGCTCAACCACGGCCATACGGTCGGCCGCTTTGACTCCCGGCAATAACGCCTGGAAATGGCGGATTTCTGAGCGCATCAGCCATGCCTATAGCGCAATTGACGGCTTCGGGCCCGGTTCCTAAACTCCGCCGCTTTCCGGCCGAGTCTCGGGACATTTTCTTCGAAAATTCAACCAGGTCTGCTGTTACTTCGTATAGGAACGACCCCTTCATGTTCGCCAATCCCAAGCCTTCGCTGCGCCCGACGCGTAACCAATTCTCATCCGGTCCTTGCGCCAAGCGTCCGGGGTGGACGTTAGACGCCCTCAAGAATGCATTGGTGGGCCGCTCCCACCGCGCGAAACCAGCCAAGGCCCGAATCAAGGCGGTAATCGACAAAACCCGCGCGATCCTCGGCGTGCCGGCAGACTATAAAATCGCCATCGTACCTGCGTCCGACACCGGCGCCGTCGAGATGATGCTGTGGCTCACCCTCGGCGCCCGCCCCGTGGACATGCTGGCTTGGGAAAGCTTCGGCGAGGGTTGGGTCACAGATGTTGTGAAACAACTCAAATTGAAGGATGCCCGTGTCCTAAAGGCCGACTACGGCAAGTTGCCCGATCTCACGCAGGTCAATTTCGATCACGACGTCGTATTCACCTGGAACGGTACCACCTCGGGCGTGCGCGTGCCCAACGGCAACTGGATTCCGGCCGACCGCAAAGGCCTGACCATCTGTGATGCCACGTCGGCGGTCTTCGCTATGGAGATGCCATGGGACAAACTCGATGTCGTCACCTATTCCTGGCAGAAAGTCCTGGGCGGCGAAGCTCAGCATGGCATGCTGATTATCTCGCCGCGCGCCATAGCGCGTCTGGAGAGCTACACGCCGCCGTGGCCTCTGCCCAAAATCTTCCGCCTGACCAAGGGTGGAAAACTTGAGAACGGAATCTTTGAAGGCGATACCATCAACACCGTTTCGATGCTTTGCGTCGAAGACGCCGTGGACGGCCTCAATTGGGCCGAAAGCGTCGGCGGCTTAAAGGGACTGATCGCCCGGTCCGAGGCCAACCTGAAAGTGCTCGCCGATTGGGTGGCCAAGAAGAATTGGATCGGATTCCTGGCGGAGAAGTCCGAGACGCGTTCCTGCACCTCGATCTGCCTGACCATGAATGCCGACTGGTTCACAAAACTCGCGCCGGAAAAACAGGCCGAGGCCGCCAAGAAGATGGTGAGCTTGCTGGAAACGGAAGGTGTCGCTCTGGACGTCGGCTCCTATCGCGACGCCCCTCTCGGCTTGCGCATTTGGGGCGGTGCAACGGTCGATGCGTCCGACATCGAAAAATTGTTGCCGTGGCTCGAGTGGGCCCACGGTGAAGTCCAAAGCAGCGCGGCTTGAGCCGGAATAAGGGGAAGATTGTGATGGCTAAGCCCAGAGTCCTGATCAGCGACAAACTCAGCGCGGCAGCGGTGGAGATATTCAAGAATCGCGGAATCGACGTCGACGTCAAGACCAGCCTCACGCCCGGTGAGCTGCTGGCCATCATCAAGGACTATGACGGACTCGCTATTCGTTCGAATACCAAAGTGACTGCCGCTGTTCTGGCCGCCGCGCCAAATCTTAAAGTCGTGGGACGCGCCGGCATCGGCGTTGATAACGTCGACGTCGAGGCAGCGACCGCGCGCGGTGTCGTCGTTATGAACACGCCCTTCGGCAATGCCATCACCACCGCCGAACATGCCGTATCGATGATGATGGCCTTGGCGCGCGATATTCCAACGGCCAATGCTTCGACCCACAGCGGCAAGTGGGAAAAATCGAGATTCATGGGCGTCGAACTCTACGGCAAGACCCTCGGCGTCATCGGCTGCGGCAACATCGGCTCGATCGTTGCCGACCGTGCGCTGGGGCTGAAGATGAAGGTCCTCGCCTACGATCCCTACCTTTCCGAGGAAAGGGCGCGTGACCTGGGCGTCGAGAAGGCCGAACTCGACACCATTTTCACCCGCGCCGATTTCATCACCTTGCACACGCCATTGACGGAACACACGCGCGGGATCATCGGCGCAAAATCCCTCGCGAAAATGAAAAAGGGCGTGCGCATTATCAATTGTGCCCGCGGCGGCCTTGTCGTGGAAGCCGATCTGAAGCTTGCGATTGAAAGCGGGCGAGTGGCAGGCGCCGCGCTTGATGTCTTCGAGGAGGAGCCCGCCAAGAGCAATCCGCTTTTTGGCATGGATCGGGTGGTTTGCACGCCGCATCTCGGCGCCTCGACCAACGAGGCGCAGGAGAATGTCGCGCTGCAGATCGCCGAGCAGATTTCCGACTACCTATTGTCGGGCGCGGTCACCAATGCCCTCAACATGGCGTCGGTGTCGGCCGAAGACGCGCCCAAGTTGAGACCCTATATGCGCCTCGCCGAGGAACTCGGAAGTTTTGCCGGCCAGCTTGTACAGGCGGGCTTGAAAGCGGTGACGGTCGAATATTCCGGTCACGTGGCGGAACTCAATACCCGGCCGCTGACGTCGATTATCCTTGAGGGACTGCTGAGCCCGCTGATGGAAAGCGTCAATATGGTCAACGCGCCCATGATCGCTCGCGAGCGCGATATCAAGGTGACCGAAGTCAAACGCGACCAGAACGACTTCTATCAGTCTCTTATTGCGCTCACTGTCGTCACCGACCGCGGAACGGCAAGTGTCTCGGGCACTTTGTTCGGCGCCAGCTTACCGCGCCTCGTGGATATCGATTCGATCCATATCGAGGCCGAAATCGGCCCGCATATGCTCTATGTCACTAATACCGATAAGCCGGGGTTCATTGGCGCGTTGGGCAGCGCGCTCGGCGAAGCGGGGATCAACATCGCGTCGTTCCATCTGGGGCGCGCAAAGAGTGGGGGAGATGCCATTGCGTTGCTGCAACTCGACCAGGCCGTGAACGAAACGCTCTTGGCCAAGGTTAAGGCGCTGCCTCACGTCAAACTCGCGCAGAGCTTGGCCTTCTAAGTCAGTCCGATCGTGGCTCTCGGTGCCGACAATGGAAGGCGCGAACCGTTTAGGGTAATATCTTACCATGGTTGTCGACCCGCGCCGTGCCGAGGAAGACCTAAAGGCGGATCTTGCGAGAGTCCGCGCGACGATGCGCATGCGGCTTGCCGTCGTGGCAGCTGTCGTGCTCGTCGGACTGTTCCGCACAAATTTCAGGATAGAATCCGGCTTGGACGCCGTTTCGGTCGCCCACAGCATTTTGACTACGGCGAGTCCGGTCCTTGGAATAGCGGGGGCGGGTTCGCTGATCGTCTTCGCTCTTGCCTGGCGAGACACTAAGCGGCTGCACAGTCTCTTTGAATCAAAACGTTTCCGGATACCCAAGCGCTCGCCGCGATCGTGAAATGCGGGGAACCGCTTAACCATTCACAAAGTGAAAGTGATTTCGCCAAAATGATCACTAAGGACAACGAATAAGATGGGTAATGTAACGGTCGTCGGCTCGCAGTGGGGTGACGAGGGTAAGGGCAAAATTGTCGATTGGTTGTCGGAACGAGCCGACATGGTGGTCCGCTTTCAGGGCGGCCATAACGCCGGACATACTTTGGTCGTCGGCAACCAAACGTACAAACTTTCGCTTCTGCCGTCGGGCGTTGTGCGCCGTAAGCCATCGATTATCGGCAACGGTGTCGTGGTGGATCCTTGGGCGCTGCTGGATGAAATCAAGCGCCTCGGAGAACAGGGCGTGACGGTTACGCCCGCCATTCTAAAGCTTGCCGACAATGCCGCACTTATCTTGCCGTTGCACCGTCGGCTCGACCAGGCGCGTGAGGCCGCGGCAGGCTCGGGCCAAATCGGCACGACAGGTCGCGGCATTGGTCCAGCCTATGAAGATAAGGTTGGGCGGCGTGCACTGCGAGTTTGTGATCTGTCCGACGATGCTACGATCGCTTATAAGGTGGAACGTTTGCTCGCACACCACAATGCCATGTGGCGCGGCTTGGGCCAAGCCGAAGTCAATGGAGCTGAACTTATTGCGCAGATCAAGGACGTTGCGCCGAAAATTCTTCCGTACGCCGCGCCGGTGTGGGAGATCATGTCCGACGCGCGACGTGATCGCTTACGTATCTTATTTGAAGGTGCCCAAGGCGCCATGCTTGATGTCGATCACGGCACCTATCCATACGTGACATCGTCCAACACCGTATCCGGTCAAGCAGCCGCGGGTTCGGGAATCGGCCCCGGCGCGGTCGGCTATGTGCTGGGAATCACCAAAGCCTATACGACGCGCGTCGGCGCCGGACCGTTCCCGACGGAACTGACCGACGCCATCGGCCAACAGCTTGGCGAACGCGGTCACGAATTCGGGACCGTCACGGGGCGCAAACGCCGTTGCGGCTGGTTTGACGCCGTCATGGTCCGCCAGGCTCTTAGAGTTGGCGGTATTACCGGCATCGCGCTGACCAAGCTCGACGTACTTGATACTTTGAAGGAGATTAAGGTGTGCGTCGGCTATGAGCTACTGGGCGCGCGCATCAACCGTTTTCCTTCGGGCATGGTCGAGCAGGCAGCGGTCAAACCGGTGTTCGAGACCATGACGGGGTGGAATTCGTCAACCCGCGGCGCTCGCAGTTGGGCGCAACTCCCGGCCGAGGCCATCAAGTACATCCGGCGGATTGAGGAGTTGATCGAAGCCCCGGTGGCGCTATTGTCAACCAGTCCCGAACGCGACGACACAATTCTCGTGCGCGATCCGTTTGCTGATTGAACCGCCGGGGCGGAGAAAGTAATGTCACCGTGGCGCCCATCGGCCCCGCCGCCGGCTTGGCACCTTTATCTGCCCAAACTCATCACGATCTTGCGTGAAGGCTACGGCCTAGCCGACTTTCGCGCCGACGTTGTTTCGGGCCTTACCGTCGCCATTGTTGCGTTGCCGCTCGCGATGGAGCTTGGCATCGCTTCAGGTACGACACCTGAGAAAGGACTTATTACCGCGGTCGTCGCCGGTTTCCTGATTTCGGCGCTGGCGGCAGCCGCGTGCAGATTGGCGGGCCAACCGGAGCCTTTGACGTCGTCGTCTTCAATGTCATTCAGACGCACGGCTACGAAGGTTTAGTCGTGGCTACGCTGATGGCCGGGATAATGCTGATCGTCGCGGGCCTCGCGCGGCTTGGTACGTGGATCAAATACATTCCAGCGCCGGTGGTGACGGGCTTCACTTCGGGCATTGCGGTAATTATCTTCTCCAGCCAGATCACCGATCTATTTGGCGTGCGTCTCGCCAGCCTTCCGGCGGACCTCATTCCCAAATGGCATTCCTACTGGACTGCGTGGGAAACCATCACCCTCCAGGCGACGGCGATGGGTCTGGGCATTCTCGCGTTCCTAATCTTGCAGCGCCGCTACGCGCCGCGCTGGCCCGGATTTCTGATCGCGGTCGTCGGCGCCTCACTAATCGCTGCCACTCTTCAGCTGCCGCTTGAGACGATTGGCAGCCGCTTCGGCGAGATCCCGCGCGCGTTGCCGGCGCCCTCGCTTCCGGACATCTCGCTCTACCGCTTGGTTGATCAGTTTCCCAGTGCGTTCACGATCGCTTTTCTTGCCGGTGTTGAGTCGCTTCTTTCGGCGATGATTGCCGACGGCATGACGGGAAGGCGCCATCGATCCAACTGCGAGCTGGTGGCGCAAGGCATTGCCAATGTGACTTCAGCCTTGTTCGGCGGAATGCCGGCGACCGGCGCCATCGCGCGCACCGCAACAAACATAAGGGCCGGCGCGCGCCCGCCGATATCGGGCATGCTTCACGCGGCTTTTCTGCTGCTCTTCATGCTGGTGCTTGCCCCGCTCGCCGGCTATGTGCCCTTGGCAAGCTTAGCGGCCGTCCTGGTGATGGTGGCTTGGAACATGAGTGAGGCCGAGCGTTTTGCCGAACTTTTTGCAGCGCCCCTAGGTGATCACTTAGTATTGGTTACAACTTTCGGCTTGACGGTCCTCGTGGATTTGACGGTCGCCATCCAGGTGGGCGTCGTACTGGCCTCGGTCCTATTCATGCATCGCATGAGCGAAGTGGTGGCGGTGCAGCGTGCGGGAACCAAGATCATTGACGAGGACGCCCACGACTTTTTCGGTCCGCCCGGCGACTACGACATGTCATCCTCGACAACTATGGAACCCACAAGCATCCCAAGGTTCTGGAATGGCTCGCCCGTCACCCGCGCTTCGTCTTCCATTTCACGCCAACCTCGGCCTCCTGGCTCAACGCCGTTGAGGGCCTCTTTGCAATCCTCGCCAAGC
>CAMDRB010000127.1 GCA_945906455.1 Caenispirillum bisanense
CCCCAAGGGGAGTGATCTATCGGGCTACAGTCAGCACGACCTCGACGCCGTCGCTCTCGAGCTCAACACCAGGCCCAGGAAAACCCTTGGCTATCAAACGCCAGCCGATATGCTGGAGCGAGCCGTTGCGTCGACCGGTTGAACCCACCATGGCTTGCCCTCACGAACAAAAGCCAGGGTTTGTCTTAGATTAAACTGAAGACTTTGGAACGTGTCACGCCGTGGAGACGGTTCTTTTATTGTGCCATCAGGCCAACCAGAATTTAGTCCCGCGATTTCTGTTTTCGCGCCGCAGGTGATCGTCCAAACTGGCTTCGGATTTGGCTCGGGTGGGTAGCATGTCGATATCTGCGCCGCTGACGCAAGAACTTGCCGGATTCATCGCAGGGTTCCGGCCCGACCGGCTTCCGGCCGCCGTGCAGGCTCAGAACCGCCTGTTGGTCCGCGACGGGGCAGCCACGCTGATCGCGGCCGCAAACCCCAATTTCTCGACCGGACCGCGCATTGCCGCCTTCGTCCGCGACCTTGCCGGGGCACCCGAGGCCCACGTCGTCGGACACGGATTTTGCACCGACGCGGCGAGCGCGGCGTTGGCCAACGGCACCATGGGCTATGCCTGCGATTTCGAGCCCCACCATCCGGAAGCGGTGCTGTATCCGATCGCCGTCATGATCCCCGCGGCGCTCGCAGCGGCCGAGGTCGCCGAGGCCTCCGGCGCAGCCTTCGCGGCGGCGGTCGCCTTGGGATGCGAGGTTGAATATCGCGTCGCCATGGCGCTAGACCCCATGGGTCTTTACGAGTTCGGCTTCCATCCGTCAGCCGTGTGCGGTGCCTTTGGCGCGGCGGTCACGGCGTCGTTCCTGCTGGGCCTCGACGCTGACGGTACGGAGCGCGCGCTTGGCCATGCCGCCTGTCAGGCGTCTGGTCTTGCCGCGTGGCAGTCGGATCCAACCGAGCACGCGCGCCCCTTTCAGATGGGAGTGGCCGCGCGCAACGGCGTCACGGCAGCCCTTTTGGCCCGCCGCGGTTTCGGCGGGCCGCGCGGCATCTTCGACCACGGCCACACGGTGTTCCGCGCGTTTACCGCGCGTCCGCGTCCGCACCTCCTGACCGCCGATCTCGGTACGCGGTGGGAGGGCGTGACCGGGCTCGCGATCAAGCCTTATTCGTGCGTATCCTAAACCCATCCGGCGCTCGACGCCCTGTTCGAACTGATGCGGGACGAAGGCCTGACGGCTGATGCGGTCGAGAGAATCGTGTTGCACTTTGCCCGCTCGATCATTCACTGCATCGACGGTAATCCGCTGAAAAGTCACTGCGCGCAGTACATTCTTCCGGTGGCGCTGGTTAACGGTGCGATCAGCGTCGCCGATCTGTTCTTCGACCGCCGTGAGACGGACCAGCGCATCGCCGCGCTCAGCCGGCACGTCACCGTGGTCGCCGACGATGGCGAGCTTGAGGCCCTGTTCCCGGCTAAATATGCGACCATCTTTGAGGTCGAATTGAAAGATGGCCGCACCCTGAGGCAGCGCAACGACCGGGCGCTTGGATATCCCGAAACGCCGATGAGCGAGGCCCAGCTTCTCGGCAAGGCGCGGGCGCTCTTCGCCACGGTCGCCGCGCCCGCTCGGGTCGAAGCCCCGCCGGCGGTGATTGACGGGCTCGCCGACGCGCCAAGCGTCGCGCCCTTCGCCCGCCTGATGGGCGCGGCGCCCGACGCCTGAGTCCATTCGCTATGCCGGCAATCCCGTAGTGCCGGGCAGCCGCTGCGCCGTTCTCGCGCGCCAGACGTTTAAAAGTCCGCGCCAGCTGATTGCAGCCGCGCCGGCCATTGACTAGGCTCCAAGGAGCCAGATGGGGAGACGATGAAACTCACGCGTTATGAAAACGAAATGCTCGACGGCCGTCACAGTGAGGCCAAGCGGCTCGCCATGTCGGGCCTGGTGCAGCTTGGCGAAGCGGTCGATGCTCCCGACATGGTCGAGATCGGCTACGCCCACGTACATCCCGGCATGGCCCTCTACGCCAAGGACGTCGAGCTGATGGAGGATCTCGCCAACCTCGGCATGAAGATGGCCGTGCCGGCATCGGCCAACGTGATCAACGCCGACCTTGAGAACTGGCAGCAGACCGGGGCGCCTGAGGCGTTGGTGCGGTTGCAGGCGCGCGTGATCTCGGTCCACCAGCGCATGGAGTGCGGCTCGGCGCTGAGCTGCACGCCCTATTGGGCGGGCCATTGGCCGACCTGGAACACCCACATGACGTCGCTCGAGTCAGGCGTCACCATCTTCTGCAACTCGGTCCTGGGCGCGAAATCGAACCGCGATGGCTTCTTTGCGCTCTATGCCGGCGCTACCGGCCGCTATCCGCGCTTCGGCTACCATCTGGACGAAAACCGGATCGGTTCGCTCCTCGTCCACGTCGACGCGCCGCTCGAGAACACCGGCGACTTCAGCGCGCTCGGTTACCATGTCGGCAAGATCGTGGGAAGTGGCGTGCCGGTGTTCACCGGGTTCAGTCAGCGCCCGTCCCTTGATGACATGGATGCACTCGGCGCAACACTTGCGACGGCTGGCGGAGTGACGCTGTTCATCGTGCCTGGCGTGACGCCGCCTTACGCCTCGGTCGGACAGGCCTTCGGCGGACGCAAGCCCAAGGCCGAGATCACAGTGACGATCAAGGATCTGGCGGCAATCTACGACTCGTTCGGCGACGGCAGCGAAACCTTCGACATGGTTCACCTCGGCTGTCCGCATGCCTCTTACGAGGAGATGAAGGCGTATGCCAACCTGCTGCGCGGCCGCAAGGTCCATGGCAACGTTGATCTCTGGGTGACGACCAGCCGCGCCATCCGCGACCGCGCCCGCGATTCCGGCTTCGTCGCCGCGATCGAGGAGACGGGCGGCAAGGTGATCGCCGATACGTGCCCGATCGAATGCCATTTCATCCGCACCGGCTCGCCCGACCCCTCGCTCGGCGTCGTGCCGTCGGGGATCAAGGCGATGGTTGTCGATTCGGCGAAGCAGGCCAAGTACGCCCGCGACATGATCTTTTGCAAGACGTTGTTCACCAGCCCTGAGTTCGCGGTCGAGAGCGCGGTCACCGGGCGGTTTGTCCGCCGCTATGGAGCCCGTACATGATCGCCAAGGCCAATGCCCGCACGCGCGAGATCGAGGGCCGTTCGATCGTGCGCGGAAAGGCTAGCGGGCCCGCGCTCGTCTCGCAGGCGCCGATTTCATTTCTTGGCGATCTCGATATCACCACCGGGCGCATCGTTGGCAAGGTGCCCGGCGTCGAAGGGCGCAACCTGAAAGGCACCGTGCTGGTCCTCCCCGACAGCATGGGCTCGGCCGGCGCGTGGCGATTCCTCTACCAGCTGTTCGTCCACGGCAACCATCCGGTCGCCATTGTCAGCCAGATCATGCCCGATCCGTCGTTGATCCAGGGCGCCATCCTGGCCAACATTCCGATCGTCTGCGAGGCGAGCGAGGACGTGGTGCAGGCGATCAAGGATGGCGAGCACGTCGAGGTCGATACCGAGGGGCCGCGCGCCGTGATCCGCGTCACCGGGCCGGCCTAAGGCAAGAAGATCGGGCCCTCAGGCGGGGCTGACCTTGGTGCCTTGCCGGCAGGCGGCAAACACGTCCTTATCGTACCCGGCCGCGGGGCGCGTATGGCTGTAGATAAACGACCCTTAGGGCAAGGCCGGGCGCCAGGCGCCGACCCGCCCCGTTGAAACCCGGTTCAATGCCCCAACGACCTCCGCCATTCAGCGTGCGACCCACGGGCTGCACTCAGACGTCGAGCGTAGGATTGCCGTGTCCTGCGCCAGCGACTTGCTGAGCGCCGTCGCCGCACCCATGTTTGACAACTTGGCCATCCACGAGGGTCTTTCCATGAATCCGCAAAAGCTCCTTGAACAGTTTCTAGGACCTAACGCCCTCGCTGATTTGGGCGGTCAACAGCAAGATAGGAATGCGACTGATGCTGAAGCGCCGCAAAGCTCAAGAGGCAACAGCATCGGTGAATTGATTAAGGGTGCACTGGGAGGGTTTGGCGGACTACAGCCGCCTGCAAGCGGCGGTTTCGGTGTCCCCGGCGGGTCGATGGGCAGCGTTGCGGCCGGCGGACTGCTCGGTGCGCTACTTGGCCAGAACAAAATCCGCAAAATGGCCAGCGGGGCGCTCGGCTACGGCGGTGTCGCGGTATTGGGCGCGCTGGCCTTCCGGGCATACCAGAACTGGCAGAGCGGTCAGCAGACCGGCGAGGCTTCGATGGCAACGGCGGCGGATGCGCCGCACGAAGGATCGCGCTTTGCACCCGTGAACGGCACCGATGGAAGGCCCTTCGCGCTGGCGCTTATTCGCTCGATGATTGCGCCGCTAACGCGGATGGCCATATAGGAGCCGAAGAGCAGAAGAAGATTTTTGAAGCGGCCAGTCGAGGCGGGCTCGACACCGAGGACAAAGCCTTCATCTTCGACGCCCTACAGAACCCGCTCTCGACCGATCAGATCGCTGCATTGGCCGGCAACCAGAAACAGGCGGCTGAACTCTATCTCGCCGCACGCATTGCGGTCGATCCCGATCACCCGGACGAACTGGCCTTTTTGCAGGCGTTGTCGCGGTCATTGAAGTTGCCTGGCGGCTTGGTCGATCATCTTAACACGCAAGTGTCGCGGAACCTGGAAGTTTAGGCCAATAAGGCAACTCGACAGTCAGGGTTGGGGAATGGTGCGCTTGGCCATGTTCGGCCAGCGTGGCGGACGCCAGCGTCGCGTTTATCGTTTGCTTCAGGACTTGGTGAACGCGTCTGCGGCGACAACAATTTTTCGGTCCACCAGAGCGTTGATTTCATTTGCGCTGTAGCCGAGTTCTTCCAGTAAGGGACGGGTGTGCTCGCCGATAGCGCTGGGTTGGCCGTGACGGTTTGGGCTGGCGGAAAAGCGGGTGCGCGGTTTCAGCCGCCAATAGGTGCCGAAAACCGGATGCTGTCCGCTTTCCACCAGGTCGTTCTCGACCATGAAGTCCTGGAATGAACTGGACACGGCCGCCGCCGGCACACCCACTCCATTAAGCTGTCCCTCAATCTCCGAACCGTCCTGCCCGGCGATGGCCATGGCGAGCGCCGTGGTCAATGCGGCGTCATTGCTGGATCGCTCCAAAGCCGTGGCAAACCTGGGATCGGCTAGCCACTCGGGATGGCCCAGTGCTTCAGCCAGACGTTCCCATTCGGTTGATCGCGTGGCGCATACCAGCAACCATCCATCGCAGGCCGGATAAAGCCTGTTCAGGGCCCCGAAGCCGAACTGCTGGCCATCCAACGTCGGCAGCGGCGGCGAACCGGAATACAGGGTCAGACGCTCGCTATGAACATAGCCCGAACTCGTCAACATGGTGGTTTCAACGTACTGGCCGCGTCCGGATTTCGCGCGCGCCACAAGGCCCATGGCCAGCGCTGCGCCGACACCGATACCGGCGCACGGGTCGGGATATGAATCGTCAACCGGCGGATTGCCGCGCCCGCCTTGAAGAATTCCGCCGCCGCACAATGCATGAGGGGTTGAATGAAAGGCCGGCCGGTGCCGCTCGGGGCCGTTGGAGCCATAAGACGCGGCGTAAAGATAAACGAGCTTAGGGTTGAGCTTGCGAACGCTCTCATAGTCGGCGCCCAGCCGCTCCGGCACGCCGGGCCGGAAGTTATGAATGAGGGCGTCGGACATCCGGACGGTCCGGCGGAAAATTTCCTGCCCCTCCGCCGTCTTCAGATCGACCGGAAAACTCTCCTTTCCGTTGAGGATCTGAACCGCTTCAAGGCCGGTGCGCCGGTAGGAGTCGCCATCAAGGGGTTCGATCTTGATGACGCGCGCGCCCAGTTCGGCGAGCAAGGTGGCGCCGACCGGCGCGGCCAGAAAATTGGCCAGCTCGATGATCGTCAGCCCCGCAAGCGGCGCCTGTCGCGCACTCACGCGGCGGCTGGCGGAGGCGACCTTTGCGCTGGCCGGCGCGCCGCGTGCCAGCAGCTGCGGCAATTTGGCCTGGTGCTGGCCAATGCTTGGCGCACTTGCCTCAATTTTGGAGGGCGTGTCGGAGAACAGGGCGAGCGGGCCAACCTGCGTTACGCTGCCGAATATCTTGTCTTCGACTGTCACCACGCGGCCGTTCAGAACCATTTGCGGGTGACGGAGAAATTCCTGAGGGGTTAGGAAGGGATCAGCGCCCACGTCCCACCGGGTGGTGAAAATCTCCATCCATTCGGCTTGCGTTCTGGTCGCCATCCGCGCCCGGATCACGCGCTCGATCTCGTCGATATCGCTCTCGCACGTGAACCCGAGGGGGGCCTTGCCGAACCGCTCCTGTTCGAGCAGCGGCGCGAGGTCCAAAGCGCTCAGCCAATTTCTGAAATGGTGGTCCTGGCGTGCGCACATTTGAATGTAGCGCGCGTCCTTGCACCTGACGGTCAGAAAGCACAACATGATGCCGCGCCAGACCAAGGTTGCGGCAGCTTTTCTCGTCACCACCACCTTGTCGCCCTGGCGTTCGTATTTCAGCCGCATTGTTGTGGCGCTGAGACCGTCGAGCAAACTGGTCTCCACCAGTTGTCCCATGCCGTCGCCGAGACGCGAACAAAGCGCCGCACAGATTCCCTGCACGGCAAGCCCCGCCGCCCCATAGGCCGCGATCGGAGACGTTATGTAGACTGGCCGCCCGTTGAACAGCGCGCCACTGATCAGGTCATTGCCATTCAGCCGCCCGCTTTTGGCCAGCACGATTTCCGGTTTGGCGATCAGGTGACGATGCTTTGATGCAAGTCCGAACCCGCTGATCGAGCAGTAGATGATATCGGGCCGCCGGGTCGCCAGCGCGATATAATCCAGCCATTGATCCGCGCCCGGACCGCCTTCCACCGTTTCGATCACAAGATCTGCCGTCAGGGCAAGATCGAATGCCTGCCGGCGTCCTTCGCTCGTCTGCGGATCGAGCACGATGCTTCTTTTCCCCCGGTTCCACATCAGGAATCCGGGACTTGCGCGCAGACCGTCGCCGCCCGGTGGCTCAACCTTGACGACCTCGGCGCCATTGTCTGCGAGAATCATGGCGGCGAGCGACCCGGCCATTCCCTGGCCCACCTCAACCACCCGTAGATCGCCGAATATCTGGTTCATGAGGAAGCCAGTCGCGGCGTGCGGCGTACGATCTGCGGCATGCCAGGAGCTAAACCTTGTTCAAAGGCAATCTTGCTGCGCCAAAAAATATAGGCCGGACAAAGCGACTAATGCGAGGATTATGTGGCGCTCAAAGCTGCGCTAAGCTGTCAAAAATGAACCAGCGTCGATTGAGGTAACGCATGACAGCGGGCGAGGGAACGACGGTCCGGCAAAAGGTTCCCCGGATGCGGAGCGCACTCTACGTGCCAGGACATCGCCTCGACTTCATGGCAAAGGTGTACCGGACCGGCGCCGATGCCGTCATTCTTGATCTGGAAGACGCGGTGCCCGCTGTCCGCCGAGCGGAAGCGCGCGCCACAATCGAGCAATGGATGGCCGAGCCGCAATCTTCGCGCCAGATCATCTGTGTGCGGATCAACGCACCGGAGCAATCCTGCCTCGACGAAGACCTAGCCGCGTGCGTCAGCAAAGCCCTGACCGCGGTCCAGGTGCCAAAGGTGCAGACGCCCGCCGACGTTCTTTGTGTTGATCGGGCCCTCGCGCGACAGGAACAGAACGCGGGGCTCGAGGAAGGGGTTATCCGTATCTGGCCATTGCTCGAAACCCCGTTAGGTGTGCGCAACGCGTTCGAGATCGCCGCGTGTTCAGGCAGGGTCGCGTACATGGGGGGTGTCGCATCGCCCAACGGCGATATGGCACGGGCCATGGGATACCGCGAGACCGGAACCTTTCTGGAAACCCTGTATATCCGCAGCAAGGTCCTGCTCGACGCCCGCGCAGCTGGCGTGCCGAACCCCGTCAGCGGCATGACGCCCAGAATCGGCGACGCAGCCGAACTGGAACGCTATGCCAATTTCGTTCGCAGCCTTGGCTATGAAGGCATGATGGCGATCCATCCTTCCCAGGTTGTGGTTGCAAATGCCGTATTTGCACCTGGGGCCGATGAACTTGGCGGCGCGCGGCGCCTCGTCGAAGCTTTCGAGGCGGCGGGAAAGGAAGGCCAGGGCGCAACCGTCCACGATGGCGGCATGATCGACATCGCGCACTACCAGACAGCACAGGACCTGATTGCCCGCGCCGAGGAATTCGAACGCCGCGATAAATTGGCCGGGGATTGAGCCCGCAGCGCCGAGAAGCTGATCACGTAAGAGTGATCTGCCCCCTTCAGAGTGGTCCATGGACTATTTTAGTGTGGACCAGGCAGGAGAAGGGAAATGGGCAAGAGACACGGGCCTGAGGAGATTATCGGCAAGCTGCGTGAAGCAGAGATCGTGCTGGCGCAGGGCGGAACGACGGGG
>CAMDRB010000128.1 GCA_945906455.1 Caenispirillum bisanense
GCACTCATCGGCGCCGACGGCGCCTGGGCACAGCGCGCCGGCGAGAACGCCGTCACCTCGGCGCAAGATGCCTTTGGGACTACCGTCGGCAATGAATCCATCGGCCTCTACGGCGCGACCGACGTGCGCGGCTTCAGCCCGACCGAGGCCGGAAACCTGCGCCTCGAAGGCCTCTACTTCGACCGCCAGGGCGACACCACCAACCGCATTATCAGCGGCTCGACCGTGCGCGTCGGCCTGAGCGCGCAGTCCTATCCCTTTCCGGCACCCACCGGCATCGCCGATTATCGCCTGCGCCTGCCCGGCGAGAAACCGGTGACCAGCGCCATCGCCACCTTCGGTCCCTTCAATGCCGTTGGCCTGGAGGGCGATACGCAGATTCCCCTGGTGCCCGGCAAGCTCAGCATGGGCGCGGGCCTCGCCGGCAATTACGAGAAGCAGCCGACCGATACCAGTTCGTGGGTGTGGAACATCGGCGGCATCTTCCGTTGGCGGCCCAACGACCGCGTTGAAATCGTGCCCTTCGGCGCCATCAACTTCCGTTACGACCGCGAGGCGGGACAAACCATCACCACCGCCGGCGCATTCCTGCCGCCGCCGGTCAAACGCGACGTCTACTACGGCCAGGACTGGGTCGAGCTTTCGTCGCAGCAAAGCGCCTACGGATTGCTCGTGCGCAGCGAGCTCGGCGACGATTGGACCTTGCGCGCCGGCTGGTTTCGCTCGCTGAACTACCGCATCGAGCAGGGCGAGAATCTTTTCCGCAATACCCAAGCCAATGGCCGAGCTGACCGTTTCGCGCTGATTTTTCCGGGAAATAGTCTTGGTTCTCAGTCGGGGGAAGCGCGGCTTTCGCGTGTCCTCACCGAAGGTCCGCGCCGCCACACCGTCCACGCCATCGTCCGCGGGCGCGCGAAGAAACGTGCCTTCGGCGGTTCCACGTCCATCCCGCTGGGGCCGGGTTTTATCGGCGTCGCCGACCCCGAGCCGCTGCCGGCCTACACACTCGGAGCCTTGAGCGCGAGCAAGGTCCGCCAGGGCACCGGCGGCCTGGCTTACGAAGGCCTTTGGCCGCGCGTCGGCGAACTCGGCCTCGGCGTGCAAAAAACCTTCTACCGCCGGCGCAGCGAACAGCCGGGACTTCCAGCGGTGCTCTCGAAAGACAGTCCCTGGCTGGTCAACGGCACGATCGCCGCCTACCTCAGCAACGACCTTGTGGTCTACGCGAGCTACGCGCGCGGGCTCGAAGAGTCCGGCGAAGCGCCGCAGAACGCCGTCAATCGCGGCGAGTCTGTGCCGGCCACCCGCACGTCGCAAGTCGACGCCGGCTTGCGCTACGCCATCACGCCGCGCTTGCGCCTGGTCGCCGGCATCTTCGAGATCAAGAAGCCGTTCTTCAATCTCGATTTGGCCAACCTCTTCACCCAGGTCGGCGACGTACGCCATCGCGGCGCCGAGCTTTCCTTGGCCGGCCAGCCCATCGACGGCCTGACCATCGTCGCCGGAACCGTGCTGCTGCGGGCGCGCACCGCCGGCCAGGCGGTTGTCGACGGGCGGATCGGCGCGGTGCCCCTCGGCCGCTATCCCCGCGTTGCCCGCCTCAATCTGCAATTCGGTCCAGCGGCGTGGCGCGGCATATCCCTCGAAGGGCAAGTCGAGAACATATCCTCGCGCTACGCCGACCTGCTCAACACCGTGCGGGCGCCGGGCACCACCACCCTCAGCCTCGGCGCGCGCTATGCCTTCAAAGTGGGCGCCACGGCGGCGAACCTGCGCCTGCAAATGCAAAACGTCACCGATGTCTTCGCCTGGAACGTCAGCCCCACGGCGACCTTCTCGCCTATTGAACAGCGGCGCTTTCTGCTAAGTTTGGCGGCGGATTTTTAGGCCAACGCCATGAATCGAAGATCGGCCCTCGCTCTGCTTGCTCCCTTTGTACTCGCGCCCTGCACTTCGGTCCGGGCGAGTGCCGCCGGGCTTTCACAGGTTCTCGATGGCGCCAAAGGCTTGGGTCCGCTCAAGACGGTCATGGTCGCGCAAAGCAGCACGCTTCTGGCCGCGCGCGGCTATCGCGGACATACGGTCACCGCGCCGACGAATATCAAGTCAGCATCGAAGTCCATCATTTCGGCGCTGGTCGGCATCGCCATCGACAAGGGCTTGCTGCAAGGCGTCGACCAGCGCATCGCGCCGCTCTTCAGTGGCGACTTGCCGCCCAAGCCCGACCCGCGACTCAATGCGATCACCATCGGCCATCTCTTATCCATGCGAGCGGGATTGGAGCGCACGTCGGGCCGCAACTACGGCCGCTGGGTGAAAAGCGCCAACTGGGTTCGCACGGTATTGGCGCAACCCTTTGCCGACGAGCCCGGCGGCAACATGCTCTACTCCACCGGCTCGACCCACCTGCTCTCGGCGCTGCTGACGCGCGTCTCGGGCCGCTCGACCTTGGAACTGGCACGCGAGTGGCTGGGACCGGCCGAGGGTTTTGCCATCGCCAGTTGGGACCGCGACCCGCAGGGCGTCTATTTCGGCGGCAACCAGATGGCCATGAGCGCCAGGTCGCTGCTGGCCTTCGGCGAGATCTACCGCAACGGCGGGCGTACGATGGGCGGCACACAGCTGATTCCGCGCGACTGGATCGCGCGCTCATGGCAGCCAAGTACGGCCTCGCGCTTCACCGGCGACGCCTACGGCTATGGCTGGTTCCTGCGCGAGATCGGCGGCGTCGAAGTGCGCTATGCCTGGGGTTACGGCGGACAGATGCTGTACATCGTGCCGTCGCTGGAGCTCACCGCCGTCATGACCTCCGACGACAGCCTTCCGGCCGGGCGCACCGGGCATCGCACCGATCTCAACGGCCTCGTGGGCGCGATCATCGAAGCGGTGGCGTGAGCGGCATTACGTCCGCTCAGATTTCGCGGCCCGGCGCCGCGGGATCGTATCCGTCTGAGGCTCACTGCCACCAAGCCGCGCCAAGTGGTGCGCCGCTTCGCGTTCGATGAGTGCTTTCAGCGCCTCGCGGACCAGCGCCGTCCTTCCCGATATCCCGGTGTAGGCGTGGGCTTTGCTCAGCAATTCGTCGTCCAGCGTCAAGGTTGTTCGCACAACCACCTACCGAGAACGCCTGCCGCTCCTACAGCGCCAGCGGATCGGGCCTGATCTGGAACTGCAGCACCTTGCTCGGCGTGCCCTTGCCGCCTTCCGAGTGGAACGGCGCACGGGTGCCGTAGGTCGACCACAGGCCCCGTCCCTTCCAGCCAGCGTTGGCGTCGTCGATGCGCCCGTCCATGCCCTTAGCGTAGAAGCCCATGGGATAGGGTACGCGCATCACCACCCACTTGCCGTCAACCAGCGCCATCAGCGCGTCGTTGGCGTTGCCGGTGGCCAGCGGCACGTCGTTGCCGAGGCCGATGGTGTTGTGCTGGTCGACCCAGGTGTAATAGCTCGCTTCGGCGCTGCCGGATTCATTCAAGCCCGCGAACTGCGGTCCCGGGAACGCGTACAGCGTCCAACCCTCGGGGCAGTGTTTGCCCGTGGCATTTGGACCATTGAGCGTGCCCTTGCACTTGCGCCGGTCGAAACTGCCCATGTGGCCGCTGGCCAGCGGCACCCACACGATACCTTGGCGGTCGATGTCCATGCCGCGCGGCGAGTAGCCGCGCATGGGTGCGCTCTGGTCGTCCCAGGGTACTTCGAAAAATTCCGTGAGCGCGGTGTTCGACGGGTCGGCGCCCAGAACCACCCGCAGCACGCCGCCCGGCATACCGAGCGCCGAGCCCCAGATCGAGCCGTCGGCGGGATTAGGCGCGATGCCGTAGAAGCCCGAGGCGATGCGTTTGTCCTTGGTGGGATCGACCGGCAGGTTGGGCTCGACATAGGCATCGCGCTTGCCGTTGCCGTTGGTGTCGAGCACCAGCGCCGTCCAGCCCTGGGATTTCTGTTCGTCGCCGGTCTCGTCGAACATCTTGCGGTTCAGCCAGCCCAGCGCCTGTCCGCCGCCGCTGGTCCACAGCGTGTGATTGGCGTCGGCGGCGAATTGCAGATGGTGGGTGCCGTAGCAGGTATTGATGAGCGTGAACTTCTTGGTCTTGGGATCGTAGACCGACAGCTGGCGCCCGGAGCGGTCGATCGGGAACGCCTTGGCCGAGGGGTGGCTGGAGCCCGCACGGCAGAAATCCGGCGTCTCCACCGGCCGGATGCGCGAGGTCAGCCAGACGCGGCCCAATTCGTCGAGCATGGGATTGTGGACGGAGGTTTGACTGTCCCAGATGGCTTCCTCGCCCCAGTAGGCCGAGGGCGCCAGGATCGGGCTGGTTTTGGACGATTGGGTCTTGGGGTCGCGCACCGGCACGGTGATGCCGCTGGCGATGTGTTTGGCCGGGTCCAGTACCGGCACAATGTCGGTGCTGTCCTCGGGCGAGCCGTAGATCGGGCCATAAGCATTGACCGTCGGGTTGCGCCGGTCGGTGGCGATCTCGTCGTGCAGATAGTGTTTGGCCTCGGCCCAATCCCACACTGAAATCACGACATTGCGCTCAAGCCCTTGCGGGCGCGGCGGGGCGGCCGCCGGCAACTCGCCCTCGGCGATGCGGTCGGTCCAGTCGCCGAACATGTCGTAAGCGTGCGAGCCCATGCGCGAGATGGCATTGACCATGCTGCCGCTGGCTTGTCCCGCCTGCACGCGCCGCTTCCACGCGTCGGAGCCGGAGTTGAAGGGACCGAATTCCTTGGGGATCGTGCGCGTCGCCAGGCTGCCCAACTGATGGCAGGTGAAGCAGCCGTCGGTCTTGACGTTATCGAGGTACTGCTGCTGGTTCTGCATTGTCGGCGCGATACCGTTGCCGTTGGGCCCGGTGCCCGGAAATTCCTTCTTGTCGGGAATCTTGATCATCGAATACCAGGAGATGGCGGGATAGTACGCCGCCGCCGCCTTGGCGTTGGGCGCGGTCACGGCCTTCAGGTTCACGAGCTTGCCGGGGGCGGTCATCACCTTGGCGGAATCCACCAGGCCGTAGCCGCGCACCCAGACGGTGTAGTTGGCCTTGGGCAGCGCCGGCAGCACATACCGGCCCCGGTCGTCGGTCACCACAATCTTCGCGAACTTGGTGGCGAGATCGGTGGTTTCGGCGATCACCCACACGCCGGCCTCGGGGCCCTTGTCGCCGGTGACCACGCCGCCGATGTCGGTGGCGCCGATTTTTACGGCCGGCGCGGTTTGCGCGCCGGCGAGCGACGGCATCTCCACCATCAAAGCGGCGGCGGCCACGGTCAATTTCAGATAGGACATTTTCATCGGCTGCATTTTGCGCTCCCCTGGCTTATCCAAACGCTACGGCGTCACGGCGATACTTTACCGCCTGGCGCGCTGTTCACCAACGCGTTCACACCTTTCGATCAATCCATTGTTTTGCCTAATAGAATCACCGTTCGCGACGGGAATCGCGCAGGCCGCGCACGCCGCGCGCATCGATCGATTTCGGCCGCCGAGCTTGACTCCTCGGATTCTCCCGCGATGATTGCATGAACATTCGCAAGCGGGGGACATTCGGCATGACTCGCAGCACATCGCCGCTGATCGCACTCATGGTCCTCGCCGCGCTCCTGGCAGCGCCCGCCGACGCCGCCCAGCGTACGCGGAAAAGACCCGAGCCGCCGCCGCCGCCGCAGTTCAAGGTCGATGTGGCCACCAGGCCCATGGCCATGGATCGATTAGCGTTGTCGATCCCGGCTGGCTCAGTCATCGGGAAACTTAAAACTGGCTGCTTTCTCTCGGGGAGTTCTGAGCCGCTCTATACGGAGCACGCCTTTCGCGGCGTTCCGACCCAAGACTATATCGGCGTCTTTTCCGCCGAAGCCGGCGCAGCGGGCTACCGGGTCGCGAGCGCGCAGGCCGGAGATCTTTTCACCTCGGGTGAGGCCGCGAAGGCGGAACTGGTTGTCGGCGCCGCAATCTTGAGCCTAAAAGCCGACGGCTGCATCGACCCGGGCATCATGGGATTCTCGACGTCCATGGATTCGACTGTGGCGGTCGACTGGCAAGTATTCGATCCCCTGGAGAAGAAGATCGTCTTTCGCGGCTCAAACCAGGGCGTCGCGAAAGTCAAAGTCAATCAGGCTTCATCGCTCATCTCCATCGAAGCCGCGCGCGCGGCGTTTCGCGAGGCCGCGAAGGCCATCCTCGCCGATCCCAATTTTGTCGCGGCGGTAAAGGACCCGCGCGGCGGACCGGCCAACGGGTCCAACGGCGCGCTGTTTCCCGAGGCGGCGGCGCCGTCGCCGGGCGCGGCCGTTCCCGCCGCGACAACGCCCGCCGCCGGGCCGACGCGAATCGGCTACCTGCCCCTGCGCGCCAAGCCCTTCCGCGAGCAGGTCGATGAGCTACGCGGGCAGGTGGTCACGGTCCGCACCCCGAGCTCGACCGGATCGGCGTTCTACATTTCCGACACCCTGCTGCTGACCAATGAGCACGTGGTCAGCGGTTTCAATGATGTGCGGGTGCGCTTCCTCGGCGGTCGCGAGATCGCGGCCCAGGTCCTCGCCACCGATGCCCGCCGCGACGTGGCACTGCTCAAGACCGAAAGCGCCGGCGTCTCCGGGCTAGCCCTACGCTTGGACAATCCGGAACTGAGTTCGCCGGTCTTTGTCATCGGCTCGCCGATGGGCGCAGAGCAGGAGGGCAGCATCACCGCCGGCGTGGTGAGCGCTTTCCGCGACAGTGACGAAGGTCCACTCATTCAAAGTGATGCGGGCATCACCGGCGGTAACAGCGGCGGACCATTGTTTGACGACAAGGGCAACGTCATCGGGATTAGCGTCATGATAAAGGTGAACCAAGGTCTGACCACGCCCATCAATCTGTTCATCCCCATCAGCGGCGCGTTGCAAAAACTGGGCCTTGAACGCGCGCCGTAGCGCGAAAGGCCCTTGGTCCTATCCCCACAATCTTTACGTGGAATTACAATCTCCGGCTTAGCCAGCGGTTGTAATACCCGGCCAAAGCTAGTTTAATACGTGCTTCGTGCAATTTTGGTGAACCTGCCTCCCCCATGGCCCGTTGGCACGCTCTGTGGTTGAAACCGGATCTCGCGCCCGAAATCGAGCGCGAGGTCAATATCGAGCGTCTGCTGATCATGGCGCGCCATCAACCGGTCGCCGCCCCGGCCCACGCCTTCAACTCCATCATCCTGGCCGTCGCGTCCTGGCCGTATGTTACGCAAAAGTGGTTATTGGTCGCGCTGGTCGTGATTTTCCAAATCGCCGCCGCATGGCAGCTTCGGTCGTGGTGGAGACATCGAAACGCCGGGCGACCTTCGCGCGTGACCGATCGCACCATCAACCGCACAGCCATCTGGTCACTGGCTTTTGGCGGTGTCTGGGGACTGCTCGCCGCGCTGCTGCTCGCGACCAAGCCGGGACCCGAGGCCGAACTCTTGATTTGCATGGTCATCGCCGGCATCGCTGCCGGCGGCGCCATGATGACCTACACCGTTCCGGCCACCATGCTCGGGTTCCTGTTCCTGTGCATGGTACCGCCTTGGACCGTCATTGCGCTTTCGCCGGGTCGAGTCTCGACGGCGCTCCTTCTGTATACGGTTGTCTATGCCGGTTTCCTCATCATCACCGGCTGTTACAGCTATCGGGGTTTCGTCGAAGGTGTGCGCCTGCGGCTGGTGAACGCCGATCTCGCCTATAAGGCCGAGGCCGCGAACCGCGCCAAATCGCGTTTCCTCGCCAACATGAGCCACGAACTGCGCACGCCGCTGAATGCCATCGTCGGTTTCGCCGAGATGATTCACAACCAGTTCAAGGGGCCGGTCGGCAATCCGCAATACATCGAGTATGCCGGCGCGATTCATGAAAGCGGCCTCCGCCTGACCAGCATAATCAACGACATCCTCGACCATTCGAAGATCGAGGCCGGCCAGGCCGAGCTGGAGGAAGAGGCCATTGCCGTCACGGCGCTGGTTGAGCGCGCAACCAAGCTGATGCAACCCGCGATCAGCGCCGGGCAGATCGCGCTCGAAGTGGCCCTTGAGCCGAACTTGCCCGACGTGCTGGTGGACGTGCGTAAACTGGATCAGGCGCTGCTCAACCTCATCTCCAACGCCGTGAAATTCACGCCGCCGGGCGGGCGCATCCGCATCGAGGGCCGCCGCGCCGCCGACGGCGGGATCACGCTGCGCATCGCCGACACCGGTATCGGGATCGCGGCTGACAAACTTAAAGACGTGCTGATGCCCTTTGTGCAGGGCCGCGAGGCCGGACATACCCCTGCGCATGGTACCGGCCTGGGATTACCCCTAGGGAACGTCTGAATAAGTAGCAGAAGGGACGAATTTGGTCATTTGCAGTCTCACGAATGTTGTGCGGATGGGGAAGATCAATCGCGGTGGAGGAGTTTTTCTGTCCTCGCGGCGTTCTGTGGGCTGGTCTGGCCCGTTACGCCG
>CAMDRB010000129.1 GCA_945906455.1 Caenispirillum bisanense
TCTGAACCCGATCGAACAGCTGTTCTCTAAAATCAAACAGCACATGCGCGCAGCCATGGCACGCAGCTTAGATGCCGTTCACGACGCCGTTGCCAATGCGCTCGACGCCGTCACGCCAGCCGAATGCAGCAACTACATCCGCAACTCAGCTTACGCAGCTACCTAAATGCAAACCGCTCTAGTGTTTGTTTTGCCTGGCTGTCTTAGTGAGCCAACGGATCCGGTCGGACCTGGAACTTGACCATCATCGGTCCACGGCCTTCGTCACCGCCTTCCTGGTGCCAGGTCGGGAACTTGCCCTGGCTGGCCCAGATACCGCGCCCTTTCCATCCTGTCTTGGGGTCATCGATCCGCCCATCCATGCCGCGGCTGTAGAAGCTGCCCAAGGGGTAGGGCACCCTAAAGTGCACGACCTGGTTGGTTTTGGGCAGCATGGCGATCAGAGAATCCGAGTTGGAGCCGATCATCAGCGGCACGTTGGCGCCGAGGCCCAAGGTGTCGTAGGTGTCGACCCAGTTCAGGTAATACCAATCGGACGTGATGTCGGTGCCCGCGATCTTGGGGCCGGGGATGTCATGGAACGTCCAACCTTCCGGGCAATGCTGACCGGTGGCGGTTGGCCCGCGCATCACCTTGCACTTGCTGCGGTCGAAGGTGGCGACCTTGCCGCTGCCGAAAGTGGCATGCGCGAGACCGGTCGTGTCAATGCCGATGCCACGCGTGTCGAAGGCGACATAGGTGCCGTCGGGCCTCTTCGGCGGCTCGTAGAGTTCGGTCTTGCAGGTCTCCGGCGGGTTGCTGCCGGGATCGAAACGAACGATCGAGGACGGCAGGCCGGTCCGTGCAAACCAGACCGAGCCGTCGGTCGGATGCGTGTCGATGCCGTAACTGCCGGCCGGGAAACGCGTATCCTTTTTTGGGTCGCCCGGCTTCTCGATTTCGTTCCATTGCTTGCGGTCGGGCGTGATCTTGCCGTCGCCATTGGTGTCGATCACCGTCGGGCACCAGCCCTGGGCTTTACCGGCATCATGGGTTTCGTCATAGATCTTGGTGCTGATCCAGCCGTAGACATCGCGGCCGCCGCTGAAGTAGAGCGTATCGTCCTTGTCGTAGCCGAACGCCAGATGATGCGTGCCGTAGCAGGCCGGGATTCTCTCGATCTTCTTGGTCGACGGGTCGTAAAGAAAGTTCGCCGACGTGTTCTTGCCCGGCATCGGGTAATACTTCGCGAACTTGTTGATCGTAGCGTCGGTGCAATAGGCTGCGCGCTCACCAAGGGGCGAATCGACCGTCACGCCTTTGGCAGCGGAGGCGTTGACTTGCCGGCCGCGGCTGGAATCGGTGAGCCAGACCCGCCCCTTCTGGTCCATCATCGGATTGTGCGGATAGGCATAGACATCGTGCGCCGTGCCGTCGCCCGGGATCGGGATCTCGCCGGTTTCGTGCTTCACCGGGTCGAGCCACTGGATCGTCCCCGTACCCGACGATGCGCCGTAAACCAAGCCGTTGGCGTTGAGCGTCGGTTTGCGGCGGTCGGTGGAAATCTCGTCGTGGATCTGACGCCCGTTGGCCCAATCCCAAACCGAGAGCACGGCGTTGCGCTCGATACCGGTGGGGCGCGGCGGGCTCTCGGCCGGAATGTCGCCGCGCTGGATTCGCTGCGTCCAGTCCGAAAACATCTTCAGCCCGCGCTGGGTGCCGAAGCGCGTCATGTTGTTCTGCATGTCGTTGGCATAGGAATGCCCCAGGTTGCCGACGGCGGCATCGCCGTCTCCGCGCGCCCGGCGGATGCGCTCGGCCCAACCTTCGGGACTGTTGTCGGCCAGTTCGCGCGTGGTCTTATCGCCAAGTTGATGGCAGAGCATGCAGCCCTCGGTGATGTGCACGAGCCAATGCTGCTGGGTCGTCATTGTCGGCGCGATACCGTTGCCCTTTGGGCCCGTGCCCGGGAACTCGCTGGCCGCCGGCGGCTGGATCAGTGTCAGCCAATAGTTGGCCGGATAGTACTCCGCTGCGGCTTTTGCGTTGGGCGCAGCAACCGCCGTCAGGTTAACGTTCTTTCCGGGCACACCATCGACAGCGGGTGAATCGACCAGGCCGTAACCGCGCACCCAGACTTTGAACTTCGCTACCGGCAACTCCGGCAAGAGGAAACGGCCCTGGTCGTCGGTGACCACGATCTTGATGAAACGTGTCGGCGTATCGAGGGTTTCAGCGATCACCCAGACGCCGGCTTCAGGCCCCTTCGGCCCGGTCACCACCCCACCAATGCCATCGGCGATCAGCGGCACGCCGCTGGATGCGGCATATCCGGGCTGCGCCAATACGACGGCGCCGGTAATGAAGGCTGCCGAAGTCAACAAGACCGAAGTCAGACGATTTTTCATGTTGTCCCACCCTGACAATGTAACCGTTTGAAGTGATTGCGCGTACGATCATACGCCCGGACCGGCAGCCCCGAAAGCCAAAAAGGGCCATATTTTGGGGAGTAAATCGTGATTTATCCGCTTCAACGCCCAGGTCGGGTGCGTCAACCGCGCCCAACAAACGGCATGGCCGTGGCCATAACCGTCATCGAAAGGACGTTGGCATTGAGCGGCAGGCCGGCCATATAGCAAACCGCCTCGCCGACGTCGTCCACCGACATTGTCGGCTCTGCCAGCCTGGAGCCGTTGGCCTGGACGATGCCGGCGGACATCGCCGCCACCATGGACGTCGCGGCATTGCCAATGTCGATCTGGCCGCAGGCGATATTGAACTTTCGGCCGTCGAGCGCGAGCGACTTGGTCAGGCCGGTGATCGCGTGTTTGGTCGCGGTGTAGGGCGCCGAATTGGGTCGTGGAACCTGCGCGGAAATCGAGCCGTTATTGATGATTCGGCCGCCCTGGGGATCCTGTTTTTTCATGACGCGGAAAGCGGCTTGGGCAACCAGGAAAGCTCCCGTGAGATTAACGGCTGTGACGGCCTCCCATTGCTCGGGCGTGATGTCTTCAAATGGAACCGGGGGCGCGGCGATCCCGGCATTATTGAAAAGCACATCGACCCGACCCCAGGTATCGACGACCTGTTCGAAAAGCCGCGACACAGCGGCGGAATTCGTAACGTCAGTGGCGATCGCGAGGGCATTGGCAGGGCTCTGGCTTAGCGTCGCAGTCTCTCGCAGTGCATCGGCGCGGCGGCCGGCAAGCGCGACCCTATAGCCTTTTTTGAGCAACGCCAGGGCGACGGCCCGGCCTATGCCGCTGCCCGCGCCGGTGACAACCGAAACCTTATTGACGTCGGACGCCATGAGCGAACTCAGCTTGAGAGAGGCCAGGTATCAGTTCCCGGCGGAGAAGATTTACCACATCATTTCCGGCGAGGCGGCGCAACGCTTCAATTCGTTCGCCCACTTCGGCGCCGTCGACAATCGTAGCGCGGCGTTGCTGCGCCGCAGCGTGGTCCGACCCTGGTACTGGCGGCGGGGTGGCACATCCCTGTAGATTGGTGAGTCTGCTCGACAGGGAGTGCGCGCGAGGATTGGAAAGCTGCCACGGCCCGGGCCGCCCAATCCGGAAAACCCAAGGACGACATCCATGGCAGCCAGTTCAGTCCCGATCAATGACGACGCCTTCGGTGCGGCAACGTTGCGCAAGGTGGCCCTGCGTCTGATCCCGTTCATGGCGCTGCTCTACTTCGTCAACTACTTGGACCGGGTCAATGTCGGCTTTGCTGCATTGACCATGAACGAGGATCTCGGTTTCTCCGCCACGGTCTACGGTACCGGCGCGGGTGTCTTGTTCTTAGGCTATGTGCTGTTTCAGGTTCCGAGCAACCTTGCGCTGGAGCGCGTCGGCACGCGCCGTTGGGTTGCTACGATCATGGTGATCTGGGGGCTGCTGTCTTCAGGTATGGCCTTCGTCACCGGCCCGACCAGTTTTTATGTCTTGCGATTCCTCCTCGGCGTCGCCGAGGCGGGTTTTTTCCCCGGCATGATCCTGTTCCTCACCGTGTGGTTTCCCGTTCGGATGCGCGCCAAGATCACGGCGTCGTTCATGATTGCAATTCCGCTCTCGAGCGTCTTCGGCGCGCCGGTCTCGACCGCCACCCTGGGCGTGAGTGGCCTCGGCCTCGATGGCTGGCAATGGTTGTTCATCCTCCAGGGTCTGCCGGCCTGCTTTCTGGGCCTGGTGGTGCTACGGGTACTCACCGACCGGCCCGAGAACGCCGGTTGGTTGACCGATTCCGAGCGTGGCTGGTTGGTGAAGACCCTGGCCGCCGAGCACCAGCAACGGGATGCCGCCAATACAGCGAACCTGCGTCAGACCCTGTTCAATCCAAAATTTTACCTCTTCGGCCTGATGTATTTCGGCATGACCATCTGCCTCTACGGCTTGTCTTTGTGGCTGCCGCAGATCGTAAAAGGCTTCGGTGGTCTTACCAACATGCAAGTGGGCCTGTTGACGGCGGTGCCCTATGTCTTTGCCGCGGCCACGATGTATTTCTGGTGCGCCCACTCGGACAAGAGTGGTGAGCGCAAAATGCATGTGGCGCTGCCGGTCATTCTGGGCGGCCTCAGCCTTGCAGTCAGCGGCTACCTCATCGACTCGCCGGGCCTGGCGTTCGTCGCGCTGTCAATCGCCTCGCTGGGCACTTATGCGGCGCTGCCGCTGTTCTGGACGCTGCCGACCGCTGTGCTCGGCTCGGCCGCCGCCGCCGGCGGTATCGCGCTGGTGAATGCCATCGGCAACATCGGCGGCTACGTTGGGCCGGTGGTCGTGGGTTATTTCAAGGACCAGACCGGCAGCTATACCTACGGCCTCTTGACCCTGGGTCTGTTCTCGATCCTCTCCGGCGTGCTCGCGCTGCTCATGGGACATGATGGCCGTACCGAACCGGGACGGGTGCGGTAGAGGTTCATTAGAGTATTTTTGCCGAAGTGAGAACCGGTTCGCGTCGGCCCCCGGGGTCGCGCGAAGCGCGCGCCCGAGGACAGGCTCCGGCCCGCATTAATCACATGCGCGCCGACGCGCGGGGAAAATGCGACCAATCAAGAATCTAGAGCGTGATTATGATTCAATTCGAAACGATCGCGCTCTAGAAATCAAGGCGCTTGAAGACCGCCCAGGGTAGATGGCGAACACCAATCATGATCCAGCGCCAGAACCAGGGCGTGTAAACAACGGGGTGCCGGGATTCTGCGCTTCTGACGATATCCCTTGCCACCTGATCGACGCTCGACCGGAGCAGCCCGCGCTTGTGAAAACCCGCCGTCATAGGCGTGTCGACAAATCCCGGCTTGACGAGAATCGCGCGAGCCCCGGTACCTGCCAGCCTATGAGCGATGCCTTCGACCAGAACGCCAAGCCCGCCCTTCGCCGCGCCGTAGATATAGTTCTTTTTCCGGCCCCGATCTCCGGCGAGGGAGCCAATGGCGATCAGGGCGCCGGCGTCTTGCGAAATGAGCTGGTTGGTTGCGGCCAGGCACCACGCGGCCGCCGAGGTGAAATTGTACGCCAGAATTCGTTGCGCGGCCGCAAGATCGCTCTCCGCTACATTCTGATCGCCAAGCAGGCCGTAGGCGATGAGCACGACGTCCACGGTTTCGATCAGCTTGACCAGCCGTCCAAACTCTTGCTCGGCGCCCGGTTCCGCAAGATCCATCGCAACCGTGTACGTTTGGGCGCCGCGGGACCGAAGATCATCCGAGACCGCGTTTAGGCGCTCGCTATTTCGCGCGACCAGTACAATGTGGCTGGCATTCACGGCCCAAAGTCGCGCGGCTGCCTGGGCAATCGCCGAGGTCGCGCCGAGAATGATGATGCGTTTTTCGCGCGGCTTTGCGGGCATGCGGCTAACCGACATCTCGAACCCCACCAAAGCCCCCACCGTAGCGGCAAGTGCATGCGTTTGCAGCATTTAAGGCCAGCCAAATCAACCGGGTCCTGTGCGCGCTGGGGTAAGAAGTGGTCCGGTGGGGAAGGGGCTGGAACGAGCCGGTGGGCGTCTCTGCTTGCTTTCTAACCCCAATCCTTATAATCCACGGGCTCCCCGGCTGAACACTTTTGGGACGTCATTGCTGTCAATGACAGGTGATCGAGGCGATGCCAGCCTCTCGGACGTGTCCCGCGCGGGGTGTTCCGCGTCCAATAACGAATGGAGCTTCAGAATAGATGGCTAAATACGACATGGACTTCAATGAGCGGCTGGAGACTGCGGCCAAAGCTAGGCAGGCTCTTTTAGCCAAGGTAGTTGCGAAAGCGCCGAGCAACTCCCCCGGCTATGCCGAACGTCAAGCCGAACGCATCGCCGTCAGCGTTGCCCGCGAGCAACGCCAAGCGGAAGCCGCAGTACGCAAGCAGGCTGAAGCCGCCCGCAAGGCGGAGGAAAAGGCCGCGGCCGCGGTCGCCGCCCAGCTTGTCGCCGAGGCCGAGGAGGCCGAGCGGGAAGCCGAGCGGAACCATAAAGCCATTGCTGCCGTTGCCCTGAAAGCGACGCAAAAAGCCGGCCGTGATGCAAAGTATGCGGCCCGCCAAGCTCGCCGCGAGGGCCGCCGAGCCTAACCAGCCGCCGCGGCGACTAGCGGCGGAGAGGCTCTTAGATTCCACCTACCGCTATAACTTAGCGTTACTTCCCGCGCTTCCAAGTGAACACCGTGTGCGCTTGTGTGCCATCGGGGCGCTTGGTCGTGGGCAGGGTGAGGGTGAGCATGTCGCCCGAGATCTTGTAGGTGCGGGGCCGATCGACGCCCTTCGGTGACGGGTTCACCACGACGTCGACCCGGTAGACCAGGTCGGTATCGCTCTTGATGGTGTAGGGCCCGGAGGCGGCGAGGAAGTTGCGCGGCGGCGCGGTGGTCGAGCTCGGCGTGCCTTCCCAGGCCGGCGTCACGAGTACCGTGAGCCGTCCCTCGCGGGTGAAGATGATGACGCCATCCGGATGCTCGCCGTAGGCCGACGTGCGCGCACCGGTGCCGATGACCTCGTTGTAGGTCTCCACCAGATTCCACGTGCCGACGATGGGATGGTCGGCTGCCGCCGCGGCAAACGAAAACATCACTGCGAACAATGCAACGATTACCTTCATGTGACTTCCTCCCTTAGTCCGCCGCGATGCCGGCGGTGAATTACCGCAAAAGGGGATCGCACTCCATCGACACAAAAGGGAAGCGGGGCCGAGCGTTTCCGGCCTTAAAACGGTCGCGCCCTAGGTTCGCGGAGTCATCCGCTTGCGCGCTATTTCAAAAGCCTCGGGAATCAGCGCGAGCTTCCTGATTTTCTTTTCATCTATTCCGCTCGGATCATCCGCGAGCATCTTAATTTCTTTCGCGAGTTCCTGGCAGGTCTTTAAGAATTCGACCTGATTGAGTTGCTGCGATATGGCTGCGGCCTCTTCCAAAGCCCCGACGAGTTCAAGAAGACTGGCTTTCATGGCCTCGGGCGGGCGCTGCTCGCCCTGGTGCGCAAGCAGCATGTCGCATGACCGCTTTAGTTTTAGGCCATGGCTTATCAGCTGGCTTAACCAAACCTGGGACGTAACGCTGGCAATTGCCTTGTTCAGCGCCTCCGGCGCGATGGTCTTTCGCTCCAATTTATATCGCAGCGTGTTGATCGTCTGAATGAGCGGGATATCGCTTGGGCGCGCAGTGGAGCGCCGTTCCGGGCCGATATAGTCCGTCGTTGCTATGAATGCTGGCCGACTGAACGCAAGCTGGGCGACTTGCTCGACCAACTGCGTACTTGCCACGGGTTTCACCAAAGCGGAATCGGCGCCTGACTTGAGGGCAGCGGTGATCGATTCCGGCTTGTTTGGCAACATGAGGAGCAGGATTACCGTAAATGGGTTTCGCTCCACGGCCGAGTAGCGGATCTTTTTCGTGATCTCGAAAATATCCACGTCTTCGCTTTCGGACAGAATCAGGACATCGGGCGGAGAGCTCGCCAGATTGGCTTCCAACTCATCGGCGTTTCCGAATGTCTTAACCCCAGCCATGCCAACGCCGCGAAGCATTGTCCTTAGGCCAGTGGCGACCTCATTGTTCCGTTCAAGCAGAAAAACGGAAACCGCCGCGAGGCGGGATGGGTCTAGCTTTTCGGTTGGGGCAGTGGCCACAGCTTATACGCTCACAAGTTGCTTAATGTTCTCGGTTTCGTTGACGCAGTTGAGGAAGGGCGCGGACCAGCCCCTAAACCAAAATTTTACAGTTCTGGATAACGGCGTCGGCTTCGTGGAAGCGCCCCTGCGAGCAATTCCGCTAGAGCGTGTTGCGTTTAGATAGAACTATAGCCGGCCTCCCGGAAGTAATTTGAGCACTCGGTTGGAGTGATGGTGCCGAGCGTCGTTGCGAGCGCATCGTGAACTTCATCGACGCTGCGGCCCATGGCCTTTCGCATGGCATGC
>CAMDRB010000130.1 GCA_945906455.1 Caenispirillum bisanense
CCCCGGTCCCTAGGGGGTGGGGCGGTGGGGCAGCTGGCTCGGTGACGCGAGCCCCAACACCCACACCCAGATCTAGGTGAGCCCTTTCCTGTGGATAACCCGTGCGGCGCTAATGACGCCGGGGGGCGGGGTGTGAAACCCTACATTCATGACACCTCACGCCCCGTTCGTGCATCTTCGCGTCCACTCGGCCTATTCCATGGCCGAGGGCGCCATCAAGATTCCGAAATTGGTCAACCTGTGTGTGGCCAACGCCATGCCGGCGGTGGCGCTGACCGACACCCGCAATCTGTTCGGCGCGCTGGAGTTTTCGGTGGAATGCGCCAAGGCCGGCGTGCAGCCGATCATCGGCTGCCAACTTTCCATCCGGCGCGAGGACGTACAGGCCGGGCATAGCCAGGGTGGCGGGAAAGGCGGCGGCCGGCTGCCGGAGCCCGATCAGTTGGTCTTGCTGGTACAGAATGCCGCCGGCTACGCCAATCTCATCAAGCTGGTCAGCAAGGCGTTTCTGGAAACATCCTCGGGCGAAACCCCGCAAGTGAGCTGGGGTGACGTCGCGGGCCATAGCGAGGGCTTGCTCGCGCTCACCGGCGGTCCGGCGGGAACCCTGGGGCGATACTTGGTCGAAGGTCAGCGCCCGAAAGCCGAGGAGATTCTCGCGCGCCTCATCGCCATGTTCCCGGGGCGGCTTTACGTTGAGCTCATGCGCCACGGCCTGAAATCCGAGGAACGCATCGAACCGGCGCTCATTGAGATGGCCTATGCGCGCGACATCCCGCTGGTCGCGACCAATGAATGTTTCTTCGCCGACGAGAGCATGTTTCAGGCCCACGACGCGCTAATCTGCCTCGCGGAAAAATCATTTGTCTCGGTTCGCGACCGCCGCCGCCTCACGCCCGATCACCGCTTCAAGTCCGCCGACGAAATGCGCGCTTTGTTCGCCGATCTTCCCGAAGCGGTCGATAACACCTTGGTCGTCGCCCGCCGTTGCGCCTTCAAAGTCGATGAACGCAAACCGATCCTTCCGAAATCACCGAAAACCGGCGCACGGACCGAAGAGCAGGCTTTGCGCGACCTGGCAATGGTCGGGCTTGGTGGTCGCCTTGAGACCCATGTCTATAAGCCGGGCATGAACGACGATGAGCGTGCGCAGGCCGCCAAGCCTTACCGCGAACGGCTTGAATACGAGATCACGATGATCGTGAAGATGGGCTTTGCCGGCTATTTCATGATCGTCGCCGACTTCATCCAGTGGGCGAAGGAACAGGGAATTCCCGTCGGCCCCGGCCGCGGTTCCGGCGCCGGCTCGGTGGTGGCCTGGGTCTTGACCATCACCGACATCGACCCCTTGCGCTTCAATCTGCTGTTCGAGCGCTTCATGAATCCCGAGCGCGTATCGATGCCGGACTTCGACATCGATTTCTGCCAGGACCGGCGCGGCGAAGTCATTCAATACGTTCAGCGCGAATACGGTCGCGACCGGGTCGCGCAGATCATCACCTTCGGAAAGCTGCAGGCGCGCGCGGTCCTGCGCGGCGTCGGCCGCGTGCTGGAAATTCCGCTCGGTTACGTCGACAAGATCTGCAAACTCGTGCCGATGAATCCGGCCAATCCGGTTTCGCTCAAAGAAGCCATCGAGTCCGAGCCGGAATTGCAGCACTTGCGCGATGCCGATGATAACGTCCGGCACCTGCTCGATATCTCGCTCAAGCTCGAAGGGCTTTACGCCCACGCCTCCACCCACGCCGCCGGTCTGGTGATCGGCGACCGCCCGCTGGATCAATTGGTGCCGCTCTACCGCGATCCCGGTTCGGACATGCCGGTCACGCAATTCAACATGAAATGGGTGGAGCAGGCGGGGCTGGTGAAGTTTGACTTTCTCGGCCTTAAGACCCTGACCGTGCTCGACCGGGCCTTGAAGCTGCTCAAACAGCGCGGCGTTGAGCTCGATCTTGCCACCTTGCCTTTGGACGACCCGCCGACCTTTGCCCTGCTGATGCGCGCCGATACCGCCGGCGTGTTTCAGTTTGAAAGCACCGGCATGCGCGACGTGCTGCGCAAATTGAAGCCCGACGTATTCGAGGACTTGATCGCCGTGGTGGCGCTCTACCGCCCCGGTCCCATGGATAACATCGAAAGCTTCGTCAACCGCAAACACGGCCGTGAGCCGATCGATTACATGCATCCGTCCTTGGAGCCGATCCTGAAGGAAACTTACGGGATCATGGTCTACCAGGAAAATGTCATGCAGGCCGCGCAGATCCTGGCGGGCTACAGCCTCGGCGGCGCCGACCTGTTGCGCCGCGCCATGGGCAAGAAGATTCAGTCGGAAATGGACGCCCAGCGCGCGGGTTTCATCGACGGCGCCTCCGCGCGCGGCCTTGCCCGCGAGAGGGCGTCGGATATTTTCGATACCATCGACAAATTCGCGGGCTACGGCTTTCCCAAGGCGCACGCCGCCGGTTATGCGTTGATCGCCTATCAAACTGCCTATTTAAAAGCCAACTACCCAGTTGAATTCATGGCGGCGTCCATGACGCTCGACATGCACAACACCGACAAGTTGGCTGCGTTCGGCAGCGAACTGACCCGGCTCAACATCCCGATCTTGCCGCCCGACGTGAACAAATCTGATGTCACCTTCACCGTCGAGGACGGCGCCATCCGTTATGCCCTTCCGGCGGTGAAGAATGTCGGCGTCGGCGCCATGGAGGCCCTGGTCGCGGCGCGCGGCAAGGGTGGCCCCTTCAAGAACCTGACGGATTTCGCGAGCCGCGTCGACGGCTCGGTGATCAACAAGCGGTTATTGGAAAACCTGGTGAAGTCGGGCGCGCTCGACAGCCTCCATGCCAACCGCGCCGAGGTGCTGGAAAGTGTCGAAGCCATCCTGCGTCACGCGCAGCACAACGCCAGCGACCGCGCCTCGAAACAAGTAAGCTTGTTCGGTAGCGACCAGACATCCAACAAGCTGACACTGCCGAAGCTGCCCGACTGGCGCCCCATGGAGCGCTTGAGCCATGAGTTCGATGCCATCGGTTTCTATCTCTCAGCCCATCCCCTGGACGCTTACGCGGGTACGCTTGAGGCTTTGAAGGTCGTCAAGGCGAGGGACGTGCCGGCGCTCAACGCCCAGGATTGCACGACGCCGATCAAGATGGCCGGCACCGTGGTCTCCAAGCGTGAACGCGTTGGCAAACGCGGCAACAAGTATGCCTTTGTCGCCCTATCCGACGACACCGGCACTTTCGAAGTCATGATGTTCTCCGAAGCGCTCACGGCCGCGCGTGACCTTCTCGACTCCGGCGCGCCGGTCTTGCTGACCCTCGACGCTCAATTGGAGGAGGGCAAAGTCCGTTTGCTGGCGAACCGGGTGGACTCGCTCGAGAAGGTCCTGGCGGCGCGCGTGCGCAATCTGAAGATCAAGCTCGCCCCCGGCATCCCTGTGGGAGAACTCCGCGAACTGATCGCCGCCGACGGCCGCGGCAAAGGCCGCATCGTCTTGGTCACGCGCGCCAAAGGCCAGATCGTCGAGGTGGCTTTGCCCGGGACCTATGCCATCCAGGCCAAGACCTTGGCGGGCTTGAAGAATGTGCCTGGAGTCGCCGAGATCCGGGAGTTCTGATCCAGCCGGGCGACCCTGTCCCAGCGAATCCTTGCCTTTCCCCCCATAACCCCTTAGAAACCGGCCCATTCCACACGCGGATGAGGGCGCTTCGGGAGTTCCGATCGTCCATCCGGTCCCGCCGACGCCTTTAGGCTGAAAGCTGGGTCACCTTCCGCGGCGGCACAACCGGAGAACAGAGGACCCCATGGCACAACCACTGCCGTCTTTTTCTATGCGCCAGCTCATCGAAGCTGGTTGCCACTTTGGCCACAGCACCCGTCGCTGGAACCCCAAAATGAAATCGTACCTGTTCGGGGTACGTGACGGGGTTCACATCATCGATTTGCAGCAGAGCGTGCCTTTGCTCCAGCGCGCCATGCAGGCGGTTCACGACGTCACCGCCGCCGGCGGTCGCGTGCTGTTCGTCGGCACCAAGCGCCAAGCGCAGGATCTGGTGAAAGAATATGCCGAGCGTTGCGGCCAGTACTACGTCAATCACCGCTGGCTGGGCGGCACGCTCACCAACTGGAAGACCGTGTCCCATTCGATCAAGCGCTTGAAGGATTTGGAATCGCGGCTTGCCAACGAGCAGCAGCTCGCCGGCCTGACCAAGAAGGAACAGCTCACCCTCGTGCGCGATCAGGCCAAGCTCAACCGCTCGCTGGGCGGAATTAAGGACATGGGCGGCCTGCCCGACATCCTGTTCGTCATCGACACGAACAAGGAAGCCATCGCGGTCGCCGAGGCCAAGGTGTTGAACATCCCGGTTGTGGCGGTGCTGGACAGCAACTCCGATCCGGCTGGAATCACCTACCCGGTTCCGGGTAACGACGACGCCATCCGCGCCATCAAGATGTACTGCGAATTGGTGGCCAATACCGTGCTCACCGGTATCAAGGACGAGATGAAATCGTCCGGCGTTGATATCGGTGCGGCCGAACGCGCGCCGGTCGAAGACCTTCCGGCGGAAAGCGAAGTCGCTGCGGCTCCTGACAGCGAAGGCAAGACCGAGGTGGTGGTCAAGAAGTCCCGCAGCCGGGCCCGCAGCCCCAAGGCGACCGAAGGCGCCGCCGCCGGCGAAGAGACGGTCGCTTCTTAAGCGGCCGCTTCTTAAGCGGTCGCTTCTTAAGCCACCGCGGTTCTTTTCGCAATTCAATAGGCAGCGGCGCCATTCCTGGCAACCGGGCGGCGCCCGCTGCATCGTGACGCAAGAGGAAACTCTTAAGAGGACAACCATGGCTCAGATCACCGCTCAACTCGTAAAGGACCTGCGCGAAAAAACCGGCGCGGGCATGATGGACTGCAAGACCGCGCTCAGCGAGACCAACGGCGAACTTGAACCGGCGATCGATTGGCTGCGTAAAAAGGGCCTGTCGTCGGCTGCGAAGAAGTCAGGCCGCGTGGCGGCCGAAGGATTGGTCGGCGTGGCGACCGAGGGCACGGCCGGCGCGGTGCTGGAAGTCAACGCCGAGACCGATTTCGTTGCCCGCAACGAAACATTCCAGGCGTTTGTCGAGGCCTCGAGCCAGCTGACCCTGGCCGCGAAGGGCGATGCTGAGAAACTCAAGTCGTTGGCCTTCCCCGGTGCAAGCCGCAACGTTGCCGAGCAGTTGACGCATCTGATAGCGACCGTCGGCGAGAATATGAATATTCGACGCGCGGCCTATCTCAGTGTCGGTCAGGGTGTCGTCGCCTCCTACATCCATACCGCGGTGAAACCGGGGATGGGCAAGATCGGTGTGCTGGTGGCCCTTGAGTCCACCGGCAACAAGGATCAGCTCGCAGCGTTTGGAAAACAGCTGGCCATGCACGTCGCTGCCGCCAACCCCCAGTTCGCGTCCACGGCCGACGTCGATAACACGAGCTTAGAGCGCGAGAAGGCGATCTACCGCGATCAGGCGACGGCCTCCGGCAAGCCGCCCGAAATCGTCGAAAAGATGGTCGTGGGCCGTGTGCGGAAGTATTACGAGGAAGTTGTGATGCTCGAGCAGGCCTATATTATGGACGACAAGACCAAGGTCGCGCAGGCCGTCGAAAAGGCCGCCAAGGAGATCGGCGCCCCGATTAAGCTGGCCGGCTTTGTCCGCTTTGCGCTCGGCGAGGGCATCCAAAGGGACACCAAAGACTTCGCGGCGGAAGTGGCGGCGGTATCCGGCACAAGAGCTTAACCGGCAAACGGGCTTAACCGGCAAACGGGCATAATGCTTTCTGACGGTTCCCGAGGCGTTGGTTTGGTATATGATGATTGCCGCGCCGCAACCGGCTTTACCCAAGACTGTAAAAGGGACGGCAAAACCGTCCTTTTTTCATAGGTTTAGGGGCCTGGCCTTAGGTAAGGCGTGCGTGAGGCGCGGAATTTTTGTGCTGGGGTAGCCAATGGCTCAAGACTTGCCTTACCGACGCGTGCTCCTGAAGGTATCCGGCGAGGGCCTCATGGGCCCCGGCGAGTACGGCTTGCACGGTGAAACTGTCCTCAAGCTGGCGCGCGATGTCAAATCGGTCACCGCGACCGGCCGGCAAATCTGCGTGGTCATCGGCGGCGGCAATATTTTCCGCGGCGTTTCGAACGCGGCCAAGGGAATGGATCGCACGACCGCCGACTATATGGGCATGTTGGCGACCGTCATAAACGCGCTCGCCGTGCAAAATGCCCTCGAGGCCATTGATGTGCCGACCCGCGTTCAGTCGGCCATTGCTATGTCGCAAGTCTGTGAGCCCTATATCCGGCGCCGCGCCGTCCGTCACATGGAGAAGGGGCGTGTGGTTATTTTTGCCGCCGGCACCGGCAATCCGTTCTTTACCACCGATACCGCCGCCGCCCTTAGGGCCGTTGAAATGAACTGCGACGCCCTGCTTAAGGCAACCCAGGTTGACGGTGTCTATGACGCCGACCCCAAGGTGAAAAAGGGTGCCAAACGCTACGACCGCCTGACTTTTGACAAAGTCATCGGCGACGATCTCAAGGTCATGGACACTGCGGCGATCGCGCTCGCGCGAGAGAACCGCTTGCCGATCGTCGTATTCAACATGCACGACGAGAATTCCGTGGTCCGGGTGCTGGAGGGCAAAGGAATGTTCACGCTGATCTCGGGTGCGGCGGCGTGACAACAAATGTAGGGGGTCGAAGCCGGCTTCGAGTTCGACCGTAAGAGGGGCGAGGGTGTTATGAGCGAGAACTATCAGGCGCTAAAAAAAGACTTGGAACACAAAATGGTCGTGAGCCTCGACCACGTCAAAAAGGAATTCGGCGGCCTGCGAACCGGCCGCGCTACGACCGGGCTCCTGGAGCCGGTGGTGGTCGATGCCTACGGCTCCAAGATGCCCCTCAATCAAGTTGCCAGTGTTTCTGTGCCCGAGCCGCGGCTCTTGTCGGTCTCGGTGTGGGACAAGGGGCTCGCCAAGGCCGTTGAAAAGGCCATCCGCGACGCCAATCTCGGGCTCAATCCCATGGCCGATGGCACGCTGATCAGGGTGCCAATCCCGCCGCTGACCGCCGAACGCCGTGCCGAACTCTCAAAGGTCGCGCATAAGTACGCCGAACATGCGCGCGTGGCCATTCGCAACGTCCGTCGCGACGGCAACGAAGCGCTGAAGAAAATGGAAAAGGACGGCGATATCTCCCAGGACGATCATCGCAAGCACAGCGATGAAGTCCAGAAAATGACCGATCAGTTTATCGCCAAGGTGGACGAGGCCCTTACGACCAAAGAAACCGAGATCACGCAGGTCTGATGCGCGCAATTCCGCTCCAGCCATTTGAAAATGTCGCGGGCTACGCAGGCGAAGGGCCGGTCCATGTGGCCATCATTATGGACGGCAATGGCCGCTGGGCGAAGGCGCGCGGTCTGCCGCGCACGGCAGGTCACAAACGCGGCGCCGACGCCGTCAAGCGTGTGGTCAACAGCGCCGGCAGCTTGGGGATTTCCTACCTTACGCTTTTCGGCTTTTCGTCGGAAAACTGGCAGCGACCGGAAAGCGAGATCCGCGACCTTCTTGGCCTGTTGAGATTTTATCTCGAGAACGATATCGCCGAGTTGGTCGCGAACGGGATTCGCTTGAATGTTATCGGCGACCGTAAGCGGTTGCCCCCCGATACCGTCGCGTTGATTGAAAACGCCGAGGCGCGAACCGCGGCGAACATGAAGATGGTATTGACCATCGCCCTCAGTTACGGCGGCCGCCAGGAGATCGTAGCGGCCGCGCAGGACCTGGCTCGGGAATGCGCGGACGGACGCCTCGCTCCCGAAGCCATTTGCGAGGAAACCTTTGCGCGTCGGCTGTTCACCGCCGGCACGCCCGATCCCGATCTCCTGATCCGGACGTCCGGGGAACAGCGCATCAGCAACTTCCTGCTCTGGCAACTGGCCTATAGCGAGTTGGTTTTCACCGACACGCTGTGGCCCGACTTTGGTCATGCCGAACTCGAGGCCGCGCTTGCAATCTACCGTAGCCGCGAGCGCCGCTACGGCGCCGTGACCAAGTAGCGTCCTTCACCCGTGCTCTGGACCCGTATCGCCTCGGGCGTGGTGCTCGCGCCCCTGTTCCTGGCGCTGGTCTATTTCGAAAAACCCTATTTCCATATTCTCGTGGCGGCGATCGCCGTGGTCATGGGCATGGAATTCGCCCGCATGGACGGGCGCATCGGCAAGAAGCGCCAGGGGCTGGTGAGCGTCGCCGTCCTGGCCGCCATCG
>CAMDRB010000131.1 GCA_945906455.1 Caenispirillum bisanense
AAGAACGATCTGGGAGCGCCATACGTACTTCTGCGGGCTGTTGCGGTCCGCCAATACCCCCTCAAGCGTCGCGCGGGACTTGGCACTCAGTCGCTTGATAACGTGCTTTGTCTGGTGCATCCGCCAGACTCGCACGACAGTATCGGTCAAGGAACCCCCAATGGATTCTCTTTCTTAGATTTGATCCACTAGGAGGGGAAGTCCGACCAAGACCGCTGCGACGAAGGCGTCGCCGAACCACTCCGGCATCAGCCGTTCGTAGAGTTCGAAAAAGTGGTCAATACTTTCCATGGCAGGTTGGCCCATGACTGAGGGTGGACCATGGCGCAGAATGATGAATCTTTGGTGAATCGAGGCGCCGGAAAGTTCACTAGGCGACCCCACGGACTTTCGATGGTACTGTCCGGGCGGCTGGCGCGCCATGGGTGGGGTGCGCCGCCGTATCGGACGCAATTGCAAGGGGAGGCCGTTGGTGTTCAATCAACTCACGACGCCGGTGGGCGAAAGCTTAGCACTGTCATTTTTAGTGGCGGCGATTCCAATCGCCGTTGTTCTCTATCTGCTGGGGGTCGCGCGCCGTCCGGCCTGGCAGGCCTCGCTCGCCGGGCTGCTCACTGCCCTCGCGATCGCGGTCCTGGTGTGGAAACTGCCGCTGGGCCTCGCGCTCAACAGCACCGCCGCCGGCGCCACCTTTGCCCTGTGGCCGGTGATGTGGATCGTCTTCAACGCCCTGGTGCTTTACAATCTCGCGGTCGCCAGCGGGCGTTTCGATGCCTTCCGCGCCTGGGTGATCGCCAATCTGCCCAACGACCGGCGCATTGTCCTGGTGGTCATCGGTTTTTGTTTCGGCGCTCTTCTCGAAGGTGTGGCCGGTTTCGGCACACCGGTCGCGATCACCGCGGCGCTTCTGATTGCCCTGGGTTTTCCCGCTCTCGACGCGCTGGTCTTCACGCTCATCTTCAACACCGCCCCGGTCGCCTTCGGGGCCCTGGGCACCCCAGTGACCGCCTTAGGCGCGGTGACGCAGCTTCCCAACGAGGCCTTAGGCGCGATGATCGGCCGGCAGCTTCCGTTTCTAGCCATGCTGCTGCCGTTCTATGTCATTGCGCTGTATGGCGGCAAGAAATCGGTACGCGCGCTGTGGCCGGTGCTGACGGTGGCCGGCGGCAGCTTCGCCCTGGCCCAATTCGTGACATCGAATTATATCGGCTACGAACTGACCGATGTCATGTCGGCGTTGGTTTCGCTGGTGGCGACAACCCTGTTCTTGAAAGTTTGGCGTCCCGCGCCCGACCCGGCCTTTGCCTTGAGTTTGCCAAGCAACACCACGGCAGGAGCCTCTAGCGTATCGCCGCCAATCTCGCCATGGCAAGGCTGGATCCCCTGGGTGCTGCTCGCCGGTGTCGTGACCGCCTGGACGAC
Organism: Caenispirillum bisanense; assembly: GCA_945906455.1. Taxonomy (GTDB): domain Bacteria; phylum Pseudomonadota; class Alphaproteobacteria; order Rhodospirillales; family Rhodospirillaceae; genus SHVO01. The sequence continues at coordinate 1,423 of CAMDRB010000131.1, forward strand.
CTTCGGGGTCAACCTTTTGGGCCAGAAGCGCATTCCATGGCCGGGGCTGCACGAACAGATTTTTATCACGCTCTATAATCAGCCCTACGCCGCCATCTGGGTCTTCCAGCCCCTGGCCACGGGCACCGCGATTTTAGTTGCCGCGGTGCTTATGGCCGGCGCGTTTAAGATCGGACCGGCGATGTTCTTCCGCGCCATGGGCGATACCTTCCGCCAGATCCGCGTCGCGATCCTGACGGTGGCTTTGATTATCGGCCTCGCCTATCTGATGAATTATTCCGGCATGACCTATACCTTGGGCGTGGGCGTGGCCTCGGCGGGAATTTTCTTCCCGCTGCTCTCGGCCTTCCTCGGCTGGGTCGCGGTGTTCCTTTCCGGCAGTGACACTTCGGGCAATGCGCTGTTCGGAAACTTGCAAGTCGTCGCCGCGCGGCAATTGGATCTCAGCCCGGTGCTGATGGCGGCGACCAATTCATCGGGCGGGGTGATGGGCAAGATGATCTCGCCCCAGAATATCTGCACCGGCACCTCGACCACCGGATTGACGGGCCGGGAGGGTGAAGTGCTCGCGCGCACCTTCGTCCATAGTATCGTTTTGACTTTCTTGCTGGGCCTCTTGGTTCTCGCTCAGCAATATTTGTTCCCCTGGATGATCCCGGAGTAGCGTCGGGTAACGCAACCGTGACTTTGCTTTTTCCCTGTCCGGAGGGTAAGCTGCCGACATGATATTTGTGCGCCGTATTTTGACAGCCGTCCTGGTTACGGCGATGGTCCTGGTGGCCATCGGCAGCGTGCAATCTTTTGCCGGTTTGCGCGTTCAAACCGACGTCGCATCGGACTGCCATTGCCCGGACGATTCCGATTGCAGCGCCATGCCGTGCGGCAAAACCGGCACTTGCCTGGCCGCGTGCCTGGGCCACGCGATCGCGGCGACATCGGTTGCCGAGAGCTTTCGCAATAATTCGACGAGAGTCGCATTCCAGCCGGCCGAAGTTCATCGCTCCTTCGATCGACCCCCGCCGTTCCCGCCTCCAACCGCCTGACCCTGCGGCCTTTGGGCCGATGATCGGCTGACTCCCTCGCGGGATCAGCCGCCTCTCAGATTGTCATCAACGCCGTCATTCCCCTAAGCCAGGGTGATGACGGCTCAGGTCAACGGATACATCTGTCATGTCCTTTGTTCGGATCGGATCAGCCCGCCTCATGCTGTGTTCAATACTCCTGGGGATTTCACTCATGGGGGTTTCGTCAGCCGCTCAAGCCCAAACCGTGGGCGCCGCACCCAGCAATTTGGGCGCAAATGCTGAAGCTCTGGTGGAGCAAGCCAAGGCCATCAGTCCTGAACTCAGCGCCGCCGCCTTGAGCGCCGAAGCGGCGCTGGCGCGGGTGGATGGTGCGGGCACGTTGCCGGACCCTACCTTTCGCGTCGAGTTCAGGGATATTGACCGAAAGTCCGGCTCGCCGCTGCCCGATCGACTCAACCGGATAGAGTACAGCGTCGAGCAGGAGTTTCCGCTGTGGGGGAAACGTGATCTCGCCAAGAGCATTGCCGGAGCGAATGCCGATCAGACGCTCGCAATGCGAAAAAATGTCGAGCTGGACTTGATCGCATCGGTCAAGACCGTGTTCAGCGAATACTTCGTCGCGCATGAGGCCGGGATCGTCACCGAAGAGATCAAGCGCACCCTCGGTCTCTTGGCCGAGGTCGCCGAGCGCAGGTACGGGCGAGGCCTTGGCAGCCAGCAAGAGGCGATCATGGCCAAGATTGAAGTCGCTCGCCTCGAATCCGAACTTGTCCACCATCTCGCCGATAAACGACGCGCCGCTGCGCGGCTGAACGCGCTCCTGAACCGGCCGCTGTCGGCGCCGTTCGCGCCGCCTGAAGTCCTCGCGCCGCCGCCGCCGGACGACGTTCTCGACCTCGCCAAGCTGTTCGCCCGCGCACAAGCCTCCAGCCCCGGCCTCAAAGCCGAGGATGCGGCGATATCCGCGGCGTCTGGTGCGCGCACCCTGGTCGAGAAGAGCTGGTACCCGAACGTGACCCTCGGCTTTTCGGCCATCGACCAGACCCGCCGCTTGCAAGGTTATGAGGCCATGGTTTCCATCAAGCTTCCGTTCAACCGGACGCTGAGGGAGGCCGAAGCCCGGGCCGCTACCTCGGAGCTTGGCGCCGCCCGTAGCCGTCGCGAGGCGGTCGAGGCCGATATCCGCGGCAAGTTGGAGGCCGCGTTCTGGAGTCTCGAGGAAGCCCGCGGCATCGCCGCCGTCTTGCACGACTCGCATATTCCTCAAACCGAGTTGGCTCTTGAGTCCGCCATCGCGGGCTATCAGCAGAACCGGCTGGGCTTGAGCGTCGTGCTCGAAGCTGAACGGCACGTTCTGGAAAATAAACTGGAACACCTGCACGCCAACGTCAGCCAGCAGCGCTATCTCGCCGAAATCGAGAAATTGATCGGAGGAAGCCTATGAGCCAGGTCACACTTGCGTTCATCGCCGCCGCGGCCATTGTCGCCGGCGGCCTCGGGTACTGGTTCGGAAACTCAAGTTCCGGAGTTCCCGCTCCCCAAGCGATCAGCGCGCCCGGCGGCAAGGGGCGGATTCTTTTCTACCGCAATCCCATGGGCGCGCCGGACACCTCGCCGGCGCCCAAGAAAGATTCAATGGGTATGGATTACATCCCGGTTTATGAAAACGAAACGGCGGGACCTCCCGGCACGGTCAAGATCGACCTAGCGAAAACCCAGCGCACCGGTGTTCGGACCGAAGCGGCGACCCTCAGAAAAATTGCGCGCGAGGTTCACGCGGTCGGCGCGGTCAAGCTTAACGAAGCCCGCGTCGCGGTGGTTTCGCCGCGCGTCGAGGGCTGGATCGAGCGGGTTCACGTCGGCGCCAGCGGCCTCAGTGTGGTTGCGGGTCAGCCGCTGGTTGATATTTACAGTCCCGAACTCGTCCAGACCCAGGAAGAATACATTCTCGCGCGCAAGGCTATGAGCGCCGATCCGGCCACCAGCGGCGCGGCCGCGATAGCCGATGGAGCTCTGGAACGCCTGCAGAGTTTGGGCCTCCCACCCAGCCAGATACGCCAAATCGCGGCGGCCGATCAAGCGCGGCGCACGCTTACGCTCACCGCGCCGACATCGGGCTTTGTCATGGAAAAAAACGCCGTCTTGGGTCAGCGCTTCATGCCCGGTGAGACGCTCTACCGCATCGCCGATATCAGCGCCGTTTGGGTCGTGGCCAAGGTGCCCGAGCAGGATTTAGTGCTCGTCCGCCTGGGCGGCGAGGTCGCGATCTCGGTCAATGCCATGCCGGGGACACCCCTGACCGGCGTTGTCGGATTTATCGCCCCGGAGATCGATCGTCAAACGCGCACGGCCGATGTGCGGATCGACGTGCCCAACCCCGACGGCCGCTTGCGGGCCGAAATGTACGCGACCGTGATCTTTGCCGGCGGGCGGGAGGCGGTTGCGACGGTGGCTGTTCCGGACTCCGCGATCATCGATAGCGGCACGCGGCAAGTCGCGATTGTCGCGAAGGCGGACGGTCTGTTTGAGCCGCGCCAAGTCAGCGTCGGAAGCCGTGCCAACGGCTATACCTCGATTCTGAGCGGCATCGGCGAAGGCGAAACAGTCGTGGTCAACGCCGCATTCCTGATTGATGCCGAAAGCAATCTAAAGGCGGCTCTGCAATCCTTTACCAACGCTCCTGCGGCCGGGCGGGCGCCATGATCGCGAGTATCATTCATTGGTCGGCCCGGAATCTGGTTCTAGTCGGGCTGCTGGCGGTCGCCATAACGGTCGCCGGCGTGTATGCGGTCGCGCGCACGCCGCTTGATGCGATTCCCGACCTCTCCGATACCCAGGTCATCGTTTACACGGAATTCGCCGGGCAAGCCCCGCAGGTCGTGGAGGACCAAGTGACCTATCCGCTGGCCTCGGCGATGCTCAGCGTACCCAATACAAAGGCCGTCCGCGGGCTCTCATACTTCGGCGCGTCCTTCATCTACGTGATATTCGACGATGGCACCGACATCTATTGGGCGCGAAGCCGAGTCCTGGAATACCTCAACTCGGCTGCACGGCGCTTGCCGGCGGGCGTGGCGCCCTCACTGGGCCCCGACGCGACCGGCGTTGGTTGGATCTATCAATATGCGGTTGTCGGTGCCCAGCAAACCCTCGCCGAGTTGCGGACATTGCAGGACTGGTACGTTCGCTATGCCGTAGCCAAGGCCGAGGGTATCGCCGAAGCGGCAGGCGTGGGCGGCTTCGTCCGGCAATACCAGGTGGTGGCGGACCCCATGCGCCTTCAGGCCTTCGGTCTGACTCTCAAGGATGTGCAAAACGCCATTCGCGCCAGCAACGGCGAGGTCGGCGCGCGGATCGTGGAAATGTCCGAGACCGAATACATGGTCCGTGGACGCGGATATATAAGTTCAATCGCCGATTTGGAGCTGGCCGCGCTGCGTGCCGCGGACGGCACGCCGTTAGCTTTGCGTGACGTGGCGCGGATCGAGTTCGGCCCGGACGAGCGGCGCGGTGTCACCGAATTGAACGGCGAAGGTGAAGCCGTTGGCGGCATCGCGGTTCAGCGCCATGGCGCGGATACGCTTTCCACCATCGCGAACGTTAAGGCGCGGATTGCCGAAATTCTCCCGAGTCTGCCGAAGGGCGTCAACATTGTGCCGGTCTATGATCGTTCGGATCTCATCGACCGGGCGATAGCCACATTGCGGCGGGTACTTTTGGAGGAAAGCGCCATCGTTGCGCTGGTTTGCATTCTATTTCTTTTCCATCTCCGCAGCGCTTTCGTTGCCATCCTCATGCTGCCGCTCGGCGTGCTGACGGCCTTCATCCTGATGCGCGCGCTGGGACTCAATTCCAACATCATGAGTCTGGGCGGCATCGCCATCGCCGTCGGCGCGATGGTGGATGCCGCCATCGTCATGATCGAAAACGCCCACAAACACCTGGAACGGGCCGAGCCCGGAACATCGCGGCGCGATGCCGTCGTGGCGGCGGCGGCCGAGGTCGGTCCCTCGCTGTTTTTCAGCCTGATGATCATTACCGTTTCTTTCCTGCCCATCTTCACGCTGGAAGATCAGGAAGGCCGCCTTTTTAAGCCTTTGGCCTTCACCAAGACTTTCGCCATGGCGGCGGGGGCGATCTTGTCGGTGACCGTCGTCCCGGCTTTGATGGTCTTGCTGATTCGCGGAAAGATCAGGCCGGAGGCGGCCAACCCCCTCAACCGCCTGCTGATCGCGGCTTATCGCCCGGTGCTGGCCTTGGCCCTCAACGCCAAAGGAACGATTGTCGCCTTGGCGCTTACCGCGCTTGCCGTCAGTGCCTATCCGGCGATGAGAATCGGCAGCGAGTTCATGCCGACACTCAACGAGGGCACGCTGTTCTATATGCCGGTCAGTTTGCCCGGATTGTCGATCACCAAGGCCGCCGAGCTTCTCCAGACCCAAGATAAAATCATTAAGGCGTTTCCCGAAGTGGCCTCGGTGTTCGGCAAGGCCGGACGCGCGGCGACCGCGACCGATCCGGCGCCAATTGAGATGTTCGAGACCATCATCAATCTGAAGCCCGAAGCCGAGTGGCGCGCAGGGATAACCGCGGACAAGCTGATCGCGGACATGGATCAAGCGCTGCAGTTCCCCGGCGTCACCAATGCCTGGACCCAGCCGATCAAGGCCCGCATCGACATGCTGGCGACCGGCATTCGCACACCGGTCGGGGTAAAGGTCTACGGCGGCAATCTTTCCGACATCGAACGCACGGCGGCGGAGATCGAGAAAGTCCTGAAAGCCACCCCGGGCACGTCCAGCGCTTTTTCCGAACGGCTCACCGGCGGCTATTACCTCTTGATCGACCCGGATCGCGCCTCGCTGGCGCGTTACGGCCTCGGGGTGGGCGAACTGCACGAGGTGGTCGCGGCGGCGCTTGGTGGCGAGGCCGTGACAACCGTTGTCCAAGGCCGGGAACGCTACACCGTCAACGTCCGCTACCCGCGTGACCTGCGCAGCGATCCAGAGGCCATCGCCACCGAGGTTCGTGTTAATCTACCCTCTGGCGGCACGGTACCGCTCGGCGAAGTCGCTGGCGTCTCGATTGGGCAAGGCCCACCGGCAATCCGCACCGAGAACGCGCAGCTCGTGGCCTATATTTATGTCGATACCCGCCTCAGCGATTTGGGTGGTTATGTCGCGGTGGCCCAGAAAGCGGTCGCGGACAACATCACGTTTCCATCCGGCGTCTACATTCAGTGGAGCGGCCAATTCGAGTATTTGGAGCGCGCCAAGGCACGGTTGTGGGTGGTTGTGCCGGTCACACTCGCGATCATCTTCTTCCTGCTTTACCTCAACTTTCGTCGCCTGACGGAAACCTTCATTGTCATGCTGTCGCTGCCGTTTTCGGCGGTCGGCGGACTCTGGCTGATGTACGGACTCGGATACAATTTCAGCGTGGCGGTCGCCGTCGGATTTATTGCCCTGGCCGGAGTGGCGGCGGAGACCGGGGTGGTGATGCTGTTCTATCTCGACAACGCTTATACAGAGGCGAAAGCCCGTTACCGGCGCGAAGGTCGGCAAATGAATGCGGAGGCGCTATTTGCCGCCATCATGGCCGGGGCGGTCGATCGCGTGCGGCCGAAGATGATGACCGTCACCGCCATCATAGCCGGGCTTCTCCCGATCCTCTGGTCGACCGGTGCGGGATCGGAAGTCATGAGCCGGATCGCCGTGCCGATGATTGGCGGCATGGTTTCATCGGCCCTACTGACCCTGGTCGTCATCCCGGTGATTTATTCGGAAACCAAGCGG
>CAMDRB010000132.1 GCA_945906455.1 Caenispirillum bisanense
ACCAAAGACCCAAACAAAATCATCGCCGCAGTCAAACGCGGGCACCAAGTGTTAGATTCGATCCACTAGGATACGTGGTTGACCCCTTTCCGGTCCAGCGACTGCACTGTATCTTGGGACCAAGCCCGCAACGATAACAACAAAGATCAGGTGCCGCTCAATGCCCGCCGAAAAAGCCCAAAATGTCCAAGACGTCTTCCTCAATGCCATCCGCAAACATAAGACTCCCGTTACTGTGTTCCTCGTGAACGGCGTCAAGCTGCAGGGAATTGTCACCTGGTTTGATAATTTCTCGATGTTGCTGCGGCGCGATGGCCACACTCAATTGGTCTATAAACACGCGATCTCGACGGTCATGCCGGCCTCGCCGGTTCAATTGTTCGAACCTAAAGATGAAGCCGGCGGAGCGAACGACGAGGCGACCTCATAAAGTTCGCCGCTCTCACGCAACTGCTCCAGGACTGAATTGCACAAAACATCCAAGGCCGCCACGACCACTGTCATCGTTCATCCCCGCCCGAAACGGCGGCCGGCGGAGGGCAGTGGCCTGGACGAGCGCTCACGCCTGGAAGAGGCGCGAGGCTTGGCGGCCGCGATCGGACTTAACGTCCTTCATGCGGAAACCGTGAGCCTGGCCCGGCCGAACCCGGCGACCTATTTGGGCGAGGGGACCGTGACACGGCTCGGCGACTTCATTGCAGAAAACAAGATCGAGCTGGCGATTGTCGATGGCCACCTTTCCCCAGGCCAGCAGCGCAATCTTGAGAAAGCCTGGAACGCCAAAGTCATCGACCGCACGGGCTTGATTCTTGAAATCTTTGGGGCGCGGGCCCGAACCCGTGAAGGCCAGTTGCAGGTCGAGCTGGCCCACTTGTCTTACCAGAAGAGCCGACTGGTGCGAAGCTGGACCCACCTCGAGCGCCAGCGCGGCGGTTTCGGTTTCCTGGGTGGTCCGGGCGAAACCCAGATCGAAATCGACCGCCGCCTGATCGGCGAACGCATCACGCGCCTGAAGAACGAGCTGTCGTCCGTCACGCGCACGCGCGGCCTGCACCGCACGGCGCGACGGCGCATCCCCTATCCGATTATCGCCTTGGTCGGATATACCAACGCCGGCAAGTCGACGCTTTTCAACGCCCTGACCAAGTCCGACGTCGTCGCCATGGACCAGCTCTTCGCGACGCTTGATCCGACTATGCGACAGTTGCGCCTGCCGTCAGGGCGCAGGGTCATTCTCTCCGATACCGTCGGCTTCGTCTCGGATCTCCCGGTTGAGCTGGTTGCGGCGTTTCGAGCGACACTGGAAGAAGTTCTGGAGGCCGACGTGATCATCCACGTTCGTGATATCGCTCATCTGGAAAGTGACGCCCAGAAGCGCGATGTCGAGGATGTTCTCAAACAATTGGGCATTGAGGCCGACAGCCATCGACCCCTACTCGAAGCGCTCAATAAGATTGATTTACTCGGCGAGGAGTCCGCGCTGGCCGCCGCGGAGATCACCGCCCGCAGTCCCGATCAAGTGGCCCTTTCGGCCGTGACCGGTCAAGGCATCCCCCGGCTCTTGAACCTCCTCGACGATGAGCTCGGGCGCCGCCGCAAGGCCTTGGAGGTCACCGTCCGGCTCGAAGACGGCGAAACCATTGCCTGGCTGTACCGCCGCGGCGAAGTCCTCGAACGCGAGGACGGTGACAGCGAAGCCCGGTTCTCGGTACTTCTGGATGAGGCCGACACCGCCCGCTTGGAAAAGCGCGGACTCGTCTGGCAGCGCGCGGCAGAATGAGTCTTCCGGATACTCGAGAGCTCAGCACGGCGACGATTGCCGCCATGCGCGACGTGGCCGAGACCCATATCTTGCCGCGCTATCAGAAACTCGCAGAAGGCGATGTGCGCTCCAAAACCCGCCCCGGGGATCTCGTGACAATTGCCGATATTGAGAGCGAGCAGGCGCTGACGCGGATCCTGCCCGGCTTGCTGCCCGGTTCAACTGTCATCGGCGAGGAAGCCGCATCGGCCGACGACAGCGTGCTCGACCGGTTGCAGGGAGATGGCCCAGTGTGGATCGTCGATCCGATCGACGGCACCGCCAATTTTGTCGAAGGCAATGCGCGCTTTGCGGTCATGATCGCACTGGTCCGCCGGGGAGAAACGCTCATGGGTTGGATTCATGACCCGGTCGCCAATCGCACGCTTTGGGCGGAGAAGGGGGGTGGCGCCTGGATCGAAGAGCGCGAACCGTCGTCGGGCGCAGCTTCGCGGCCCGTACGCGTTCATGTAGCGCTACCGTCAAGTGATGGTTTCGCCGCGTTGACCGCCGGCCTTTACAACCGCGAAATGGCCGGACTCGAGGGCAAGTTCGCCCGCGTCGTCCGCCTCGGGAGCGCGGCTCACGACTACTGGTCGCTGACCGACGGCCGCGTGGACGTTCTTTGCTTTCGCCGCCTGAAGCCATGGGATCATGCGGCCGGGCTACTGATTCACGAGGAGGCCGGCGGATATAATCGCCTGTTGTCCGGCGAGGCCTATTCATCCGCGGCGCGGCATCAAGCCGGGATATTGTGCGCGCCGAACCAAAAAATTTGGCAGGCAATCCTCGCCGCCCACACCCTGCACGGGAACTCATAAGGCGCGCTTTCGCCACCATTTTGCCGCACTGATAGTCGATATTTGCTCTGTGAATATAAGAAACCTCTTGGGACTTATGGCTCTAGGCGCCGCCGCCACGGCGGTGGCGCTGGCTGCGAACTTTCAGCCAAAGCCGCCAGTCGTCGCGGTCCCGGCGCCGGTTTCGGCAATTGCGGTGCCTTCGGCGCCCATTGCTGAGCCGACTCCCGCGTCCTCAGGCCCCGCGTCCTCAGGCCCCGCGTCCGCAAGCCCCGCGCCGAAGCCCCTACCACCCGTCGCCGCCGCATCCGCCCCGCCGGTGCGCGCAACCCAAACCGCGGCACGCGTCGTAGATCCGCCGGTCGTCGCGCGCCCGATCACGCCGCCGCCAGCGCCGGCAGTCGCGCCGCCATCGCTACCGCCCGCCGACAGGCTGCCTGCGACGCTGCAGCAGCTCGACGCCTTGCTCGCGCCCATCGCGCTTTATCCGGATCAGCTCTTGTCGCAAATACTAATGGCCGCGACCTATCCGCTGGAAGTTGTCGAGGCCGCGCGTTGGGCCTCTCGCCCTGAAAGCGAAGGTCTACAGGGCGATTATCTCGCGCGGGCGCTGGAGGGGCAGGACTGGGAGCCCAGCGTCAAGGCCTTGGCCGCATTCCCGCACGTTCTCAAGATGCTGGACTCCGACCTTGTCTGGTTAGCGAAGCTCGGCGAAGCCTTCCTGGCTCAAGAAACCGAGGTCATGGATGCCGTGCAGCGGCTGCGCCTGGAAGCCAAGGCCGCCGACCAACTGAATTCCAATGCGCAGCGCGCGGTGACGGTCGCCAACAAGCAGATCATTATTGAGCCGGCCAATCCCCAGGTCGTTTACGTTCCGATTTACGATCCGCGAACGAGTTACGGCGTGTGGCCTTATTCTGCTTATCCGCCTGCGTATTTCCCGCCGCCGCTCGGTTATGCCTACACCTCAGGGATCTATTATAGCTTTGGATCCATCAGCCCGTTCTGGGGCTGGAGCAGCTGGGATTGGCCCAACCGGCGCATCCGTATCATCGATGTCCCGCGCTACACCCACCACAATCGCGGCCGCGGACCGATCGACAACGGCGTCTGGAGACATGATCCCGATCACCGTCGCGGAGTTCAGAGAGGTGATCGCTTCGACCGCGCGATCGATATGCGGAGGAAGCCGGATCCACCGCAGGTGGTGAATTTGCCGCAACCCGGCTCGAATAACCGCCGCCCCCGGGGACCGGAGCTCAACGACCCGAACAGCAATGGTGACCGCCAAGTCGACCAGGTCCAGCCCATCAGACCAAGTTACCGCGGCACGCAGCCTGGTGAACCGGGCGCGTCGTCTTTACCGGGCGCGTTGCCCGACCTTAGCCCGCCCTTGGCGGCGGGAGTGGATTTACCCGATGTGACCCCGTCGCTGCCGACACCGGTGGCGCTGCCCGACGTCCCGCCGCAGACGACAACGTCGCCGAACCGCGACCCTGCCGACAACTTCCGCACCCGCCGCCAGATTCAACCCGGGAACGCCCAACCGGGGAACGCCCAACCGGGATCGGGCGACGACGAGACGCGACGCCGGAATCAGTTCCAGGACCGAAGTATCGATGCGCCGGTTTTGCGCTATGTTCCGCCACCGATGGCGGCCGAGGCACCCGCGTTTCAGCCACAACCGATGCGCCCAGCTCCCCAGGCCATAGCGCCTGAGCCAAATGTTCAGCAACCGAACTTCCGTCAGCCGGGCGCCGGCGCCGGGCAGGGCAGCCAAGAGCAGGACGAGGGCGCTCCCGGGTCCAGGCGTTCAAGGGGCGATCGCACGGCCGACGATTGATTCGCTAATCTCTACTTCGCGGCCGGCGGGTCATTGGCCGCACCGGAGCCCCCATAAGCCGGTACGCCCGTGCGCGGGTCGACGGCGAGTTTGGCGACGACGTGGGGCGGTGCATCATTTAGATCGCGGCGCCGCCAGTCGTAGGTCGTGAACCCCGGCGTGACCGACGCGCGGGTGAACTGCGCATTCTGTTCGATGACCGTTGCATCGGTGACAATCCGTACCAACCCTTGCGACTTGATGCCAAGCTCCTCGAAATTCTTGGCGTACATCTTGCCCCTGCCGGAGCCGTTGACCACGACATTGCCGCTCTCGGTCGTGAGCACGCGAAAAATCGGGGTCTGGCGGGTGACGAAGGTCACGCTTTGGTGTTTGCCGGTGAAGCGACCCTCAAGCTCGTAGCGCACGCGGTAGCGGCCCTTACCAAGGCCCACGACCTCCTTAAAGGCGGTCTCGCGCTCGAGCTGCTCTTTGAACATGCGATCGTTTTCGAGGGCATGAGCCTCGTCGATGGTGCCCCGCACGATCTGCCCATAGAGCGGCGCGTAAATCAGAATGCCAATAAAGGTAATCCCGTAGCTGCCATCCTTGGTCAGGCGGATTTCGGCTTCGTACTGGTCGGGGACAAAACAGCTGGTGAGAAAGGCGGCACAGAGGAAGCTCATGCATAGATTTCTGATCCATTGGCAGGGCAAGGCCATGGCTGGCCGCTGGCCGAACCGGAAGGACTCAAATAATTTATTTATGTATCAGCCACTTATCGTAGGTTACCTCAGAAACAACTTTAATTCCCGCGCTCCTCGTTCTTAGCCTGAATCCAAAGGGTCTCCATCTCGGCCAGGGTGGCCTCGACCGGCCGACGCCCCTGGGTCGCCAGCAGTGCCTCGACGCGCCGAAACCGGCGGTCGAATTTCAGGTTTGTACCCCTGAGCGCCATGCCTGGGTCGATATTGGCCTTCCGCGCTAGGTTTACGCAAGCAAACAGCAGATCGCCCACTTCATCGGTCAGGCGCTCGGAGCGGGCGCTGCCATCGGCTTGCTCGAATTCAGCCGCGACTTCCTCCAGTTCCTCCCTGATCTTGCCGAGCACGTCCTTGGCCTCGGTCCAGTCGAAGCCCACACGGGCGGCGCGCTTTTGCAGCTTTTCGGCCTGTTTCATGGCCGGCATGCCCGCCGGAATGCCGTCGAGGACGCTCGGCGGACCACCGTTCGCCAGAACCGCCTCGGCGCGCTCGGCGGCTTTGATGTTCTCCCAGGACACCGTCTGGGCAGCGGCGTCCTTGACCGATGTATTGCCAAAAACGTGGGGATGGCGGCGGGTCATCTTTTGGCAGATGGCGTCGACCACATCGGCGAAGCCGAACAGGCCGGATTCCTCGGCCATGCGGGCGTGGAACACCACCTGCAGCAATAAGTCGCCCAATTCATCCTTGAGGGCAGGCATGTCGGACCGGGCGATGGCGTCGGCGACCTCGAAGGCCTCCTCGATGGTATAGGGCGCGACGCTGGCAAAGGTCTGCGCCACGTCCCACGGGCAGCCGCCCTTGGGATCGCGCAGGCGCGCCATGATGGCCAGGAGTTCGTCGATCGGAGCCGATGTCATTTTGCGCCTGAGGATAGTTATGGAGTAGGGATAGGCGAGAACCAATCCTACCATTAAAGCCGTACCAAGTTGGTACTCCCGCCCACAGCCAAGGCCATCCGTGAAGACTCAAACTAAGATTTTTATTGCCGCGACGCTCTCGAGGATCGTCCGCGCCCTACGGCGGTTCCGGGGCGCAGGGTCTGTGGCCGAATTTGTTCGCGGCGGACTCCGTTGGCGCCTGGATCTGGGCGAGGGCATCGATTTCTCGATTTATCTCCTGGGCGCCTTTGAGCCGATTACCGTGGCGGCCTGTCGGCGGCTGATCAAGCCCGGTGACACGGTGCTCGACATTGGCGCCAATATCGGCGCGCTCACCCTGCCGATGGCGCGCATGGTCGGCGAAGCCGGGCGAGTCTTTGCTTTTGAGCCCACGGATTATGCCTTCGCTAAGTTACAGGCAAACTTGGCCCTCAATCCTGGGATCGCAGCGCGGGTCGTCGCCGCGCAATCGATGCTGACGGATAACCCCGAGGCTGGGTCTGAAGCGGTCTATTCGCGTTGGCCCTTGGACGCCGCCCCGGACCTCCATGCCAAGCATGGCGGCGCGGCGGAATCGACCAGCGCAGCCAAGGCCCAGCGTCTCGATGATTACGTCGCTGCGGCGGGCATCGGCCGGGTCGATTTCATCAAACTCGACGTCGACGGCTTCGAGTGCCATGTCCTGGGGGGCGCGCGCCAGACCTTGGCGAAACACAAGCCGGTAATCCTCATGGAGCTTGCCCCATATTGCCTGGCCGAGCGCGAGCGTTCGCTCGGCGAACTGCTCGGCCTCCTAGATCAAGCCGGCTACCGGCTTTTCCATTTGGATGGGACCAGCCCGGTCACCGACGCCGCCAATCGACTGATCGCCGACATTCCGGATGGCGCCAGCGTCAACGTGATCGCCAGGGCCGGGTAGGCGCCGTAGGGCCGTAAAGGCTCAGAATTGCGCCGAGATGAGCCAGCCTCCCACATCTAATTGTCGCATAATGTATATTATGAGTAGTTGTGACGGTTGCGAGTTCGGGTCGTGAAAACCACACGCTTCGAGCGCCCGGGTCCGCAACTAGATAAACGAAAACGTCTACTACAAGCGGAACGCTGAACTTGACGTCCCGTTTCTGCTATCAGTAGAATACTTCCCGATGAAGCCGGTTCTGTATCGACGATCCGCCCAGAAGACGCTCCTCAATATGCAGCCAAAACGGGCGGCGGCGATTCATCAAGCGGTGCTCGACTTCTCCGCCGGTCAAGGTGGCGATTTCAAATTGCTCGAAACGGGCATAGGCCGCATTCGGGTCGGCAACTGGCGCGTGCTGCTAAGAACCGATCTGGATCATTGGCTTGTATTTGCTGTTCTGCCGCGCGGCCAGGCCTACGACAAAAAATCAAGGGAATCGTGGTAGTGGGCAATCAGGCTAAGCTCAAAAGCGAGAAGATGGTACGCCTTCCCCTCAGCCGGATTGCGGCCATTGAGGAACGGCTGGAAGCACTGGAAGCGCGGCTGGAATGGGAACATTCTAGTGGCGAAGAAGCCGTGCCGGCGAGCGTGGTTACGTCACTCATCGAAGGGCAAAACCCCGTGCGCGTGTGGCGTAAGCACCGCCGCATGACGCTTAAGGAACTATCGGACGCGTCCGCGAAATCCGGCCACCGCGTTGACCTGCGTTATATCTCGGAAATTGAGCGAGGACAGAAACCGGGCAGCGTTGCCGCTCTTCGCGCCTTAGCAGCAGCTTTGAACCTCGATCTCGATGATTTGGTTAAGTCGGGAGAATTCGTGACCAAACGGTACGCGGTCGATCATGCCAACACCACCGTCAAAGAGAAAATTCCGAACCCGGGAAAGAGCCCCGACAAGAACAAATAGCGACGGCTCTTGCGCAGCGGAACAGAAGGTTCCGCTGCTCATCCGACGCTAGGGAACGTCTGAATAAGTAGCAGGAGGGACAAATTTGGTCATTTGCAGTCTCACGAATGTTGTGCGGATGGGGAAGATCAATCGCGGTGGAGGAGTTTTTCTGTCCTCGCGGCGTTCTGTGGGCTGGTCTGGCCCGTTACGCCGGC
>CAMDRB010000133.1 GCA_945906455.1 Caenispirillum bisanense
CAAAGCTCACCTTAGGCGTATCGGCGCAAGAACCATCGACGCGCTCTGGAAAGCAATCGGCGACATCTGCGACCTCTATACACAGGAAGAATGCTGGAACTATCTCAAAGCCGCCGGATATGCGCCCGATTAAAAGCGCGATGCTCTAGGGCGCCTTCGGCTCGGTAAAGCTCAGGCGGTGGGCCTTGCGGCCGCCCGGAACCAGTTCGAGGGCCGGATGCTGGCCCGAGGTGAACAGTTTAGCCATGTCGATGGACCGCCGGGCCAGGCCCCGGGCGCCGTCCTTGAGCTCGCTGCTCTCCTCGACGTAACGGATGTTGTTCTCCATATCCTCGGCCGACCAGCCGCGCGAGTGGGCGATGAAAGGGTGCTGGGGGAACTGGCAGCCGATCTCGGCGAAGAACGTGAGCATCTGGCCGGCCACGCCCTGAACATTGTCCTGGCCGCCGGTGATGATGAACGCCGCGACCTTGTTCTTGAGCAGCACGCGACCACCGATGGTCTCCTGATTCTGGATGGTGTTGCAGCGCTCGACCATCTTGTAATAGAGCGAGCTCGCGCATCCCCAGCGGATCGGCGTGGCCACCAGAATAACGTCGGCCCAATGGACGAAGGCCTCGTAGATCTGATCCATCTGGTCGGTCGGATCCATCTGGGTAATCGAGCAGGGCCAAGTGCAGGCCCGGGCACTTTTGGAATAAAAACCCTCGCAATGGCGGAACTTCAACTCATCGAGCCGAATCAGCTTGGTTTCGCAGCCCTGTGCCGTTCGTGCTTCTTCCAGCGATACTTCGAGCAGACGTTCCGACGTGCTGGGGCGCGGATAGGCGCGGTCCATGACGGTGGTGGAAATGCCCACGACCCGCACCGGTCCCGGCGCGCGTTCAATCGGCCGCGACAACGGGTGGGGCGCGTGTTTTTTGCGCGTGCGCTCGGTCGCTGATGCAAGGTCGACATAGACGCGGCCGTTCTCGATCTTGGTCGCGAAAGCCGGAACGGCGTCCTCCTCAAAGCCCGGCTCGCCTTTGCCGGTGACGCGATGAAATCGCCACTGGTGCCACGGACAGACGACGTAGTCGCCTTCGAGGATTCCCTGGCCGAGCGGTCCACCGACGTGATTGCACGCGCCCGATATCACGGCGAGCTTGCCGTCGCGCCACGACACCGCGAGACGCGTCTTACCGATGACGATTTCTTGCAGGGGGCTTTGGCGAAGGGTTTCGAGATCGCCAAGATCGTGCCATTCCGGGGCTGCCATGGATTTTTCCTTTCCAGGGATTAAGGATGCGCCGGAAAATATGCGGTCGGCGGTAGCGAAAGTCGAGTCGAGCTCAGTAAAAACTATAGGGGTCAATGTCGACCTGGATGCGGACCGAAGAGGGCACTTTGACTCGCGCCAGCCAGTCCTGGACCAAGCTCTGTAGCGGCGTATCGCGCCGGGTCTTCAGAAGCAACCGGTGCCGATGGCGGCCCCGCAGGAGCGCCATGGCAGCCGGCGCCGGACCCAAGACCTCGACGTCGGCGCCCCTGGGTGCCGCGGCGGCTAACGCCCGGCCGGCGGCGATCACGGCGGTTTCGTCGGGGCCGGAGAGTATCAGGGCGGCGAGACGGCCGAAGGGCGGCATGGCGAGCGATTGACGCGCGGCGATTTCGCTGGCGATGAAGCTCGCTTCATCGCCTGAGAGCAGCGCTTGCATGACCGGATGGGCGGGATCGTGGGTCTGCAGGTAGACGCGGCCCGGCCTGTCGGCGCGACCGGCGCGGCCCGCGACCTGGTGGAGAAGTTGGTGTGTGCGCTCGGCGGCGCGCAAATCCCAACCCGAAAGCCCGAGATCGGCGTCGACGACGCCGACGACCGTGAGACCGGGAAAGTGGTGGCCTTTGGCCAGCACTTGCGTGCCGACGAGAATGTCGATGCGTCGCGCAAGGATGTCGGCGATGAGTTCGGCTACCGACGACGGCCTTTCCAACACGTCGCTCGATACCGCCCGGACATTGGCCAAGGGCCAGCGCGCCGCTGCCTCTTCAGCCACGCGCTCGATACCGGGACCGCAGGGCACAAAAGAATCCGCCGCGCCGCAGGCGGAGCAGGTCTCGGGCACACGGGCGCCGTATCCGCAGTGGTGACACTGTAATCTGCGCGTGAGGCGGTGCTCCACCAGCCAAGCCGTACAGCGCGGACAGTTGAGGCGATGGCCGCAGCCGCGGCAAAGCGTCAGCGGTGCATAGCCGCGACGATTCAAAAACAGGAGCACCTGTTCGCCGGCGGCCAGGGTTTGATCAATGGCCGTAACCAGGGGCGGCGCCAACCAAGCGCGGCCCCAGCGGCCCTTCTCGGGTGGATGGGCGCGCATATCGATGATGCCGATGCGCGGCATCGTGGCTGAACCAAAGCGTTCGGGCAGGTGAACAATTCCGTAGCGCTTGTTGCGAACATTTACGACCGTTTCCAGCGACGGCGTGGCCGACGCCAAAATGATCGGGATGTTGCCTTCGCGTGCGCGCACAACCGCCATGTCGCGGGCGTGATAGATGACGCCGTCTTCCTGTTTGAAAGCTGAATCATGTTCTTCGTCGACGACGATCAGGCCAAGGTTGCGAAAGGGCAGGAAGAGGGCCGAACGGGCGCCGACCACGACTTGCGCTGTGCCGGCCGCTGCGCCGTGCCAAGTCTCGCGGCGCGCCTTGGTGGTCAGGTCGGAATGCCACTCCGCCGGCGGAACGCCAAAGCGCTGCAGAAAACGCGCGAGACCTTGTGTGGTTAGCGCAATCTCAGGCACCAGCACCAGCACCTGCCGACCTGCCTTGAGAGCGGCAGCAACGGCTTCCAGATAAACTTCGGTCTTACCCGAGCCGGTGACGCCATCAAGCAAGGTGACGGAAAATCCGCGCTCGATTCGCACAGCCAGCGCCAGGGCCGCCCGCTCCTGGGCCGGTTCGAGCTTGGGCGTGTGGTGGTCGGGATTTGGCGCAGGGTTGGCTGAGCCGGCAACGGCCTCGATCATGCGCAAGGCGCCGCCGGCAATGAGATCGCGGACAACACCGGCGCCGACTTTCGCTTCCCGCGACAGCGCCGCGGCGGATACAAACGGGCTCAAGGCCACTTCGAGCACCTTGGCCCGCCCCGGCGTGGATTTCATGCCGCAATCCGCCAAGGACTTGCCCGAGGCGACAATCGCCGTCGCCGCCTTTTGCTGAGGCCAGCGGCGCGCCGGGTTCAACGTCATACGCAAGACCGCGCCGGCGGGCTGGAGCGTATAGCCCGCGACCCAATCTATGAACTTCCGCAAAACATCCGGTAACGGCGGAAGATCGAGCTTATGGATAACTTCGCGCAACTTTCCAGGCGGCACGTCGCCCTCGCCGGCACCCCAGACCACGCCCACTTCAAAGCGACGCGCGAGCGGAACCTCGACAATGTCGCCCGGAGCCAAACCCGCGCCTTCTGGAACCAGATAGTCGTAAGCCGTCGCCACCGGCAACGGCAGCAGGACAGCGACGCGCTCGCCCTCCTTAAAAATCGGGCGTGCGGATGCTGTAGCTGGATCGTCGCCGCTAGACGTGGATTGGACGGAAGTCATGGTCTACACTCTTTCCCACGCGCCGCCGCGACGCAACAGCTCGGGCATCGCCTAAGACCCATTTTTACTCGCCATGCCCTTTTGCTACTCACCCAGGACCGGTACCCGCCATGAAATTCTTCATCGACACCACCGATATCAAAGAGATCAAAGACCTGGCCGCGACCGGGATGGTGGATGGCGTGACCACCAACCCGTCGCTGGCGGCCAAATCAGGCAAAAAGTTTCTCGATCTGGTGGCGGAGATTTGCGCCATCGTGCCCGGACCCGTGAGCGCGGAAGTCACGGCCCTCGACTATGAGACCATGATGAAGGAAGCCGCGGTCCTCAAGAAAATCGCCGCCAATGTCACCATTAAAGTGCCGCTGACACCCGACGGCCTTAAGGCCTGCAAGTCCCTCTCGGACACAGGCACGATGGTCAACGTGACACTGTGCTTCTCGCCGGCACAGGCGCTCTTGGCGGCCAAAGCGGGCGCCACCTTCATCTCGCCCTTCGTCGGCCGCCTCGACGACATCGGCAGCGATGGCATGGAGCTGATTAACGATATTTGCACGATCTACGGCAATTACGGGTTCGATACCGAGGTATTGGTGGCTTCGATCCGCCACCCCATGCATGTAGTAGAGGCCGCCAAGATTGGTGCCCATGTCGCCACCATGCCGCCTTCGATCCTCCGCCAATTGTTCAACCATCCGTTAACCGATAAAGGGCTAAAAGCATTCATGGACGATTGGGCGAAGACCGGGCAGTCCATTCTTTAAGGGTGGCGATCCTTTAAAGCGGGCCATTCTTTAGGGGTGGCGATCCGTTAGGCCCGGCGAATGACAGAGCGCATTCGGCAGAGTTCGGGCCGAAGCGCTGGGCAGGGGAAAATGGCCGACAACAAGAAAATGGGCGCCAAAGATGCCGCCGGCGCCGTACCCGAGATCGACCTGCGCGACGTCGACGTCATCGCCTATCTGCGCCGCAATCCTCGCCTGCTTCTCAACAATCCAGAATTACTTACGGCGATAGCGCCGGAGACGCGGTTCGAGACCGACACCGTCGTCGTCGACCTGCAGCGCTTCGTTGTCGATCGCCTGCGCCGTCAAGTGGATGACCTGAAAGCCTCCAGTGCGTCCTTGGTCAACACCACGCGTTCCAATATGTCGCTGGTCGAGCGTTCCATGGAATGCGCGCTGGCGTTGCTCTATGCCCGCGACTTTGGCGAGCTTGCGCAAGTCTTGCATGACGACCTTCCGGTTCACCTCGGCGTCGATGCCGTGGCGATCGGGTTCGAGACCGACGCGGTTCCCCCGGCCGCCGGCCACATGATCCGCGCGCTCGCCGCCGGCAGCGTCGATACGCTGATGGCCGGAGCAACCAGCACACGCATCCGCTCCGATACCGAGGGCGAGACCGCCCTTTACGGCAGCACCGCGGGCCTCGTGCGGTCGGACGCGCTGGTCGCGCTGCTGGAAGGCGAAGGACTGCCGGCCGGTATATTTGCGGTTGGCTGCCGTAACCCAGGTCACTTCGAGGCCGGCCAAGGCACAGAACTCATCGCTTTCCTGGGGCACATCGCCCGATATGCCGTAGGACGCTGGTGGGCACTGAAACTTTAGGCACCACGGCAATTCGCTACGCCGCGCGCGGCGAGCTCACGCGCGCTATCGATGATTGGCATAAGTGGCTCAGTGCTGAACGGCGCGCCTCGCGCCATACCACCGACGCCTACGCGCGCGACCTCGCGGCCTTCCTTACCTTTCTTACAGATCATTTGGGCGCTGAGGCCGACACTTCGGACCTCGCGGCGCTGAGGCCAGCCGACTTTCGCAGCTACCTGGCCCACCGCGCGCGTGCCGGGATCGGACGCAGCTCGATCGCGCGCGGCATGTCGACCTTGCGCAATTTCTTCAGATTTCTCGAGCGCACCGATCGCGCGCGCAATCCAGCTGTGACGACGGTGAAAACACCGCGCCTACCCAAGACCGTTCCCAAGGCATTGGATGAACGCGAAGCCATGGAAGCGATCACGACAGCCGGCTCGCTGCAAACCGAGCCCTGGCTCGCAGCACGAGATACCGCGCTGTTGATCCTCCTTTACGGCTGCGGGCTGCGCATCGGCGAGGCGTTGTCGTTGACCTGCGCCGCGATCCCAAAGGCCGATACGATGCGTGTCGTCGGCAAGGGCCGAAAGGAACGCATCGTTCCGGTCCTGCCGGTCGTGCGCGAGGCCATCAAGGCCTATCGCGCGGTCTGCCCCTTCGCCGCGGATCCGCAATCGCCGTTATTCGTCGGCAAGCGGGGCAAGGGCCTCAATCCCGGCGTCATGCAAAGGCAGGTTCGCCGGTTGCGATCAGTATTGGGACTGGCGGAGACCGCGACGCCCCATGCCCTCCGACATAGCTTCGCCACCCATCTCCTGGCACAGGGCGGCGACTTGAGGACCATTCAGGAGCTTCTTGGCCACGCTTCGCTATCGACGACGCAGCGCTATACCGTGGTCGATGCCGCGCGGCTAACCAAGGTCTACGACGCTGCCCATCCCCGCGCCGGGATGGAGCCGTGATAGCACGAGCGAGATGATTTGAGACGGAATCACCCGTCGGATAATTTAGGGTCACCGCCGGATCAATCTAAAATCAACCCGGTCTAGCCCCAGGGTCCGCGCTGATTGGGACCGCCAGAATCAGGGCCAGAGTCAGGGCCAGAATCAGGAATCGAGCCTCTACGGCCCGGCCGCAACGGACGGCGCTCGACCGCGAAAGCTTTGCTGTGCGCCGGCTCGAAGACCTGAACACCACGCTGACGGAAGAAGAACACCAAGACCGCGCCGGCGATAAAGCCCCCGATATGCGCAAGGAAGGCCACGCCGGGCGCGCCGGGATCGGCGGCGGCGGAACTCATCAATTGCATGCCAAACCAAACGCCGAGCACGATGAATGCCGGGATATTGATCGTCGTGATGATGATCAGGAAGACAAAGACCTTGATGTTCGCGCGCGGATGCAGGACCAGATAGGCGCCGAGCACGCCGGCAATGGCGCCCGAGGCGCCGATCATCGGCACTTCCGACGTCGGCGCCGACAGGCCTTGCGCGAGCGCGGCAGCGACCCCGCAGACGATGTAAAAGAACAGGTAACGGCGATGACCGAGGGAGGCCTCGATATTGTCGCCGAAGATCCACAGATAGAGCATGTTGCCGAGAAAATGCATCCAGCCGCCGTGGAGGAACATTGACGTGAAAATGGTTATCCAGGCCGGCACGGCCGTTAGCCGAGGATCGGTCCCGGAACTCGCAAAAAGATGACCTGGGGTGAAGCCGAAGACGGCAACCGCGGCGTCACCATTCGCGCCTAACGATAGTTGCCATAGAAATGCCGCCGCGCAGGCGACGATCAGCCCGTAGTTCACGAATGGCGTGATGGTGTGCGGATTGTCGTCGCGGATGGGCAGAAGCATGAGGGCACTTTATCTAGGCGCGGCAGCGCGGCAGCGAATTTCCAATAGAAACCACATTTGCTTGTGGAATGTCCGGGAAATCCTGCGGATAATTGAGGATGCACACCACGTCTTCGGGCTTTATGGAAATATGAATATCTTTCAATACCTTGTCAGCAATAACCGGGGCATGACTCAGGCCCGGAACTGGTGGTGGGGGCTGATGGCGTTGCTTGTGGCCGCGACCCTGCCGGCCTCGGCCGCCGAGCCGCCCGACTATCCCGACGCCGATACCGAAAAGCCCTGTACCAGCAGCGGCGAGAGCCCCGAATGCGCCGCCAAAACTTTCTGGCTGTGTTCCGAGAAGTCGATCGCCACCTGCAAGCTGGTGGGGCTGACGGTCCAGGCCGACGGCAGCCAGCACAAGGGCGACGGCACGCTGATCGGCGACGCCTGGACCAGGCCATGGACTCTGACGTGGACTGAACTCCTAGAGGTGACCCACGCCAACTATACGGTGTGGCAGATTGAAGGGCTGCGCGAAGTCGTCCCGGGCCGCTTGAAGGGCGTGCCATTGAGCCGGCGTAGCCTCACCGGCAGCCATGAAATGATGGTCAAAATGGTGAGTGCGACGGGCGTTGAGGAAAGGCAAAGCGTGTTCTTGGTCGAGAAGAAGGGCGTATGGACCGCAACCGGATTCGCCAAATGGCGGAAGGGCGAGAGAGTCAGCGCCTGCGATAAACGCAAGTTAGGCTCCCTCGCCTGCCGCTATACCGTGCCGAGCCTTGCACCATGGTGAGTGAGGGCGACGATTTTCCCACCCCCCGGAACAAGTCCGATGGCATGCTTTTCTCTACGATGCTCGATGCCGCCCCTTTCCCGTCGCTGCTGTCCCACTGTCCCGCCGCCTAGAGCGTGTTGCGGTTTGACTGAATCTGGGGATTCCCTGAATGCTTGAATTGTGATTCAAGCTGACTGCTGGGTTTGGAGGCCAGCAGTCATGGCAAGACCCCTTTCAATGGATATCCGACAACGAGCGATCACGCGGCTCGC
>CAMDRB010000134.1 GCA_945906455.1 Caenispirillum bisanense
TTGTTCGCCTCCGAGCAAGAAAGACCAAAGGTCGCGCGCCGTAGAGAGCAGTGGCGAAAGTACCAAGGCCGGATTGACGGCACGCGGCTGGTCTTCATCGATGAAACCTGGGTGAAAACCAACATGGCGCCATTGCGCGGCTGGGGCAGGCACATGCGATAAAGCGTGTCCTCGGTGCGATAGATCCGAAAGTCCTCGTCCTCGGCGAAGCCTTGAATCATATCGTGCCAGACCCGGCGCACGCAGAAATTAATCGGGCAGCTTTCATCCAGCGACCGCGTCCAATCGCCGTGCATGGGCAGATCGATCTTCATGCGGGTGAAAACATAGCCGAGCGAATCGTCAGCCAAAAGTTCCTTGAGGCAGGTGTGGATGTGGTTGGGATAAAACACGTCATCGGCGTCGAGGAAGAAAAGAAATACGCCGCTTGATTGCCTGACGCCTTCGTTGCGGGAAAAGCCGGGGCCACGATTGACGGCATTGCGGACGAGGCGCACTTGAACGCCCCCTGGCGCGCGCGCGGCCCAGGTCGCGACCTTCTCCGCCGTCGTGTCGGTCGAGCAATCGTCGACGACAATGATTTCGATTTCGGCCCCAAGGCCCTGGTCGTCAACGCAGTAACGCAAAGATGCGATCGCGCTTTCAAGCGTGCGGTCGATGGTTGGGCCGGCGTTGTAAGCGGGAATGATGACGGCGGCAGTGGGCGTGCGGGTGCGCATCAGGATGGCGTATCGATCATGCGCTAGATATGCAGCGCCCGCTTGTCGGCTGCTAGCGCAGCTTCCTTGACGGTCTCGCCCAGTTGCGGATGGGCATGACAGGTGCGGGCGATATCCTCGCTTGAAGCGCCGAATTCCATGGCGACCGCGACTTCCATGATCAGATCGCCCGCCGCCGGACCGACGATATGGCAGCCGAGCACCCGGTCGGTCTTGGCATCGGCCAGGATCTTGGCGAAGCCCTCGGTATCGCCATTTGCCCGGGCACGGCCGTTGGCGGTGAACGGGAATTTTCCGACGTTGTAGGCGATGCCGGCGTCTTTGAGCTGTTCCTCGGTCTTGCCGATGCCGGCGACTTCGGGCCAAGTATAAACCACTCCGGCGATGGCATCGTAGTTGATATGGCTGGGTTGGCCCGCGAGAATTTCGGCGCAGGCAACACCTTCGTCCTCGGCCTTGTGCGCGAGCATCTGGCCACCGATGACGTCGCCGATGGCGAATATGCCTTCAATGTTGGTTTGATAATTCTCGTCGGCTTCGACAAAGCCGCGATTGGAGATCTTCACGCCCGCGGCCTCGAGGCCCGCCCCGGCGATGAACGGCCGCCGGCCGATAGCCACCAGCACGACTTCGGCCGAAAGGGTCTCACCGGCACCACCTTTGGCGGGCTCGATCGTCACCGCGACCCCGTCTTTGCCGGGCTTAGCAGAGGTAACTTTCTGACCGAGCTTAAACTTCATGCCCTGCTTTTCAAGAATGCGTTGCATCTGCTTGCGAACTTCGCCGTCCATGGGCGGCAAAATGACGTCAAGGAATTCGACGACCGTCACTTCGGTGCCCAGTCGGCGCCAGACCGAACCCATCTCCAGCCCGATGACGCCGGCGCCGATGACGATCATGCTCGCGGGCACCTTGGACAAAACCAGCGCGCCCGTGGAAGAGACCACCTGTTTTTCGTCGATGGTAACGCCGGGCAGCGGCGTGACATCCGAGCCGGTGGCAAGGACAACGTACTTGGTTGTGTAATTGGTCTCGTTACCGTCGGGACCCTTGACCGCCACCTGATGGGCATCACGCGCGGTCTTGGCGATCCGGCCGAAGCCCTTGATATAGGTGACCTTGTTCTTCTTGAGCAGATATTCGATGCCGGCGGTAGTTTGTTTCACCACGTCGTTTTTTCGCGCCATCATGGTCGCGAGGTCGATCTCGACCTTGCCGACTTTAATTCCGTGAGCGGCAAAAGCGTGATTGGCTTCGTCGAAAAGATGCGAGGACTGCAGAAGGGCTTTGGATGGAATGCAACCGACATTCGTGCAGGTGCCTCCCAATGCTCCTCGGCTTTCGATGCAAGCGGCCTTGAGACCCAGTTGCGCCGCGCGAATGGCGCAGACGTAACCGCCGGGGCCGCCGCCGATGACAATGACGTCGAAAGTGTCGGACATGGGAGTTTCCTCAATCGTCGTCCTCGGGCGTGACCCGAGGACCCAGGGTTGCAGGACTAGAGCGGGATTTGTTTAGTTTAAATCATTGCGCCGATTGCGTTAGGCCCCTCACCCTCCCGCTTCGCGGGTCCCTCCCTCTCCCGCCCTTGCGGGAGAGGGGCCGGGGTGAGGGTTCTATGCTTCAATGTGGAGCGATCACGCTCTAGTGGTCCGATTCTAACATTCGCATCCCGTTTCGTCGGGTCACGCCCGAGGGTGGCGGAGGGGGATATTACGTCTCGATCAGGAGGCGGCTGGGGTCTTCGATGGCTTCTTTCACGCGCACCAAGAATGTCACAGCCTCGCGGCCGTCGACAATGCGGTGGTCATAGGATAAAGCCAGGTACATGATCGGTCTTGAAACGATGCTGCCGTCGTCCAGAACCACGGCGCGCTGCTTGATATTGTGCATGCCGAGAATGCCCGACTGCGGTGCATTGAGAATCGGCGTTGACAGCATCGAACCATAAATGCCGCCGTTGGTGATGGTAAAGCCGCCACCGGTCATGTCCTCGATGGTCAGTTTGCCTTCGCGGGCCTTACGCCCGAGGCCGGAAATCTCGGCCTCGATCTCGGCGTAGGATTTCGCATCGCAATCGCGCACCACGGGCACAACCAGGCCCTGCGGCGTGCCGACGGCAACGCCGACGTCGTAGTAGTTCTTGTAAACCAGTTCGTCGCCCTGAATCTCGGCATTGAGGGCGGGAAGCTCCTGCAATGCGGCGACGCAGGCTTTCACAAAGAACGACATGAAGCCCATCTTCACGCCGTGTTTCTTTTCAAAGGCGTCCTTGAATTTTGTCCTGAGCGCCATGACCGCCGACATGTCGGCCTCGTTGAACGTCGTCAACATGGCGGCGGTGTTTTGCGCCTCTTTGAGGCGCTCGGCGATGCGTTTGCGCAGCCGCGTCATCTCGACGCGCTCCTCGCGAGGGCCGCGATCGACGGGGCCGGCCTTGACCGCGCGGTCGGGGCCGGAGGCGATATAAACCAGCACGTCGGCCTTGGTCAGGCGGCCACTTTTTCCTGAAGCCGGGATCTTCTTCGGATCAAAGCCGTGCTCATCGACGAGTCGGCGCACGGCTGGCGCCAGCGGATAGTCCGCAGGCAGCGACGGCTGCGCCGCCGCAGGCGCCGGCGAAGCCGGCTTTGGCGGTGGCGGCGGTGCGGCTTTGGCCGGCTCGGCCTTGGGTGCCGGCTTCGCGGCATCGGGCTTCGCGGCGTCGGGCTTCGCGGCATCGGGCTTCTTGGCTGGCGCGCCCGCGCCCGCGGCTCCGATGAGGCCGAGAACCGCACCTACGGCGACTTCGGCACCGGTGTCGGCAACGATTTCTCCGAGGGTGCCGGCCGTGTCGGCGCGGACTTCGACCGTAACCTTGTCGGTCTCCAGTTCGACCAGTGGATCATCGACGGCGACCGCATCGCCGACTTTCTTAAACCACTTCGCGACCGTGGCTTCGCTGACGGATTCTCCCAAAGCGGGCACTTTGATTTCGCTCGACATTGCGTCCTCAATTCAAAAAGTATCCGGTATTCCGGACATCGTTGGTTGTAAGCACCCCGCGCGCCGCGTCGTGCCCGTTGATCTATTCCGCGGCCAGCTTGCCGATCTTGGATAGGCGACGGAAAGGTTGTGGAATTTGATCTAGCGGCGCATTGAGCGCCCACTCGCATATCTGGTTCTGTTCGCGCACGTGGATCTTCATCAAGCCCGTGGCCGGCGACGCCGCCGGTGGCCGGCCGGCGAAAACCGGACGTTTGGCTTTGATGTCGATGCCATCGAGGGCGTATTCCAAGCGGCGGTCGACAAAGGTCCATGAGCCCATGTTGGCGGGTTCTTCCTGGCACCAGACGAGCTCGGCGTTTTTGTATTTCACAAACTCGCGGGCCAGGCTTTCCTTGGGCCAGGGATAAATCTGCGCGACGCGGCTGATGACGACGTCGTCCACGCCCTTTTCCTCGCGCGCCTGCAGAAGGTCGTAATAGATTTTGCCGGTACAGCAGACAATGCGGCGAATTTTTGCTGGCGCCGCGACCTTCTCGGTTTCGCCGTAGATACGCTGGAAGTTGGTGTCGATGGTCATTTCCTGAAGGGTCGATACGCAGCGTTTGTGCCGCAGCAGCGACTTCGGCGTCATGATGACCAGGGGCTTGCGGAAATTGCGCCGCATTTGACGGCGCAGAGCGTGGAAATAGTTCGCCGGCGTGGTGATGTTGCAGACCTGCCAGTTATCCTGGGCGGACAGCTGCAAGTACCGCTCCATCCGCGCCGAGGAATGCTCAGGTCCCTGACCTTCAAAGCCGTGCGGCAGCAGCATGACCAGGCCGCACAACCGCAACCACTTGCTCTCGCCGGAATTGATGAACTGATCGATGATCATCTGAGCGGCGTTGGAGAAGTCGCCGAACTGGGCCTCCCACAGGACCAGGGTATTGGGGTCGGCGAGGCTGTAGCCGTACTCAAACCCGAGGACCGAAAGCTCGGACAATGGGCTGTCGATAACCTCGAAGCGCGCCTGCTGGCCGGGCCGCACGTTATTGAGGAAAACGTAGCGTTGCTCGGTATTCTGATCGACCAGCACTGAATGGCGCTGGGAGAAGGTGCCGCGACCGCAGTCTTGGCCGGAAAGCCGCACGGCGTTGCCTTCGACCGCCAGCGATCCGTAGGCAAGCGCCTCGGCGGTGGCCCAGTCGATGTCCTTGCCGGTTTCCATGGCCTCGCGTTTGGCTTTTAGCTGGCGCGCAACCTTGGGATTAACCGCCCAGTTGTCGGGTGTTCGGCAAATGGCGGCGCCGACCTCCTGGAGGAGATCCAGCGGTGCGCCGGTTTTGTCGTCGCGGTACTCTTCTTCCTCACCCATCTGGGCAAGTCCCGCCCAGGCGCCTTCAAGCCAGTCGGCTTTATTGGGCTTGAAACTGGAGGCCGATTCAAAGTCAGCCTCCATCATGTGCATGAACTTGCTCGACATCAGGTCGGCTTCTTGGGCGGTGTAGAGGCCTTCCTGGACGAGCTTCTTGGCATAGATCGTGCGCACTGTGGGATGGCCTTCGATCGTCTTGTACATCAACGGCTGAGTAAACTTTGGCTCGTCGCCTTCGTTGTGGCCGAAGCGGCGGTAGCAGACCATGTCGAGCACGACATCGACGCCGAATTCCTGGCGGAATTCCATGGCGAGGCGGGCGCAGTAGACTACGGCTTCGGGATCGTCGGCGTTGACGTGAAAGATCGGCGCTTCAACCATCTTGGCGACATCGGTGCAATACAGGCCCGAGCGGCTGTAACGCGGCGTCGTGGTGAAGCCGATCTGATTGTTGATGACAAAGTGAAGCGTGCCGCCGGTGGTGTAACCATCAATCTGTGAGAAACCGAAGCACTCGGCGATGATGCCCTGGCCGGCAAAGGCCGCGTCACCGTGGATGAGAAGGCCCATGACCTGCTTGCGGCCGGCGTCGCCCAGTTGCTCTTGCTTGGCGCGGACTTTGCCGAGCACGACCGGATCGACCACTTCCAAGTGCGACGGATTGGCGGTCAGCGATAAATGCACGACGTTGCCGTCGAATTCACGATCCGCCGACGTGCCAAGGTGATATTTCACGTCACCCGAACCTTCAACGCTTTCCGGAGTCGACGAGTTGCCCTGAAATTCCGAGAAGAGTGCGCTGAAGGGCTTGTTCATGACGTTGACAAGCACATTGAGACGTCCACGGTGGGCCATGCCGATGACGATCTGCTTCACGCCGAGCTGACCGCCGCGCTTGATGATCTGTTCCAGCGCCGGAATGGCGGCCTCGCCGCCGTCCAACCCGAACCGCTTGGTGCCGGTATATTTGATACCCAGGAACCGCTCGAAGCCTTCGGACTCGGTTAGCCGTTCCAGGATCGCTTTCTTGCCGTAGCTGGAGAAATTGGGCTCCATCCGATCTTTTTCGAACCGGCGCACGAGCCAGTCGCGTTGCTTGGGATGCTGGATATGATTGAACTCGACGCCGATCGTGCCGCAATAGGTCTGGCGGCAGATGTCAAGAATCTGCTGCAACGTCGCGCGTTCAAAACCGAGTATGCCGCCTAGGTGAATCTCGCGGCCAAGATCGGCCTTGGTGAAGCCATGGCTGCGGTAATCCAGCTCCGGATGATCGGCCTTTTTCGCGTTGTCCAGCGGATCGAGATTGGCGAGACCGTGGCCGCGCGCGCGGTAGGCGCGGATCAACTGCAGCGCATGGATCGAATCCTCGGCTTGTTTGCGAAGTGCTGCTTTATCGGCACTTGCCGGCGCATCGCCCCCGCTTGATTTACCCGGCGCCGACTTGCCCTCGGGCTTTTCCGAGGCGGCATCGGGATCGGCGACACCAATAACCGCTGCGGTGGACGGCGCCCAGCTTGCGCCTTCGAGGTCCCGGAGCAGCGCGGACTCGTCGTCGGCAAGCTCACTAAAGAAAGCCGCCCAGCTGGCGTCCACGGCGGCGGGGTTCTTGAGAAAGCTGGCGTAAAGCTCGGCGATAAACGTAGCGTTTGCGCCGGTGATGAAAGAGCCGTCCACGGGTGAGGTCCTTAAAGTCCCAAATCGGGCGCTCGCTATCCCCCCAGCGGAACGGGCCCCCCAGGGGAACGGGACTGCAATGCGAGCCGCCAATGAGCCTTAGTAATAGACGAAAATTCCCTTTCCGACAACGACTTAGACCGCTATCCGTGACCGGCCAGCACGGCTGCCGGGCCGCAGACTTGCGATTGCAGGAAAAATGCCGCCGCGCCAGGAGCGGCACCGGATCTCGGCACAAAACTAATATAAATCAAACGATTAGAGCGACTGCCGGCAACCGGGAACCTTAGCGGATACCGTAAGCGGCGGCATCGGCGGCGTAGCCAAAGAGTTGAGCATCGACGGCGACAAGCGCACGAACGATTTCGAAGGTCTCGGTTGTGTAAAGCCCGGGCCAGGCCGCGTGGTAACTCTGATTGAAGTGATCGAGCGGCAAAGTCGTTATCCCCAGATGCGCGATCGTCGAGGCAAAGTCGCGTTCCAGCGACTCGTAGCGGCCGACGAAAGACACCGCCAGCTGGCCGGCGTCATCGACCAAGTAGGGGTACTGCAAGCCGACCAAGCGGTGCCCATCGGACCGGGTCAGGCACTGGACGACGTATTTCTGAAAGGTGCCGGCGGCGGCGGCTTCGGCGTGGCCGGAGATCGCGGCGTTGATCAGGCGGTAGTGGAACCACGAAACCGCGACATCCCACGGATTGCGAACAAAACCGAAGCAGTAGTAGGCGTTGTAGGTACTGCGACCCAATGTGGCGATGAATTGTTTTGCCGACGCGTGTTTGGTCAGGCCGGCAGCCGCCAGCGGCAATCCGGCTTTTTCGGCAAGGGCCTCTCGGGCCGAGAGGCCCCGCGCGCCGAAAAAAGCGTCGTGCATCGACAGCGCGCTGTTGATGGATGTGCCGGCTGCTTTTGGCACATGGATGAAGATAAAGCGTTTGTCGGGCGCGAGAATCATCCCGATTGATCAGCGCCCGGCGAAAGCGAAGGTGTAGGTGGCGAGGATCGAATTCACGCCCGGGTTCTTGGCGTGCAAATTGGCATTGGAGATGTGATAGATGCCGAGGCCCAGACGGCGGTTGTCGCTGACGGCGTAGTTGGCGGCAAGACCCAAGTGGAACTCGAAAGTACCACCGAGATTGAGCGAGCTCGCGCCTTGGCGGTAGGCGCCGAGCGCGCCTTCGGCGACGATCTCCCAGCGGTCGTCGGCGCCGAGCACAAAGGGCAGCGCGAAGCCGGCGTAGCCAAAGGCCGAGCCGCTGGTGTGCCCGGCCAGACCGACCAGGGGCTTGAAGCCGCGGAAGCTGCC
>CAMDRB010000135.1 GCA_945906455.1 Caenispirillum bisanense
GTTGCGGTCCGCCAATACCCCCTCAAGCGTCGCGCGGGACTTGGCACTCAGTCGCTTGATAACGTGCTTTGTCTGGTGCATCCGCCAGACTCGCACGACAGTATCGGTCAGGGAATCCCCAATGGATTCTCTTTCTTAGATTTGATCCACTAGGGCCATACTCGGGTCTCGTCTCGTAAAGCCGGGCATTGAGTTAATCAGGGCGTGATTGGCTGCAGCCTAGCGGTTTGATGGCGCTTCGCTCCGGCAGGATGGTTTCCTGACCACCCAGCCGGAGTTACGCATACGTTACAGTTTGAATCGCACGCCCGTGCGGAAGACTCGACCAAGCGTGTCAAAGTTGGCTCCCTGCGACGTGGCCGGGGTCCACCAGGCGGTGCCGCCCGGACCCGCCGCCACAATCGGCGGATCGGCGTTCGCGACGTTTTGTACGTTGAAGAAGACGTTCGAGGTCGTATCGCCCAGCTCAAGCTTGTAGGAAATATTGAAATCGACGAAGTACGCGGAAGCGACGCGGTTGTTGTTGACCGTGAGGAACGATCCTGACGGGTTTGGACAACCAGACGTACACTCGGTCCATCGCGGATTGTTCCTGCCCGCTGAAATCCAACGGAAAGATAAGCCCGTGGTCAAAGGATCGTTGGCATAGTCAAGCGACGCCGTGAGACGCCACGAAGGCACGCCTCCGCCACCAGCACCGTTAAACGAAGCTGCCCCAGTGACCCCGGCCAAGTGGACGACCCGATCGCCAGGAAGGCCACTTAAAGTGTCGTATTTGAGATAATGAGTGGCCAGGCCGCGCGCTACGATCGTGCCCCCCGCGTCCTCAAATAAGTCCGAGACCGGCATGCGGTAGCTGGCTTCGAAGTCGAGCCCCTTAGCATCCTCAGTTGCCAGATTGATCGGCTGGTTGCGAATGATAATGTTCGCCGTTGCGCCACTGCCGGTGCGGGTGATGGACGCACAAGCGGCCTGATTGCCGAGGAAACACAGGTCGAGCAGTGCCTGCCCGCCGGGCGTGCCAATCGCACCCTTGACCTTAATTTGATAGTAGTCGGCGGACGCGCTAAAACCCTCGAGCCATGCCGGCTGATAGACCACGCCGAAGCTGAAGTCCTTTGACTTTTCAGCAACCAAGTTCGGATTGCCTGTACCGATATTGGTCGAGGGCGTATCGACATTGTTGTTGAACGGATCGCGGTTGGATACGCTCGACGTTGTGCCGCCAGTATAAAGGTCGATCAGCGTGGGACTGCGGATGTTGCGTGAGTATGTGGTGCGGAAACGGACATCGTCGACCGGCGTGTAAGTCGCGCCGATCTTATAAGTGGCGACCCAGCCGTACACTGAGTAGTTCGTACCACGCACGGCGGCATTGAGATCGAGCGTGCGCGCCCAAGCCGCATCCTTCGCGAGCGGCACCACCGTTTCGGCATAAACATCGTGCACGGTAACCGCGCCCGCAAACGGCAGCCCGGCCCCAAAGGTCCAATAGGTCCGATTTGCGATTTCTTCAGGATTTGACGTCTGGACTCCATCCTCGTGACGGTATTCGTAACCGAACGCCAATGAGACCGGGCCTGCAGAAGTTGAGAAGGGATCGCCGGCGAAGTTGACCGCAGCGCTTGTCTGTTCGAGGTTTTGGTGGGTGAAAGGATCCCCGTTGCGAACCTGGTAAGCGATCGCCTCCGGACTGTTCACCCCGATACCGAACACGTTGTAGGGGATGCAGCCGTCCTTGGGACTGGTGAGGGTCGAACGGCAGACGATTGAGCCGTTCGGCGCGCGGACGGCATCGACCGCCGCCGCGAAACGCGGGAAAGCATGATAATTCTTTCCCCTCGACGTGCCCCAGGCCTCGCCGAAGCCAAAGTGCGCATCCCATGACCAGGCGGTCTCGAGCGCATCGAAATCGCCCTCGATACCAACGAGCGAGCGCAAGGTGCGCCGGTCGAACTGCGGGCGCCAGGGGCCCATGTCAGCGTTTAAGGTACCCATGAGAAATGTTGGGCCCGCCGCCAGAAGTGCTGGCCGCAGCGACTCCGGAATGTAGGCGTTGTCGGTGCGTATGCTGAGGTTGCCGAGGTAATAGTGCGGCCCCCCCACCGAGAAATTGAATTGATGCCCCCATCCCACCTGTGCGTAGACATTGGTATTGTCCGAGATATCGTAGCTCAGACGCGTGAAACCGCTCTGGCGGTTGCCCTCGGGAACTGCCGCCACGCCTTGGGTGAAGGTGGGGTCTATCGTCTCAAAGCTTCCGCCGCGCATGACCGTTCCGGCGATGATATCGCCATAAACGATCCTGGAGATTGTGCCCGCTTGGCCGAAGCTCGTTCCTTTCAGCGGACCCGCTGTGATGAGGCCGCCCGGCGTTGCGTTCGAGAGGCCGACGCGGTCGGAAAGGATGATGGAGGGCTGGCCGTTGCCCGCCACAAAGGCTGGATTGTTGATGAAATCCCAGCCGGCTTTCGCCCACGGACGATACCATTGCAAAATACCATCGTACTCCACCATTTCGCCGCTGAGCAGAAAATGCCCGCGGCCGCCGGCAAAGGATGTGCCGTAAGTTGCTTCGAACTTGTAATTGGCATTGTCCCCGTAGTCGGTTATGCCGCCTGAAATCTCGCCCTTGAGGCCCTCGTATTCCGTATCGAGCACGAAGTTCACGACGCCTGTGAGGGCGTCGGAGCCGTAAGCGGCCGAGGCGCCGCCGGTGACAATGTCCACGCGTTGCACGAGACCCTGTGGGAGCTCGCCGACGTCGACCACACCGGCCAAGGTCGAACCGACGGTGCGCTGACCATTGAGCAGCACGAGGGTGCGTGTGACACCTACACCGCGCAAGTTCAGCCCGTTCACTCCCCCTTGGCCTGTCGAAAGGTTGATCGCGGCGGATTGCGGCGACGCGCTGTTTGCGAGCGTGGGCATCTGGGCGATGGCGTCTGAGATATTGGCAGTCGCTCCGTTTTGCAGGGCCTCTATGCCAATGACCGTGACCGGCGTCGGAGCTTCATAACCGTCGCGCACGACGCGCGAGCCGGTGACGACGACTTCCTCAACGTCCGCCGATTGCGTCGCGGCCTGCTGTGCCGCAAAGGTTTCTCTTGGTGCGAGAGCGGCGAGCGCGAAGACCGTCGAAATGGCCGTCGTCGACATCATCAACCAACTGCGCGGCTTCCTGTACGGAGTAGTAGCGTTCTTCAGGCACGGCAAAATAGTCATAGTTCCCCCCAATTATTCTACAATTTGATCAAGGACCGTGAATCGCCACCATCCAAACAATCGGTTACGTGACAGCCAAGCATTGAGCTAGTCACGGTTTGTTGGACAGGCTGGCAGCGAAGTTGCGGTGCACTTCTCTTGGTAATCACCTTGGCATATTTCCAATCAATGCCAACCCTTATTGTTGCTGCTGCCCGTGTTGAGATGTGGGCAAGGCGCGTGCGTTGTCCGTCATATCGCCAGGGGCTCGCCCCAGATCGTTGCCCGGCTCTTCGGGGCCCCGTCGGTGTCTTCTGCGATCCACCTATAGTAGTATATATTTATATAATGTTCCCTTCTAGAGTGTGGGAAGGCGCTGCCCGCTTCGCCGTTTCGTCAGCCTACTTTATGAGGCCACTTTGCCTTTCACCACGGCGCGCCGCGCGGAGGGCATCCTCGCGATATGCTCGATTTCGGCCAGCCTTCGGGAGCCGATGAGCTATATTAGCTTCCTTCACGCGGTCGGTCGGAGGGGACGAAACTTCAGCATTTTTGATTGACCGATTGGGCAAACTATTGGGGAAGGAAAAGCACCATGACAGTTACCAAATATCTGCGCGCGTTGCTGGCTAGCTCGTGCCTTATTGCCGCGAGCGGTATTGCCGCGGAATCGATGGCGGCAGCCACCGGCATTCCAACCGCTGCCGACGGCATCGGCGGTGTCGTCACCAGCAGCAAAGGTCCCGAAGCCGGTGTGTGGGTAGTCGCGGAAACCCTCGATCTGCCGACGCGCTTCATCAAGACCGTCGTCACCGACGATCAGGGGCGCTTCTTCCTTCCCGAATTGCCGGTCGCCAAGTATCAGATCTTCGTGCGCGGCTACGGCCTCGTCGACTCGCCCCGCGTCGATGGCTCGCCCGGCAAGAATATGAACCTTACTGCGGTCATAGCGCCCGACGCCAAAGCGGCCGCGCAATACTATCCGCCGAACTATTGGTACTCGTTGATCAAGATTCCGGACGAGAGCGAGTTCCCGGGCACCGGGCCAAAGGGCAACGGCATTGCGCCCGGCATGAAGACCCAGCAGGTTTGGCTGCAGCAGGCGAGCAACAACTGCCAGACCTGTCACCAGATGGGAACGCCGGCGACGCGCTATCTCGCCGACAACTCGCCAGAAGGCTGGGCGGAGCGGATTACCAAGCAGCGCAGCGATGGTGACCAGGCCATCGGTAATCATGGTCCCGATCACGCCAACGCGATGCAGAACGGCATGACGGCGTTTGGCCGTGTGCGCGGCCTTTCCATGTGGGCCGACTGGACGCAGCGCATTGAGAAGGGCGCCCTTCCGAAAGAAGCGCCGCAGCGGCCGCAAGGCATCGAGCGCAATCTCGTTCTGACCCATTACGAGTGGCAAAACGGCCGCTACACGCACGATGTGTCGGGATCCGATCGCCACGACCCCAACGTCAATGCTCATGGTCCGGTCTATGGCGTTGCGTCGATGTGGGGCTATGTCTTCTCACTGGTGCCTAACGCTCCCCAGACCGTCGAATTCGGCTTCAAGGTGAACTACAACAAGAGCGTCGAACTCCTGCCGGCCGACAAGGAGCCGGATGCCTTCCCGCACAATCCCATGGTCGACAAACACGCCCGCCTATGGGTAACGGATCTTGGACGCTACGGCGCGCCTCGCCCCGGCTCGCAGCCGTACCCTGAGAGAATGCCGTACTGCACCGATCCTTCCAACAAGTTCGCCAAATACTTCCCCATGCCGGGCCAAACGAAAAACACCACACTGGTGTGGGACCCGAAAGCCCAGAAGCTCGAGGGCGTACCGATGTGCAGCGGCACGCACCATTTGATGTTCAACGTCAACCGCAAAGACCTTTACTTCACCAATGGCGATCAAAAGGTCCTCGGCTGGCTGGACATCGATGCGTGGGACAAGACGAAGGATGCCGCGAAGGCATTGGGCTGGTGCCCGATGGTCCTCGACACTAATTCCACGACGCCCTCCAAACGTCCGGGACCGGACGACGTGACGGTCACGCCGGATCACACGCAGTGGAACCAGCCGGTGCGTCCGCGCTCGCCTGGCGACGGCGAGGAAGTCGGAAGTGTTGCACAGCAGGCGCAGATCGACCCGAAAAAGGACACCCGCGTCGAGGGCGGCCTTTACGGAGTTGATGCCGACACCTCAGACGGCGCTATGTGGTTTGCTAAGACCGGCCCGTTCCCGAGCCAGTTCATCCGCTTCCATCCCGGCAACAATCCGCCCGAGACCTGCCGCACCGAGATGTACGAGCCGCCCCTGCTGGCCGACGGCAAGAGCTACCAA
Source organism: Caenispirillum bisanense (assembly GCA_945906455.1). GTDB lineage: Bacteria > Pseudomonadota > Alphaproteobacteria > Rhodospirillales > Rhodospirillaceae > SHVO01. The sequence goes on from CAMDRB010000135.1 coordinate 5,543, forward strand.
TCGTTCGGCGTACGCGGCATCAGCGCGGACACCAAGGGCGTGGCGTGGGGTTTTACCGGCAACGGTCAACTGAGCCGGTTCGAACGGGCAAAGTGTAAGGTCATTGCCGGACCGACCGCGGCCAACGGCCAACAGTGCCCCGAAGGCTGGTCGGTTTACGATTCGCCGGGCCCGCGCATCGAAGGCATAAAGCACGGCACGGCTGACTTCTTCTACTTAGGTTGGGTCGATTGGTTTGACCTCATCGGTCTCGGCAAGGATACGGTGGTCGCCGCCGGCTCCAACTCGGACTCGCTGCTGGCGTTCAACGATACGACCAAGAGCTACACGACCCTCCGCGTGCCCTATCCGCACGGCTTCCGCACGCGCGGCATCGATGGTCGCATCGATGACCCTAAGGCTGGCTGGAAGGGCAAGGCCGGCTGGGCCACCTACTCGAACACCGCGGTCTGGCACCAGGAAGGCGGCGAAGATGGTACGGGCCCGCTGCTGGTGAAGTTCCAGGTGCGCCCGAATCCACTGGCGAACTAAGCGGACGTCTCAAGCGAGATTTGTTTAGTTTGAATCGTTGCGCTGATTGCGTTAGGCCCCTCACTCTCCCGCTCCGCGGGTCCCTCCCTCTCCCGCTCTCGCGGGAGAGGGGCCGGGGTGAGGGTTCTCTGCTACAACATGACGTGATCAAGCTCTCGAGAAGTTAAATCGCCCCGGTCAATTAGGTCGGGGCGATAAGGCCCAAAAGAAAATCGCCCCGACCAAATTGGCCGGGGCGATTTGTTTTTTTGGTGCCGCCTTGAGATTAGAACTTCGTGCGGATACCCAGGCGGAAGGTACGCCCGACGGCGTCGTAGATCGCCCGGCTCGTGGCTAGATTCAAGAAGGGCAGCGCGCTCGTTGACGTGATGGGCACCAAGGGCGGATCTTGGTTCAGGACGTTGTCAACCGAGAGGTAAATGCGCCCATCGGCTCCCAGGACCGGGAAGCTGTAGGACCCGCGCCAGTCGAGATAGATCATCCGGGGGACGTTGTTGTTGTCGACGTCCTTGGGTCCCCAGGCATTATTGAGCTTGGCGGGGCCGATATATCGCGCCTGCAACGTCGTCGTGAACGGATTCATGTCGTAGGACGCCGAGAGAGTCGCGCGCATTTTCGGATAGCCAGCGGGACCGCCGGTATCGCCGCCGATGGCGCCGTTGTTGTCGATGAACACGCCGTTCTGGAGCGACGACTGTTCCAGATAGTAGGTGCCCAGCAAGCGGACGTTGAGGGTGCCGGGTCCGACATCGGTGGTGGTGTAGCTGGTTTCATAGTCAATGCCGCTGGTCTTGGCGAAGGCGATGTTCTCCGGGAACAGATCTACCTGGGTCAGTACACCCGCCGCATTTCTAACCAACTGCTTGCAGAAGACGGTTACGCCGCGAAAGCAGTTTTCGACGACTTGCACTGCGCCCGTGCTGAAAATCGCGCCTTTAACATCGATCGAATACCAGTCGACCGACGCCTGGAAGCCCGGAAGCCACTCGGGCGAGAAGACGCCGCCCAGCGACCAGGTGTCGGCCTTCTCCGGCTTGAGAGCCGGATTGCCGGTGGTATTGAAGAATCCCGTCTGCGTGCCGCCGCCGGGGAACGGATCGAACAGCACCGAGATGCGAACCGAGCCGGTCTGGAACAGCTCGTCCAGGTTCGGCGCGCGAATGTCGCGCGAGCGCGTGCCGCGCAGGCGGAAATCATCGATGATCTGGTAAGTCGCACCGGCCTTCCAGGTGGTCACCACGCCGCTGGTGCTGTAATCGGTCACGCGCATCGCGCCGTTGAAATCGAGGTTCTGCGCCCAGGTCGTGTCCTTGGCCAGCGGCACCACGACTTCGGCAAAGCCTTCCTTTACGTTATACTTGCCCCTGAAGCCCTTGGGGTTGCCGGCGAAGAAGGCGTTGACCAGGGATTCGGCGTCGGCGATGCCGAAGGCCGATTCCTTGCGATACTCGGCACCCGCGGCCAGCGAGACCGGCCCGGCGGGCATGGTGAACGGCTCGCCCGAGAGCGACGCCGCGACCACATTCTGCCAGTTGCGGATGAGCTGGTAGGTATCAAGTCCGCTGGTGTATTCAATCGCTTCCTTGGAGGCCACGCCCACGCCGAAGACATTGATCGGGATGCAGCCCAGCATGTCGTTGGCGCGATTGGCGTCGCTGTTGACGCGGCAGACGACCTGGCCGTTGGTCGCGCGCACCGCGTCGGCGGAGGCGTTGAAACGCGCGATGTGCGTGATGAGCTCGCCGACCGACTTGGCCTGGGAACGACCGCGCTGGTAGTAGGCGTTCCAGGTCCAGCCATCGCCGAACCGGCCGTCAAGCGACACGACCGACCGGAACAGCTTGCGCCACGTCGTCAAGCTCGGAACGCCCATGTTCATGGCCGACGTGCCCATGGTGAAGTTGGTAAC
>CAMDRB010000136.1 GCA_945906455.1 Caenispirillum bisanense
GGCAAGAGCCGGAAAGTTCCAAAGATAAACTCAACAAGCAATGATCGACCTGTCACTAACCGGATCGGTCCTAGGTGGTGCCTCTTAATCATGGAGAATTCATAGTGTCCGCGACGTTTGAGAAACTGATGAATGGAGCTGATGGTGGGGTTGGCCCTGCTCCAAGTTTTTGCAGAGAACAGTTTCGACTCTGTGCTGGTCAATTGACGGTTTGGTATTCAGGGGATTCACGTGGAGCCAGAAGTTCCGAAATCAACCGTGTATTTTGATGGCTCCTGTCCCCTGTGCCGGGCGGAGATCGGATATTACCGCCGCAAAGACCAAGCCGGTGCTTTTTGCTTTGTTGATGTCTCTGAAACCGGCGCCGCAACTCCGAAGGGGGTCACCCAACGGCGAGCGTTGAAACGTTTTCATGTCCATTCGGGCGATGGACGTGTTCTCTCGGGAGCGGCTGCGTTTGTCGAGGTTTGGACTCGTTTACCCAATTGGAACTGGGCAGCGAGATCTGCATCCCTACCGGGTGCGCTGGCCGCCCTGGAGTTGGGTTATCGAAGTTTTCTTCCGGTCCGGCCGCTCATCTCGCGGGTCTATGGGCAGTTTCTGAAGCTTCAGTCGGTATTCGAGGGAGCAAGGCCTCGATGACTGAGCGATGCCAACCAAACGCCGCGACTGTCGACAAATCTGACCTCGGGTCGTTTCCCCAGGCTGGAATGGCAGTCGTCTTCGGCGCGAGCGGCGGAATCGGAGGGGCGTTGTTCGAGGCCATCCAGGCCGTAGGAAGGTTCGAGCATGTCATCGCGTTCAGTCGCGTCACTTCGCCATCGATCGATTTGCTGGACGAGGCAAGTCTGGAACGCGCTGCGGCGTTTGCCACCGCTCGGGGCGAGCTTCCTCGGCACGGCGATCCCGAGCCCGGATCAGATGCGGTCTCGTGACAAAATTACACAGGAATTAGGGGCCTGATCGTCACCGCCAAGATGAGCGATGTCGACCCTCAGGCATGGCTCGCCGACACCCTCGCCCGCATCGCCGAACACCCCGCACTCAGGCTCGACGAACTCTTGCCGTGGAATTGGAAGAAGCCGACGACCAACATCGCCGTCGCGGCCTGAATGCTCAGGCCTGCGGCCCAGGCCGGATGCCTACCATCTCGATGGATGGGCGCGGCCGGTTTCTCGATAATATCTTCATTGAAAGTCTGTGGCGCAGCCTCAAGTACGAGTGCATCTATCTGCACGCCTTCTCGGGCGGGCGTGAGGCCCGTCAGGGAATCGGCGACTGGATGGTCTTCTACAATTACCGGCGCCCTCATGCCGCGCATGGCGGCGCGACGCCGGTCAGGGTATATCGAGAAAGGCTGTCGGCTTGCGGTCCGGGCTTGCGCCCGGCCCTCCACCCGACAGCCCTGGTAGCATAACGAGCGCAATCTGAAACCCGATCAGCAGGCACAAACCGCAGCTTAAATTACCTCCAAAACCGTCCAACACTTGGGGAGGGTCTCATATGGCCAACATTGCTCTAGCTTACTGCGGGTCGTCTAAATCCTGCTCAGTTTCAGATATTTTCGTTAATAAATTTTTGAAAATACCCGGCACCAGTGTGGGATTAGTCGTTATATGCGAAAGTATATCTTGAATGGTTGTTGTGTTGTTAAGGCCCGACCAGTTTCCTAATTCTCTCGTGCTTGCGCTGGCATATGCCATTGCCCAATTCGGAAACGCTCTTTCTGCGATGTGACCTTCAAATAATGTTTCAATGTTTTTGTGCCGAGCGTCACGACTAATCTTCTCAAAAACCGTTTTGACGTCGCTTTCATTCCCCTCAAGAACTTGCAAAAACATGTCATCTACAAATACCAACAACCCTGTTATTTGAGATACTTTATTTTTTAAGCGAACCTCACGTAACAGCAGGTAGAGATGAGAATTTATCATTTTTTTCGTTGGCACTGATGAATAAACTAACTGGCAAAGCATAGCAGTTTTTCCTGATGTAATCCGACATTCCCCGGATGAACCCGGTTTTGGGCATCATAATAAGCTTTGGGGCCGCCCCTGGCAACTTCGGCCGCCGCCCGTGACCAGCGCAGCCTTGCCCTCAAGCGGCAGATTCATTTATCCCTCCTCCAAATGTCGGGCACCCCCGACGATCAGCTTTTCTTGATGCGCTTGAACGCTTCAAGAGCGCGCTGCCTCGCTCCACCGTGCTCGACGATCGGCGCCGGATAGGTTCGACCCAGACGAATTCCGGCGTCGGCGAGTTCTATCGGCCGCGCCTCCCACGGCGAATGCAGTAGCGCGTTGGGAAGTTTGCCGACTTCCGGGACCCAGCGGCGAACGTAATCGCCACTCGGGTCGAACTTCGCGCCCTGGAGCGACGGATTGAAGACGCGGAAATACGGTGCGGCGTCCGCGCCGCAGCCGGCGACCCATTGCCAGCTCGCTGCGTTGCTCGCGAGATCGGCGTCGACCAGCGTGTCCCAGAACCATCTTTCACCGATGCGCCAATGCAGCAGGAGGTCCTTGATCAGGAATGACGCCACAATCATTCGGACGCGGTTGTGCATCCATCCCGTGCTCCACAGCTCCCGCATGCCAGCGTCGACGATCGGATAGCCGGTCAGCCCGCGCTGCCACGCCGCAAGGCCTTTGGCGTTCTCCAACCAGGGGAACTGAGCGAACTCCGGGCGGAGCGGCGCCTCCGGCAGGGTCGGGAAGTGGAACAGCAGGTGGTAGGAGAACTCCCGCCAGGCGATCTCCGAGAGATAGGTCTCGACACCACTCGGCATCGGATTGCCGGTTCGGGCCAAGGCCTGGGCCGTGATCGATCGCCAGATTTGACGCGGGCCGATTTCGCCAAAATGGAGATGTGGCGACAATCGCGAGGTGCCGGCCACACCGGGCATGTTCCGCGTGTCTCGGTAGTCGGACGCAGCGCCGGCGGCAAAGTCGTCGAGTCGCGCCTGGGCGCCGGCTTCGCCAGGCGTCCACATCGCCTGCATTCCGCCGGCCCAGTCCGGCGCGGTGGGGCACAACGCCCAGGATGAAAGCGGCTCACTCTCGGGGGCGGTCGCGGGTCCTGGAATTTGTTTCGGCGCGGCCGTCGCTGGCTCAGCGACGCCGGTCGTCCTCAGGGTCTTCCAGAATGGCGTGAATACCCGATAGGGCTCGCCCTTCTGCGTCGCCAGCGTCCAGGGCTCTCGGATCAGGGCCGAATTGAAGCTGCGGGCCTCGATGCCCCGGTTCCTAAGCGCCATCTTGAGGCGTTCGCCCCTCGCCGTCGCCCAGGGTTCGTAGCGGCGGTTCCAATAGACGGCGTCTGCGCCGGTCTGATCCAGCAGCTCGCCGATGACCGTCTCAGCCGGACCGCGCCGTAGCACTAAGGCAGCGCCACGCTGGCGCAGGCTGTCGTCCAGAGCGCGGAGCGATCCGTGAAGCCACCAGCGCGAGGCGCCGCCTGGAGCCCATTCGCCGGCGTCGAGATCATCAAGGACGAAAACGGGCACGATCGGGCCACCGCGGGCGATGGCAGCCGCCAGGGCGGGGTTATCCGTTAGCCGTAAATCGCGACTGAACCAAATCAGGGTAAGCATGGGAAGGCACTTTCAGCGACGCGTCGAACTCGAAGTTCATCTCTGGGCGATGTTCTTGCACGATTGAGGTAGGTTCCGTATGTTTCTCATAGATTTTGAGCGCCCGGACGCGGGTTGCATCGTCAATGGCGGGATATTCGAAGCGACAGATTTTCTCGCCGCGCTCGTCAATAAAGCTGAGGAATTTGACATCTATCTGGATGTGATGGCCAGGCACCTGTCTGTTGTAGCGTTTTGTGTGGACCTTGCGAACGCGCGTTCCGCGGTGCCGCGCGACAATCAGGGTGAGAATCGAGCGACAATCAGGGTGAGAACGTCGCAGGCCTCCTAACGGAGGGAGGGCGTAGCCCGACCGGCGTTAGGAGGCCTGCGACGAGGCGTTTTTTTGAGGCGTCTTCTGGCGGTCGCGGCCGGCCAGGTATCGAGTGGTTCTTCATGGAGATGAAGGACTTGCCCGTGCCCGGCCGCCCCGTAACCGATCGCCAGATGAGGCTTTACATGAAGTTCCGCCAGACCGAGACCCCCGTCCTTGCCGCGGCCAAGGCCGGGTTCAGCACGGCAACAGCCTATCGATTTGAGACCGACCCGCGGTTACCGTCGACGCACAAGGTGCCCCGGGGCCGGCGGCGGGCGGACCCTTTGATGACGATTTGGGACGGCGAGGTTTCCGCGTACGCTTGGGTGGCGTGTCAGATTCTTCCACCGTCAATTTCGATGATTTTCTACCGCGCCCGGCGCGCGACTTGGTCGGCCTCGCGGTCTGGTTCGGTTTCAGCCCTGCGGATATGCCTTGCGATGGCACTTGCTCCCCACCGGTCACATCGCCAGATTTCTTGGGTGCATGCTGTTGCAGAAACGCCCGGCATATCGAACTGGAAGTTGCGTAGCCTGCCGGCAAGTTTATGCGCTTCTGGCGCGAGAGGGTGACCGCAAAACGCTTCATCGCAGGCGTGGGAGAGTGGCTACCACCTGCACCACCGAAGCCAGGGCCGAGCAATGGCGCGCCACCAGACGGCGCCCCGTTCTTTAGCTTGCCGATGATGCGCAGGGCAACGTCGCACACGGCATCAATGGCGCCGAACATCTCCTGCTTACCAAGCACGACATCGTCGAGCAGGCATTCAAGTTGCGCTGTCACACCCGGATCGACCAATGCCGGATCGGCTTGCTTGAGGACGCCAAACAACTTCAGTCCAGTGTCGGTAGGGACGATGTTCTTCCCCTGCGCGACCAGAAAATCCTGGCGCTTGAGGCCGCTGATTATTTCTGCTCGCGTTGCAGGTGTGCCGATCCCCTTGGCCTCTTTCAGGCGGTCGCGAAGAATTTCGTCCTCCACAAAACGCCAGGCATTCTGCATCGCCTCGATCAGCGTGCCCTCGTTGTACCGCGGCGGCGGGCGGGTTTCCTTGTCCTCGACCTTCGGGTTTTGCAATTGGGTGGTCTCGCCGTTCTTCATCGCCGGGAGAAGTTGCGCGTCATCGCCCTTTTCGTCGGCCGGCGTCCATTCCGGGAATGCCGCGCGCCAGCCAAGATCGATCGGCTGACGGCCTGTGGCCTTGAACGGAAATCCCGCGACATCGAGTGTCGCTGTCGTCTGGCGGTAGCGGAAGTCCGGCATGACGGAAGCGAGGTAGGCCCGTGCGATCAAGTCGAACAGCTTCTTCTCGTCGATCGAAAGCCACGGCCATACTTCACGCAGGTTATCGACGGTGTTGACGTTCGGGATGACGGCGTGATGGCTGGCACCCTCGAGCCCCTTGTCATGGAAAGACCCGTGCGCGCCTTTGCGGATAACGGGTGGCGTCGGTATAGGGATTTCTTTGAACGATTGCCCCACCTGAAGGCGGGCCACGACCTTTGGCACGTCCGTGATCAGTGTCTCCGGCAGATAGCGCACCTCAGCGCGGGGGTAGGTGATGATCTTCTTGCCCTGGCCGTCATAAAGTTCCTGCGCAACCTCGAGCGTCTTGGCTGCCGACCAGCCGAACCTCGATGAGCAGAGTTTCTGCAGCGAGGGGAGATCGTGCAGCTTGGGCGGGCCTTGCTTCTTGTCCTCGACGCGCACGCTCAGCGGGCCCTGAAAGCTCTGAGCCGCCTTTACGACGATATCGGCATTCTCGCGCTTGAGGATTCTGTCCTGCGGTGCGTGCCTCATCTGGAATTCGCCTGCGGCGACCTTGGCAGTGGCGACAATCTCAAAATACGTGACGGGCACAAAGTCGCGGATTTCCAACTCGCGCCTGCACACAATCGCCAACGTTGGCGTCTTCACCCGGCCAACCCCGATCACCCCGCGTGCGCCCTGCCCGAGAATGACCGTCGCGGCGCGGGTGAGGGAGAGGTTGTAAATCTGATCGGCCTGACGGCGCGCGACAGCGGCGGCGTAGAGACGGGAATATTCCGAGTTTGGTTTCGCGCGCACAAAGGCGTCCCGGATGGTCTGAGAATCCTGCGCGGTGAACAGTACCCGCATGACCTCGCCGCGGTATTTGTAGTGCTCGAGTATTTCCTGACCGATGAGTTGTCCCTCCCGGTCGCAGTCGGTGGCAAGCCAAACTCGCTTGGCTGTACGCAGCGCCTCGCGGATCGCCTTGAGCTTGGCGGCCTTGTTGCCGCCATCTGCAGGACGCGTACCGTAGAGCCCATCAGGGCGTAGCAGGATCGGCGACCAGCGCTTCCACTCTGGAACCACGTCCTCTGGTTCTAGCAGATCGAACAAATGCCCTTCGGCTGGAAGGACGTCGCCGTAGCGGGACCCCACTGCAGAGCGGACGTCTTTTGCCTGGCTGGTTTTCTCGGTGATGACAATTTGATCAGCCAAAATGAACCTAGCTCACTGTTCGATTGGACCTCCAGAATAGAGAACATATAGTGAACATCCGGGCGGTGTCAACGCCGGAGACAATATGCATCGCGGTAGCGGGCATTGTCACGTTGACGCCCACAAAACGCGCTGAGCCTCCAGCCGTCATACTATCAAGCAGCCGCAACCGTCGTCAGCCAAGTATCCATCGCTGCCGCACGGAAGGAGCGGTGTGTTCGGGCGGATGTCAGGTGACGCTGGACGTTGAAGGTGTTGTGGACGGCGGCGTGGGTTGAGAGAAATCGCTGGGCTGATCCCCAGCTTTTGAATCCCTGCATCTTGCGTTCTCGTCGCCGTGTCGGCTGATGCGCGTTTTCTGCTCGGTTATTACGCCATAGCAGTGGTGACGCACCCTGGCACGAACGCCAGCCCGTCTGAGCCCCATCCCCCAACTGACAAAACCGCCAGAACCCCTTTTGTCAGTTCTGTCAGTTCGGCCTTAGGCCGTTAGCGCCGCTGATTCTCGGCAGGGGATTGCCACTTCCAGACCCCCCACCGAGGCACTTCGCCCCAGGGACCCCGCCCTGGGTGTTCAGCTTCACGTGGTCGCGCCCGAATGGCCCAAAATTTTTACAAAATTTCGGATTAGCGCCCAGAGCTATCATTGGGCGGCGGCATTGATATCAATGGCGGGGCGCTACCAATGACAGCCATCACCGCCTACCAAACAACGCCGTCCCCGCAAGCCCAAGTTGATGAGTGCGCGGCCTGATTGGCTTCGCCATCTTTCGCATCAGCAACTCGCCAGTGCTAATCTGCTCAGTGCCCGGGATCACAAACTGAGTGCCGTCGGTTGAGTATCGCATCGATGGGACTGCAACCGGCATAATCCGTTCCGCTCCAGGGATGACGTACTGCATACCGACGCTGGTTTTCTCGACTTGGTATTTCTGACGCTTTGCCATGTTCGCCCCCGTGTCCTGCTCACTAGGCCGTAGTCCAGCACGATGGGTTTCTAAGCGGTAGCAGTCCCGCAACGTTATCCCCAGGAAATGATGCCCCACTAGGGATCGAGTAGGCCATTTCAACTACCCATAGGGCCGGATGCTGTCTCGCCCTATATGGCTGAAGTGCTAACATGCGCCATGGGCATAAGGGGCATCATGCGCAATCCATGGGCGTGGCTAGTAGACCGGCTCTGGCCGAAGGCTAGTAAGGCTTCTGACGCAGCGGCTCACCGCATCGTATGCGCAACGCCTCACGCGTGGGCCGCAGAGCAGCGCCAAGCCGCTGAGTGGGCGCTAGCTGACAAAGCGCAAAGCTATGACGGCAAGTTTTATAGCGGCGACGATGCTAAGGGCGTGATAGCCGCGTGGCGGGATGGAGTGAGAAAACAATGAAAAGCGTTTTCAAAGTTTTGCTGTGTGTTTGCGCGTTGAGCGTTGGCTCTTGTACGAAGCAAAACATGGCCGCCAATTATGCTGTGCATGGTGACTATGCGACTGCATTCAGTATCTATCAATCGGAGGCTTATAAGGG
>CAMDRB010000137.1 GCA_945906455.1 Caenispirillum bisanense
TGTAGGCCTCCCGGTTTTGCGCCGACATCAGATTGCCCGCCACACCCACCGCGCGCGAGGCGTCCGCCACATAAACCGTCGCCTTGCTGTAGCCGGGCGCGATCTTGACGGCGGTGTGAATCTTTGAAGTCGTGGCGCCGCCGATCAAAAGCGGCACGGCAAAGCCTTCGCGCTCCAGCTCGCGGGCCACATAGGCCATCTCGTCCAGGCTGGGGGTGATCAGGCCCGAGAGGCCGATGATGTCGGCTTTCACCTCGCGCGCGGTCTCGAGGATCTTGGCGCAGGAGACCATGACGCCGAGGTCGATCACTTCGTAGTTATTGCACTGAAGTACGACGCCGACGATGTTCTTGCCGATGTCGTGGACGTCGCCCTTCACGGTCGCCATCAAGATCTTGCCGTTATTCTTGCTGGCATCAACTATTCCCAGGGCGGCATTCCTGATCTTCTCGGCCTCGATGTAGGGGATCAGGTAGGCCACCGACTTTTTCATGACGCGGGCGCTTTTCACCACCTGCGGCAGGAACATCTTGCCGGCGCCGAACAGGTCGCCGACCACGTTCATGCCGTCCATCAGGGGGCCCTCGATGACATCCAGCGGGCGGCCGCCACGCGCCTCGGCCGCGGCGCGGGCCTCCTCGGTGTCGGCGTCGATGTAATCGGTAATGCCGCTGACCAGCGCGTGGGCTAGGCGCTTGTTGACGTCGTCGTCGCGCCAGGAAAGATCGACGGCACGGGCCGCGCCGGCGCCGGCCTTATATTTCTCGGCGACTTCGAGTAGCCGGTCGGTGGCATCGGGGCGGCGATTGAGAATGACGTCCTCGGCCCGTTCTTTCAACTCGGCGGGGATGTCCTCGTAAATCGCCAATTGGCCGGCATTGACGATACCCATATCCATGCCGGCTTTGATGGCATGGTACAGGAACACCGCATGCATGGCTTCGCGGACTTGTTCGTTACCGCGGAAGGAGAACGAGATATTCGAAACCCCGCCCGAAATGTGGGCATGGGGCAGGGTCTCTTTAATCCGGCGGGTGGCGTTGATAAAATCGATCGCGTAGTTGTTGTGTTCCTCGATGCCGGTGGCGACCGCGAAGATGTTGGGATCGAAAATGATATCTTCCGGCGGAAAGCCGACCTTCTCGGTCAGAATCTTATAGGATTTGGTGCAAATCTCGACCTTGCGCTCCTCGGTGTCGGCCTGGCCCTTCTCGTCGAAGGCCATGACCACGACCGCCGCGCCGTAGCGCCTGACCTTCTTCGCCTGGGCGATGAAGGCCGCTTCGCCTTCCTTCATGCTAATCGAGTTGACGATCGGCTTGCCTTGCACGCACTTCAGCCCGGCCTCGATCACCGACCACTTGGAGCTGTCGATCATCACCGGCACGCGGCTGATGTCGGGCTCGGCGGCGATGAGATTCAGGAACTTCACCATCGCCGCTTCCGAGTCCAGCATGGCTTCGTCCATGTTGATATCGATGATCTGCGCGCCGCTCTCGACCTGTTGGCGCGCGACGGTCAGCGCCGCCTCGAAATCGCCGGCGAGGATGAGCTTCTTGAATTTGGCCGAGCCGGTTACGTTGGTACGTTCACCGATATTGACGAAGGTGGCCGTGGCCCCATCCGCAGTGAGACCTTCGGCGGGAGAAAGCCCCGCGCCGGATGCAACCGCGATGTCTTCGGTCATGAGGCCAACTGGAACGGCTCAAGACCTGAAAGGCGCATTTTCACGGGCTGCTTCGGGACTTTGCGCGGGGCGACGCCGGCGACGCTTTCGCAGATCGCCTTGATATGGTCGGGCGTCGTGCCGCAGCAGCCGCCGACGATGTTGACCAATCCATCTTTGGCCCAGGCGCCGATATGACCGGCGGTCGTGTGCGGCAGCTCGTCGTATTCGCCAAAGGCATTGGGCAATCCGGCGTTGGGATAGGCGCTGATGAGAACGTCGGCGACGCGAGAGAGTTCCGCCACATATGGGCGGAACTGTGCGGCCCCGAGCGCGCAATTGAAGCCGATCGACAACGGTTTCACGTGGCGCAGGGAATTCCAAAAGGCTTCAGGCGTTTGTCCCGACAAGAGGCGCCCCGATTGATCGGTGATGGTTCCCGAGAGCATGACCGGCAAAACCAACCCGCTCTCTTCGAAGAATTCGTCGATGGCGAACAGCGCCGCCTTGGCGTTGAGCGTGTCGATAATCGTCTCGACCAGCAAGAGATCGGCGCCGCCGGCCACGAGTCCTTCGGCCTGTTCGCGGAACGCCGCGCGCAGCTCGTCGAAGGTCACATTGCGGAATGCCGGATCGTTGACGTCCGGCGAAATCGAGGCCGTGCGGTTGGTCGGCCCGATCGCGCCGGCGACAAATCGCGGTTTGCCTGGCGTTTTTTTGGTGTATTCGTCGCAGGCCGTGCGGGCGAGCTTGGCGCCCTCGACGTTCAGTTCAAAGGCTAGGGATTCCATGCCGTAGTCGGCCTGCGCGATCCGCGTCGAGGAAAACGTGTTGGTCTCGATGATATCGGCACCCGCTTCCAAATAGGCACGGTGGATATCAAGGATGATTGCGGGCTGCGATAGGCTCAAAAGATCATTGTTGCCCTTCACATCCTTGGCATGGTCGGCAAAGCGAGCCCCTCGGTAGCCGGCTTCGTCAAGTTTGTGCCGCTGGATCATCGTGCCCATGGCCCCGTCGAGCACGAGGATGTGGTCGTCAAGCGCCGCTGTCAGCGCTTTGACGCGCGATGCGCGTTGAGGGGCCCTTTGAGGGGCCCTTTGAGGGGATAGATCCGCAGGCATGAAATTCCTTCGAGGTGTCTTGGGGCCGGCCCGATCCGCAAAACCGGGGGAATCCCGCCCCTATGTAATATGGCGCTCGCACTTAATGAAGGGCTGACGGCATGGCGCCGGCCTAACGGCCGCTTCACCCGAAAAAAACCGCCCGCGACTCGGAGGCTGTCGGCATCTTCGAAGTCGCCCGCGAGCCCCGTCAGGGCGGCGATGAGCGGTCTTTAAGTTTCGAGCCGAATAGTTATAGTAATTAGGGTTTCTTTATAAAACAACGGGTTAACCCGTACTCCCCGCACTCTTATATGTCCACCGGCCTTGATTTTTGCATGGCGATGCTCTATTCATCAGGCTGTGCATGAAAGTGTGCAAGATTTCTCATCGGCCAGAAAGGGCGATGAATGACGGACGTGGTCACATCAACCGCTGCATTCCAGCAGCTCAACCTGTTAGCCCCCGGCAACAGGTTATAGTTATTGAGCGTCAAGGCGTCGATGCAAGCTTTACCACCGCCGATATCGCTCCGACCTCGCTTGATACACCCGACGACACATTACCGCAGTTCAGCCAGTCCTCGAGCGACGAAAACCCGGTCAACCACCACCAGGAAGAGCAGGCTGGGCGGCCCGCGCCGTCGGCTTCGGGTCCCTCCCGGGCGCGCATCCAAATCAAACATATCGACCTGGGTTTGACGCCGTCGGAAGTCGTCGGCACGCCCGACGTCTTGCAACGTTTTGATGCCGATGGCGACCGTCGTGTCGATCTGAATGAGGCGGCCCGCGCCGGCGTCGCTCGGGAAGGCGTCTTCACCTTCGCCGGGCTGTCGGTTGGATCCGGGTTGGTCGAGCCGACCGCGCGGTCGCCGGTCCCCCAGGCCACACCGAGCGTTCCTAATTCCGCCGTCGCGTTTGCGGCCGAACCGACCGACCAGAATATTTTCACGCCAACCGAATTGCCTGGCGCGGCCCCGACCAAGAAGTTTTTTGTCGCCGCCAAGGCCGCTGCGGCGCAGGTCGCCGCGCAGGGCACGCCAACCGGGACTGTCGATGCGCCGAAGAAGTTCTCCGGCCAGGGTGTCGAAGTCGTCGTCGGCAAGTTCGCGGTTGCCGAAACCGCGCCGCAGTTCGTCGAGGATACCGCCAAGAAGGTGGTTGTCGTCACTGAAGAAGACTCCGGCGAAACCACAGCCCCCGATAAGGTCGCCCGTACCGACACCGATCAGTCTCAGGGCCCGACTCAAGGTAAGACCCAAGGCGAGTCTGGCGACGCCGCCGAACAAGCCTCGATCTTTGAGAAGGCCCAGCGGATCGACGCGGCCGCTAACGGCCGTGGAGCGAAGGTCGTACTGGTGGAAGTCGCTGCCTACGCCAGCGCTTCGGATATCACCGCCGCCGCCCAGGCCCAGGCCAAAGTCCAAGCCACGGCGGTGACGGTTTAGCCGCGCGCTGCCAACCTCGCGCGATGTTCGGGCTGGAACGCCGCCGTTCCGGCCTTTTTTAATGCGTGGTTCTTGTAATTTGAGATGGCAGATGCCATCTGGCAATCTTCCGAAGTGCTTGGGGTCACCTAGCCATGAAACACCTCGCCTATTCGCCCGAACAAGCCGAAATTGGGCGCAAGCGCGGCGACTGGCAGGTGATCAAATCCCTGCTGCCGTTCCTGTGGCCAGGGCCCGGGATCGCCGGTGCTCTCGAGATCAAAGTGCGCGTGGTCTCTGCATTGGTCTTCATCGTGTTCGCCAAAGTGGCGACGGTGATCGCGCCGATTTATCTCAAGCAAGCGGTGGATACGCTGGCGCCGGACGCCGCGGCGGCAAGCGGCGCGACCCTCATTGCCATTCCGCTGGCGCTGATCATTGCCTACGGCGCCGCTCGATTTTTGGGCCAGGCCTTCGCCCAGTTTCGCGACGCGGTGTTTGCCAAAGTCGGCGTGCGCGCGGTTCGGCGCTCCTCGGCGGTTGTGCTTGAGCACCTTCACCGGCTGTCGTTGCGCTTTCACCTCGACCGGCGCACGGGAGCGCTATCGCGATCCATCGAACGCGGCCGCAACGCCATCGAAAGTCTGGTTTCGATCTCGCTGTTCAACGTTTTCCCGACCGTGCTGGAAGTGGCGTTGGTGTTCGGCGTGTTGTGGACGGCTTTCAACATCTGGTTCGGTGTGGTCGCGCTGGTGGTGGTGGTGGTTTATGTGGCGTTCACCGGACTCACGACCGAGTGGCGTCTCAAGTACCGCCGCGAAAGCAACGCCCTCGACAACAAGGCCAATACCCGCGCCATCGACAGCCTGCTCAACTACGAGACCGTCAAGACCTTCGGCAATGAGGATCTCGAGGTGCGCGAATACGACCGCGTCATGGCCCAGTATGAAACGGCCTCGGTGCGCACCCAATCGACACTGGCGTTGATGAACGTCGGTCAAGCTCTCATCATTTCGATCGGCCTAGCGGTTCTCATGGCCATGGCGGCCTCCGGCAAGGTTGCCGGCCGCATGACGGTCGGCGACTTCACGCTGGTCAACCTCTATATGCTGCAGCTCTCTCAGCCGCTCAACTTTTTCGGTTTCGTCTACCGCAACATCAAGCAGTCCCTGGTCGATATCGAAAAAATGTTCGATCTGATGGATGTCGAGCCCGAGATCAAGGACAAGCCGGACGCAAAACCTCTGGAGCTCCGCGGTGGCGAGGTGCGTTTCGAAAACGTGACATTCGCCTACGATCCGCGGAGGCCTATCCTGAAGGGCGTGTCATTTTCCGTGCCGCGCGGTCGGATGACGGCGTTCGTCGGCGCGACCGGCGCAGGCAAATCGACGATCGGCAGGCTCTTGTTCCGCTACTACGATATCGCCGGCGGGAAAATCACAATCGACGGTCAGGATATCCGCGACGTGACCCAAGCGAGCGTGCGCGCGGCCATCGGCGTCGTGCCCCAGGACACGGTGTTGTTCAACGACACCATTCGCTACAACATTTCCTACGCTAAGCCCGACGCGGGCGAGGGCGAAATCACCGGCGCCGCCGACCTCGCCCATATCCATCAGTTTATCGCGAGTTTGCCGGACGGCTACGGGACTCTGGTGGGCGAGCGCGGCCTCAAGTTGTCGGGCGGCGAGAAGCAGCGGGTCGCAATTGCGCGGGTCATTCTGAAAGGCGCGCCGATTCTGCTGTTCGACGAAGCCACCTCGGCCTTGGACACTCACACCGAGAAAGAGATTCAGGCCAACCTGCGCGAAGTCAGCTCCGGGCGGACGACCCTGGTCATCGCCCACCGGCTGTCGACCATCGTCGATGCCGACCAGATCCTGGTCCTCGGCGATGGCGAGATCATTGAGCGCGGCACTCATGCCGAGCTCCTGGCCCGTGGCGGCTCTTACGCCTCGGCCTGGACCAAGCAGCAGAAGTCGATGGAGGGCGGGGCGATTGTCTCGGACGATTTCCTGCCCGCCAACCGCGCCGTCGTCCAATAATATAATATAATAAACCAAATACTTAATAATTGGGGTCAGAGTAAAAATAGCTATTTTACTCTGACCCCAATTATTCCAATTATTGGGCCAATTATTGGGGCGGAACACATTGTTAATCATCCGGTCTTAGGCTTGTAAACCGGGTGAATCGGATGGGCGGCCAGAAGGCCGGTGCTCAACCAAAATCTTCGCCCGGCAAAACATGCGCCCAGCGAAGGACCCAGCGCCGAGATGCGTAAGGGCCCCGCCCAAGGGCAGTAGCGCAACGGGGAAGTGGACGATGGCTCACGAAACGCACGATGACCACCTGTCAGAGCCTGGCGGCGAAGCTGCGCCGCGAATCGCGCTGAAATCCGGCGCCGGGCGCATCAAAAAGCCGCCCTTCGGCGCGCCGCCGCGCCCAGCGCATGCGCACAGCACCGATACCTCCAGCGCCGATACCTTCAGCGGGCCCGAAGCCGGCTCCGAGCAGAACACTGCAGTCGAATCCGCTCTCGCGCGGTGGTGGCGTGAGTCCGGCAAGATCGTCGCCGGCGGTATCGTGATCACTGCCGTCTGGTCGCTCGCCTTCTCGATTTATATCACCGCCGCCATCGGCTGGGGTCAACTCTTCACCTTGCTGCCCGATCAGTTCGGCAGTTTCATGACGACGTTTATGCTGCCGCTGGCCTTTCTATGGCTGGTGATCGCTTACCTCGATCGCGGCCGCGAACTTCGCCGCGAAACCACCGCGATGCGCGAACACCTGGCCCTGCTCACATATCACTCTGAATTCGCCGAAGGCCGTATTGCTTCGGTCTCTGAGTCGCTGAAGGCCCAGGCGCGTATGCTCGTGGAAGCGAGCGACGCCGCCGTCAAAAACATGACGAAGCTCCAGACCGGATTCCTGCGCGACACTGAAAAACTCGCCAGCGTCACCGGCCAGCTCGAGGCCGGCGCGGGCTCGGCCGCATCCGCCGTCACCGATCAAGTTGCCAAGCTGCAGACGGTGATCGATTCCGCCACCGACGTGAATCTTAAGGTCGAGGATGCATTGCGCCGCCAATACGAATTCATCCACACCGCCAGTCAAAAGACGCTCGGCGAAGTTAACGGCATGGGCCAGACTCTGGCCGGCCACGTCAACAGTCTGTCTACCGCCACCGAGCGCGCGCGCGGCATGAGTGCTGCCATCGCTCAGCAGCTTGGCGAACAGGAAAAAGCCTTGGCCAAAGCCGGCGAGACCGCCAAGGCCTACGCCAACGATATGGGCAAGGCGGTTGCCGCCAATGCCGAGCAGGTCGAGGACGCCGCCAAGCGCGCCGAGATGACAATCTCCAACATGGCCGACAGCCTCATGGGCAAGGCCCACGGCCTCGAAGCCTTGTTCGACAAACAGCGTTCCGAGCTAGTGGATCAAATCTAAGTAAAGAGAATCCATTGGGGATTCCCTGACCGATACTGTCGTGCGAGTCTGGCGGATGCACCAGACAAAGCACGTTATCAAGCGACTGAGTGCCAAGTCCCGCGCGACGCTTGAGGGGGTATTGGCGGACCGCAACAGCCCGCAGAAGTAC
>CAMDRB010000138.1 GCA_945906455.1 Caenispirillum bisanense
CAGAGTGAACGCCCGTACACCGTCGATGGAAGCGTCAACCTCGCCCATCTACTGGTCGGTTCGGAGGGTACGCTCGCTTATACGAAGGATCTCACGCTGCGGCTGGCAGAACTGCCGCGCGCCAAGGCGCTCGGCGTGATCAACTTCCCGACGTTTCCCGAGGCCATGGAGGCGGCCCAGCATATCGTCAAGCTGGGCCCCACGGCGGTCGAACTCGTCGACCGCGTGATGATCAATTTGAGTTTGGCCAACCCCGCTTTCCGCCCGACTATTAAAACCGCCCTGATCGGCGAGCCGGCTGCGATTCTTCTCGTGGAATTCTCCGGCGACGACAAATCCGCGCAAACGCGCAAATTGGCGGACTTGGCGGCGCTCATGGGTGATCTAGGCCTACCCGGCAGCGTGGTCGAGTTAGTCGACGATGGGCCCCAGAAAAACCTTTGGGAGGTGCGCAAGGCCGGCCTCAACATCATGATGAGCCTCAAGGGCGATGGAAAGCCGGTCAGTTTCATCGAGGACTGCGCCGTGCCTCTGGAGCATTTGGCGGCTTATACGGCAGCGCTGACCGAGGTGTTCGCGCGCCATGGAACGCGCGGCACTTGGTATGCACATGCTTCTGTCGGAACTTTGCATGTGCGGCCGATCCTCGACATGCGCCGTGGCGGCGCCGTGAAGATGCGCGCCATTGCCGAGGAAGCCAGTGAATTGGTGCGTAAGTATAAGGGAGCTTTCAGCGGCGAACACGGCGACGGTCTATGCCGCGGCGAGTGGGTTGCCTGGCAGTTTGGTTCCGCCATCAACCAGGCATTTCGGGAGATCAAACGTAAGCTGGATCCAGTCGGACTGTTCAATCCCGGCAGGATCATCGATCCGCCCCGCATGGACGACGCGTCATTGTTCCGGTTCCCTTCAGAGGACGTGCCACGTCCCTACAGGACCGAAGATCTCAAGCCTGTCCTCGATTGGTCCGATTGGAATGTCCAAAACAATCCCTCGACCGAGGAAATCTCTCCGCCTGGCACCGGCGGTGACAACACCGGCGGTTTCGCCAAGGCCGTGGAAATGTGCAACAACAACGGCCATTGCCGTAAGTTCGACGCTGGCACCATGTGCCCGAGTTATCGCGTCACGCGCGACGAAAAACACCTTACGCGCGGTCGCGCCAACACACTGAGATTGGCGCTGTCGGGCCAGTTGGGTCCCGATGCGCTCACAAGCGAAGCCGTCTTCGACACGATGAGTTTGTGCGTGAGCTGCAAGGGATGTAAGCGCGACTGTCCCACGGGCGTCGACATGGCCAAGATGAAGGTGGAATTCCTCGCCCATTATAAGCGGCGGCACGGCTATACGCTGAGGGACCGGTTGATTGCCGGACTGCCGGACTATGCCGCCCTGGCAAGCCGCATGCCGTGGCTCATGAATCTACGTGACGGTGTTCCCGGATTGGCGTGGTTAAGCGAGAAGGTGGTGGGTCTATCCGCCCGGCGGCGGTTGCCCAAGTGGCGACGCGATACCTTCTGGAGGTCGTACGACCCGGCGATGTTCTCCAGTAGGGAGGAAACACTCGCAGCTTTCACCGCCCATGGTAAAGCCGCGGTGCTATTCGTCGATACTTTCAACGGCACGTTCGAAAGCGAAAACGCGCTGGCAGCGTCGCGAGTTTTAAGGGCGGCGGGTTATACATTGCACACAATTACAAAAACCGACGGCCACCATTGCTGTGGCAGAACATTGCTCGCTGCCGGGAAAGTCGCGCAGGCGAAACTCAAGCTCGGCGCCCTGATCGATCACCTATTGCCTCTGGCGCGGACCGGCATGGCTGTCGTAGGTCTGGAACCGTCCTGTCTCTTGACCTTGCGTGATGAAGCTCTCTCCCTGGGCCTCGGTGAGCCCGCCAGGATCGTCGCAAAGCAAGCGCTGTTGTTCGAGGAATTCATCGCCCGCGAAGCACGGGCCGGGCGCTTTGCGGTGGCCCTGAGGCCGGTCGAAAGACCGATTCTGTTGCATGGGCATTGCCACCAGAAAGCGTTCGATGCGGTTGCGCCTACTATGGAAGTGCTGCGGATGATCCCCGGACTGAAACCAGAACTCATCGAAAGCTCGTGCTGCGGCATGGCCGGCAGTTTTGGCTATGAGGCTGAGCACTACGACGTATCAATGAAAATGGCCGAGATGAATCTGCTGCCGGCGTTACGTCGGCAGCCAGACGCCATTATCGTGGCCGATGGCACCAGTTGCCGTCACCAGATCGCCGACGGCGCCAAACGGGACGCAATTCATGTTGCGCGGCTATTGGACCGTCTTCTCATGCAATAAAAGAGCGGGCCGGTGCAATTCACCACCCCCCTCGCTCATGAAGCCGTAATTCGCTTCTCCTCAGAAGCCTTTGCGTCGGAAACCTTGAATTTGTCGTCAACGTGATCGCGATGCGCTGCCGATTGAGCAGAAATTACGTGCGTGATCGAATGTCGCGCTCAAACGCGCGTGAAATCCAAGAACTTTGGAGCCGCGCTAATTTGCCCGAGAAGTTGCCCGACCTCACGGTTGGTATAATCGATGTCCTCATCCACTCTCAGCAAGATCTCGCCGACTCGGAAGTCGGCGAGTACCGCATGCGGATCATTGAAAGGACCCTCATGTTGTGCGCCGATGCCGGCGCGGAATTTTGCGAGGAGGACGTCGATTTTATTCTGGACACAAGGTTCAACGTCGGTGCGTTGATGCCGGCCTGATCGAAGTGCCGTGACAGCGTCGGCGGATCAGCGCGTCGAGGCCGGTTTTGAAGAAATGCCCGAGCGCCACGATGAAGTTTGCTTGCAGGCTTTGCAAACGCGCTCACCGGCCCAAAGGCTCTGGAAGCTGCCGGCGCAGTTGAGACAGCGTCGTTCCTTCGGCGCTACGTGATTGATTTGCTCGTCCGCGGAATCGTACATCTGTAATCCTTCGGCCCCATCGGAAGAAGCGCTGACGTATTCGGTACACGCCTACTGATACGAAACTCAACGCCGGACCACGACGCGTAAGCGCCTGTTCGAACGGGCGCTTTGGGGTAACCGCAGCCAAGATCGGTGGAAAGCGCTAGGCCTACATATGGGGCAGGGCATGCCGGGATGCAAGTGTTCCGCCCCAAAGGCCGCGGCGGAGGTTCAACTCACTGCAATGATTTAGAGATTTTGACCCCATCCACGTTCGGCAACGGCCGAAAGCACCGCTTTCGAGGGGCAATGGTGCATTTGGAGGGTTGAATCATTCCAAATCAAGCTTATGTTAGATCCCATCGAGTTCTACGCCTGCCTTGTACTATTGCCCCACGTGGGCTTTCCCCAAGACGACGCTGGATTCGGATAAATAGGCTTTGCGATAATCGCACGGCCCAACATACGCATACATGCGTTTTCTAAAGGATACCAAGATGGCCGAAGGAACTGTGAAGTGGTTTAACGCTCAAAAGGGTTTTGGATTCATTGAACCGACCGCCGGTGGCAAAGATGTGTTCTTGCACATCAGCGCCGTCGAGCGCGCCGGTCTGAGCTCTGTCAATGAAGGCCAGAAAGTCACTTATGACGTTGTCAATGAGCGCGGCAAAGACGCCGCTGCGAATTTGAAGGTTGCCTAAGCAACCCGACGAATTTCGAGAGATCAAGCCCGGGGCTTTCGAGTCCCGGGCTTTTTCTTTGTCCGTGCGCTCACCCTCCTTGCGCTCACCCGTGTCGGAAGCGCGCGTGGGGGTCGATCGCTACTTCGCCCGCGCCAGATTTACCACTACATCCCAATGCGCGCGAACGAAGCGGTGCAGTTCGCTTTCGATAACGCGTTCCTGGTCGCTATGGGCGCCAAAGCCCTTGGGGCCGTCTTCTTCGTCCATCGCTACGCCGATTCCGTAGCACTGCACGCCCTTGGCGCGCAGGTAGGCCATGTCGGTCGCCCCAGTACTCATGGTTGGCAACACGGGCGCCTTGTAGTGTTCCTTGAAGGCGGCTTCGATCGCCCGGTAGGCCTCGGTATTCAGGCGAGCGCTGGCGCCGGGGCGTTCATTGCGCGGCGCCCAGTCGGCAATCCCCCCATTTTTAGGGGATCTTGATTGTAGAATTCACGCGGCTGTTTTCTGTTTCAATTTCTGGACGGGAGTGATCCCGCCAAGCCCCATGTTGGGGCGGTCGTTATTGTAAGTCCAGAGCCAGCTTGTTGCGTAATCTTGCACCTCCTTGATGGTTGCGAACATGTATTGATCCAGCCACTCATGGCGGACAGTTCTGTTGTAGTGTTCGATGTAAGCATTTTGTTGCGGCTTGCCTGGCTGGATGTGTTGAATGGCAATGCCTCGGCGTTCTGCCCAGCTTAGCAACTTCCCGCTGATGTACTCCGGGCCATTGTCCACCCTGATCGCAAGCGGCGGACCCCGCCATTCAATGATCCGATCAAGGCTACGGATCACCCGCTCAGTGGGCAGCGAGAAGTCAACCTCAATGCCAAGGCCTTCGCGGTTAAAGTCATCGACCACATTGAGCAGGCGGAACGCCCGCATGTCCTCAAGGCAATCAGCCATGAAGTCCATCGACCACACCGCGTTGGGGTGATGGGGAACGGCCAATGGTTCCGGCTTGTCCCGCTTCAGCCGCTTTCTGGGCTTGATCCTCATGTTGAGTTCCAGCTCACAGTAAATTCTGTAAACCCGCTTGTGGTTCCAGCCATGGCCCTTAACGTTGCGCAAGTAAAGAAAGCACAAGCCAAAACCCCAGGTCCTGCGCGCCTGTGTCAAACCAAGAAGAAGATCAGCAATCCGCTCGTTCTCCTGATCCAGTTTGGGCCGGTAACGATAACAAGTCTCGCTGATATCAAGCGTCCGGCAAGCAAGTGAAATGCTCACGCCCTTTTGCGTCACGGCTTCCTCGGCCAGTTCACGACGCTTGACTGGCCGGGTTATTTTTTCCGAGAGCCTCCTTCAAAAGCTCGTTTTGCATGCTGAGTTCAGCAAACATCTTCTTCAGCCGCCGGTTCTCGTCCTGCGTGGCCTTCATCTCGGCCATCAGCGACGTATCCATGCCACCATACTTAGACCGCCACTTGTAAAACGTGGCGCTGCTGATCGTGTGCTCGCGGCAAACATCCGATACTGCCAAGCCACCTTCAACCTGGCGCAAAACACCCAAAATCTGTGAATCCGTAAATCTGCTCTTCCTCATCAGAATCTCCTCGATGCTATTGCCGAGAAAATTCTACCTTCAAATACCGCTAGTCCAGGGGAGGATTACCAGCCGACCTCGACCGTCGGGTCGTCAACGACTTTGCGAACCGACTCAAGGAGCTGCTCGGGATTTTCACCGGGCACGAGACGCACATCGAGCGTCGCCTTGGCTTCGGAAGGAATCACGTTTACGCGGTATCCGCCGGTCACCATATTCGGTGAAATCGACGTATGCAGCATGGAAGCATGCCTCGGCTCGTTGGCAAGCATGTATTCGAAAGCTGCGGCACCTTCCTTGGTCTCAGGTTTAAGCACGGCGCGGTAACGTTCGGCGTCGGCTGGCGGGGAGAAACTTGCCAGCGTCTCGAAATAGGCGATGGTGGTCTCGCCGAGCCGTATGGGAGCCTGCCATGCCGCCACCTTGGCAATCGCTTGCGACAAATGAACAATACTGTTGGTCTGCAAGGGGACCGAGCCGTGTCCGGCAATGCCCCGGCCGATCAGCTGGATCGCGCGCGGAAGCTTTTCAGTGGTCTCGATGGCGGCGTAACGGACTTGGCCGTCGCGGCGGGTAACATTGCCGCCCTCGGCAATACAGTATTCAGCCTCGATGTCCTTGAGCGGAAAAGCGAGAAATGTGCAGCTGGTTCCGTCGTTACGGTCACTGTTGCCATCCAGACGCCGAGTTGAAACGGCTTACAGCGCTTGGCTTCGGCGGCATTTCCGCCGATTGGCGTCAGGTCATAAGCTTTGGTATGATCGCGCGAGGTCAACTGAAGTGGGTATTCGTATGACCACGAAACATCGGCTATCGGCACTTGCCGCGACGTTTGGATTGGCCCTATTGGGTCAAGATGGGTTGGCGCAAACCGGCGGCGAGGGTGCAGCAGTGGCCGCGCCTGACGCCACTTGTGAACACCGTCCATTTTCCATTCTTGTGTCGGTAAAAAATGTGAAGGATGCGCGTGGGACGATCACCCTCGATCTGCACAATGACGATCCCGAAAAATTCCTGAAGTCCGGGGCGAAGCTCGCGCGGTTGCGCGTGCCGGCTGTTGCCGGCGAGCTTAAGATTTGTGTTCCGGTCGAGGCCGCCGGCGTCTACGCCATCGCGCTATACCAAGATCGGGATGGAAATCAAAAATTGGACAAGACCTGGATCGGGTTGCCGGCGGAACCTTTCGGGATTTCGCGGGACGCGCCGCTGCGCATGAGCCCGCCGAAGCTGAAGGACGCCGTGTTCGAAGTGTCGGGGCCGCTCACGCCGGTTACGGTCACATTGCGGAAGTGAGCCGTAACTTGCCGAGGCGCAGGTTGAGGCCGTACTTTAATTAACCGGCTCTCTGCTTGCGCTTAACGCTTTTTTAAGCGAACTGGCCCAGGCTTTGGTCAAGAATCTGAGTCGGCGAATCCGTGTCGGCCGCAGTATGCGAAATCGCTGCCGGCAGTAATGTATCGCTCAAGAATTGGGGGTCGCGGTGGTAGCGCGCCATTTCTCTAAGACGAGTCTGAAATTTGTCGCGGCCCTTGCGGTCGCGACTGCCCTATCGGCATGCGCCGGATCGCCGCTGAGAGCAGCGCTCGACGATTTGGCCGATAAGGTCGGCTTGGCCGACGTACCCCCAGCGGAAAGTCCGGCACCCGCACAGCCGGCGTCGGTAGCGGTTTCCGCCATTGACCCACTTACGGCTCCACCGCCTGCGGCGAGCGCGCCCACCGTGGCCGGCCCAATGCTGGTTCCGGCACCCGCCCAATCCACCGATGGCTCGCAGCGCGTACCCTTGGGTGCGTTCGCCGCGGCCACGCCGACATCAGTCCCGCCCGCTTCAGCCTCGCCCGCTTCAGCGTCGCCCGCTTCAGCGTTGGCAGCCAAGCCGCCGATGCCGATTACCCAGCCCGCAGCTCCGCCGGCCATGTCCGTGCCGGCTGCGGTGATGCTGGCGCCCGCTCCCACAGAGATGCAGATGGCGGCCAAAAAGACCGCGCCGGTACTGCGCGCGCCTATTGGTCGTCCAGCCAACATGACCATGGATGTGCCGCTGATTCGCGGTGAATCGACCGCGGCCACCCCGCCGGCCGCCACCAGCCCGCCGGAAACAGTGATCATTTCGTCCGAGACGGCGCGCCCGGTTATCCAGGCCCGGGAGTTTGTACCGGCGTCGGTCATTCCGGGGCAGATCCCGATTATTCCGCGTCGCGGCGATATCCCGATGACCGCCGCCGAAAAGAACGTGGTCCAGCGGTTTGAGACTCTTCGCCGGCTGCAAGACGAAAGCCTAATCACCTAGAGCGGTTTGCATTTAGGTAGCTGCGTAACCTGAGTTGCGGATGTAGTTGCTGCATTCGGCTGGCGTGACGGCGTCGAGCGCATTGGCAACGGCGTCGTGAACGGCATCTAAGCTGCGTGCCATGGCGGCGCGCATGTGCTGTTTGATTTTAGAGAACAGCTGTTCGATCGGGTTCAGATCCGGACTGTATGCCGGCAGGAAGAAGATCCTGGCGCCGACAGCACGGATCATCCTGCGGACCTCACCGCCCTTGTGGCTTCCCAGATTGTCGACAAC
>CAMDRB010000139.1 GCA_945906455.1 Caenispirillum bisanense
CCGCTCGAAACCCGCCACCGCCAAAGTCAGCTGCTTCATAGGAGCAATTCCTTTGCTTCACACCCGCATCAGACTAAGAATCACAAGGACCCTGGCGTGTCGATGACTTATTCAGAGTGTCCCTAGCTTGCGGTTGATCGAATCCTTGCGAAGACTGCCAACAACGACGGCTACGGTGCGCACTGCGCTCATGAAATTGAACCTTTGGCTGAGAAATTGGGTCCGGGACTTGCGCCCCCTAGACGATGGGAACGCATCATATAGTCGGGATTACCAGATACGCTAGTTCGCCCAACCTTGAATCTTAGGCGTCGTCGCACTAGGTTAAGGCTATGAACAGCATATCCCCCGAATCCGCCCCTCTGGTGATGACCCCGGCAGCGGCCGCGCGCGTGGCCGTGCTGGCCGAAGGCGAAGGTAACCCGGCCCTGATGCTGCGGCTCGCGGTATCGGGCGGCGGCTGCTCAGGCTTTTCGTATAATTTCAGCATGGACGCCGATGCCACGACTGATGACCGGGTTTTTGAGTTCTTTGGGGCGAAGCTGGTGGTCGACGAAACCTCCATGGATCTGCTGAAGGGCTGCCAGATCGATTATGCCGACGACCTCATGGCGGCGTCCTTTCGCATCAGCAATCCCAACGCCACCTCCACCTGTGGGTGCGGGACTTCGTTCTCGGCGTAATCGTCGTCATTGATTCGGCGCGGGGGGCTTCGGCGCAGGCGCGGTCCCCTTCCAATTGGCGCACAGTTTCGCCGTGGCGTCGTAGTTGCTGCTTGAGTCGAGCGGCGCGTTGCGCTCGGCCATCAGCTTCTGGAATTGCGCGAGTGAGGCCGACATTCCCTGTTCGACCGACGCCAAGGCCACATCCATGCCGGCTTGGGCATCCCGAGTAAAGACCGGCTGCTGGGCACGCAGGATCTTTTCGACCTCGGCCCTGAAGCGCGGCGCGAATTCCCTGAGTGAGCCATTGTTGGCGGCGACGTGCTGGTTCTCGTGATCCAGCACGCTGCGGTATTCGCAGCTCCCCGGTGCGAATTCACTGGCAACGTAGACTTCCATGCGGCGCCAACCAAAATCAATATCGACGCTGGCCAAATAAACGCAGAATCCACCGCGCATCGTGGTCGCCGACGACCGCGCGTTGGCCTCGTAGTGAGTTTCGGCATAGGTAATGCCAAGCGCACGGGCGTGGTCGCCGAGCACGGCATCGGTATGCTCGCGAAAGAGATTGCGGATGCCTTGGATCGAGAGCCGGTTATTGTAGACCGGCGCGGGCGCGAGAGTTTTGAACCCGAGCGTGATCGCCTTGGAATAGGGCGCGCAGGTCGAACCTTGAGCAGGCCGTTGGGCGGCGTTCGCAGGATCTACCGCCAGCGCCGCGAGACCGCACAGGCTCGCGGCAAAACCCGGCCGAATAAATCGCTTAAGGTCCATGGGCGAGCTTAACACGAGAACCGAGTTTTTTCGCGCCTTGCCGATTGCGGGTGGGGGTGTCAGCATGGTCACCGGTTTCAACAATTTCCAGCCCCCCCCCCCCGTGCCCCCCTCGCCGCGCAAAATCAAAGTCGCCACCTGGAACGTGAACTCGATCAGGGCCCGGCTGCCCAACGTCCTGGACTGGTTGAAGGAGGCGCAGCCCGACGTCGTGCTGCTGCAGGAGCTAAAATGCGTCGACGAGGCCTTCCCGCGCCTTGAGATTGAGGAGTTGGGTTACAACGTCGCGACCCACGGCCAGAAGACCTACAACGGCGTCGCCATCCTCGCCAAGTCAGCGCTGGAGGATGTGGAACCGCGCCTTCCAGGAGGCGACGACGACGAGCAGGCCCGCTACATTGAAGCCACCGTCTTCGGCAAGCTGCGCGTGACCTCGATCTACCTTCCCAACGGCAATCCCCTGCGTACCGAAAAGTTCACCTACAAGCTCGCTTGGATGGACCGCCTCTACGCCCACATCAAACGCGGCCTAGCCGACGGCGAGATGCGGATTTACGGCGGCGACTTCAATGTTATCCCTAAGGATAGCGATGTTTTTGATCCGCGCGCCTTCAGGGACGATGCGCTGCTTCAGCCGGAAAGCCGCGCCCGATTCCGAGCCCTTCTGCACCTCGGCCTGACCGATGCCTTTCGTGCCTTCAATGCCTTGCCTCATCAATACTCCTATTGGGACTATCAGGCGGGCGCCTGGCAGAAGGACCACGGCCTATTGATCGATTTTCTTTTGCTCTCGGCCAAGGCCGCCGATACGCTTACCAATGCCGGCATCGACAAGGGACCGCGCGGTAAGGAGAAGGCCTCGGACCACACGCCCGTGTGGTGCGAGGTAACCGTTTAACGAGGGAGAACGCCTATGACTGCTGAAAAAACTTCTGTGAGTCGCCGTGGAATTTTCCGAAACGCCGGCAAGGTCGCGCTGGCGACATCGCTGTTGGCGCCGTTCCGCGGATTAGGCGGCGTCGCCTGGGCGGCGGAAACGCCTAAGACCTATAAAAGGTGGGTGGTGGCGACGCCCGTGGTAGACAAAAAGATCTCCGAGGCCAACTTCAAGCTGACCGAGCCGCCGATGCCGCAGATCAAGGACGGCCAGTGCCTCATTCAGAACATTCTCTTCAATGTCCACTCGGGCACGCGCGACCGCATGAGCCCGACCGGCATCACCAAGCCCGGCGAGACCGACAACACCAACTATACGCTCGCTCGCGTGCTGCAAAGCCGCGACCGCACCTATAAGGAAGGCAACATCATTGCCTGCCTCGGCGGCTGGCAGGACCACCAGGTCATCAGCGCCGAGGACGGCCCGCAGCCGGGCTACGACCTGCCGAGCCCGCTGGTCAAGCGGTTGAACGGCACCAACAATCCGTGGGGCTATGTCTTCCGCCCGGTGATGCTGGAGATGCATTCCGCCGACGTGCTGATGGACATTTTTGGCACGTCCGGCACCACCGCCTACTTCGGCATCCGGGAATCCGGGCCGCTAATGCCGAGCGACTGGTGCGCGGTGGCCGGCACAACCGGTTCGGTCGGCGCCATGGTGGCGCAAATACTGTTGTACAAGGGCTGTCACGTCATCGGCTTCGGCGGCGGCGCCGACCGCGCCAAGTGGGTGACCGACCAGTTCGGCATCCCGGCCATCGATTACCGCGCGCCCGATTTCGAAGCGCAGCTGACGAAGGCCTTCCCGAAGGGCATCGACTTCTTCTCGGACGGCATTTCGGGCCCCGGCTTTTCGGAAAGCATCACCAAGCACATGAAACCCGACAGCCGTTACTTCAACTACGGCAGCGCCGGCGCGATTTACAGCAGCGAGCTTCCGAAGCCGGGCGCAAAGCCCATGGCCACGGCGCCGACGCCGCAAGGATCGCGCCCGAAACGCTCGTTTGGGATGACTGAGCTGACCTACAACATCTGCGCCGAGCGCAACATCAAGATCGACACGTGGCAAGCGCAGGAGCACTACCAGGATCGCCTCGAGGCCGAGGACTATATGTCCAAGCTGGTGTTCATCAAGCGGCTCAGGCCGATCAACACGGTGGTTGACGGCGTCGAGAACATCCCCAAGGCCGTGGTGACGCAGTACACCGACAACCCTTATGGCAAGCTGCAGGTGCGCATGTCCAAGGCGCCGCTGATCTAAAGTTAAATAGGGACGGACCCTGTTAATCTCGATCGGGTCCGTCCCTATTTCCGAGTTTTGAGGGCTTGGCTGCTCGTGTCCAGGATGAGACCAACGCGACGGCGCCTTGGCGTTACCGCCCTTCTGGCGGTCGCGGCCCTCTGCGTGTCCACCGCGTCGCATGCCATCGATTGGGCGGCGGTGCCGGCGCGGAACATCACGCTGTTCTATCCCGCGCAGATGTCGTGGGAAGTGCTCCTTGTGCAAGCCCAGCACACCGGCGCGAACCGGTTCAAGCGCGACCGCACCTGCCGGCATTGTCACGAAGGCGACGAAGCCGCCTCGGGCAGGCTGCTCATGGGCGAGAAGGCGATGGAGCCGGCGCCCATTGCCGGCAAGCCGGGCGCGGTCGGCGCGGTGGTCAAGATGGCGCACGACGCCGAGAATCTGTATGTGCGGGTGGAGTTCGCGCCGGGGGCTCAGCCCGACGCGCGCATGGACCCGAAATTCGAGGCCAAGGTTGCCCTGATGTTCAGCGGCCCGGAGATCGCCGAGATTGTGCGCGGCGGCTGCTATGCCGCCTGCCACATCGATTCCGCGAGCATGCCCCTGGGCGGTGACGGCGGCGGTGACGCCAAGGGCGACGACAATAAGTCAATGTACCTGCCGGCCTCGCGCGGCATGATCACACGCACTGGCGGCGATCATATCAGGCCCGACGACCAGCTGGCGGCCCTGCGCGCGCAAGGCAAATACGCCGAATATTGGCAGGCCAACTTGAACCCCGGCGCGAGCCCCGTTGTCGTCGCCGGCGCGGTCCTTGAGAAGCGCCATGAATATCCGAAGCCGGCGGTATCGGCGACCGCGAGCCTGGACAAGGGCAAGTGGGTGGTGACCTTCATGCGCAAGCTGGCGGCGGGCGCGGGTTACAAGGACATTGTGCCGGGACGCGTCTATACGGTCGGATTTTCCATCCACGCCGGACACACCAACCGCCGGTTCCACTACGTCTCGCTGGAGAATACCTTCGGGATCGATGCCGGGCTCAGCGATATTCCCGTGGTGCCGGTGGACTGAATTCGGCGGCGGTTCGCTTTACGCCGCGACATCGATCCGCGCCGGCTCCCGTTTGCTGGAAGGCCGCACAGCGATCTCGACATGCTGGCCCAGGACAGTCAGCGCTTGCATGAGGCGCTCCAGCGATACGCCCCGAAGCTTGTAATTGCGGATCGCCGACACTTTGGGCTGGGGCATGCCCAAGAGTTTCGCGGCATCAGACTGCGTAAGGCCGCGCCCTTTGATCAGGTCGTTGACCTTTTTCGCGAGCAGCGTCTTGGCAGAGAGTTCTTCCGCGTCCGGCAGGCCAAGATCGGCAAGCACATTGTTGGTCCCGCGTCTTTTCTCCGCACGTATCATGGAGTTAGGTCCTTCCACTTTCGCGATAGCGCTGAAGAACATCCTTCAGCCGTCGCTCGATTAAAGCGATATCCTCTTTCGGTGTCTTAGCGCCCGACTTGGATTTCTTTTGAAACGCATGCAGCACGTGAACGTGTTCGGCGATTCTGACAACATAGACAGCGCGAAAAGTGTCGCCCCGATGATCCTCAGGATATGAAGTAGGAACGTTCGCGGGCTCATCAATATTGTTTGTCATTCCCGCACGCCTAGTTTCTGTTGGCGAGTGAAGCGAGCTTGCTAAGAAATTAAATAGGGACGGACCCCATTTAATTTCCGCGCCGGTTTGCAGCTTCGCCTCGCCCGAGGATGACATAGTGCAATCAAGTCATTATTTCTGCCGCCAGCCGCGCTCGGCGTCGTCCCAGGCGGCCAGCGGCTGAAGGTCGGGAACCCAGGCGAGGCCCGACTTGGCGTCCGAGGACACCGCCTCGGGCGAGACCACGACGTCGACCAGGGCCGGCTGTTTGCGAAAGGCGCGATCGAGGACGGCGTTCAAGTCGCCAGTTTTTTCGACACGTTCGCCGTGCATGCCAAAAGCGCGCGCCATGGCGGCGTAATCGGCGAACTGAAGTTTGGTGCCCACGACCTTGCCGTGGTTAGTCTTCTGGTCGTGAACTTCGATCTGCCAGGCGCCGTTGTTGGCGACGACGATGACCAAGGGCACCTTGTGGCGCACGGCGGTGTCGATCTCGATGGCATTGAAGCCGAATGCGCCGTCGCCGGTGGCGACAATCACCTGCCTCTCGGGAAAGGCAAGCCCCGCTGCGATGCCAAAGGGAACGCCGACGCCGATGCAGCCGAAGGAGCCGGGATCGAGAACCGTCGGCGCGGAAAGCCCCACCCGGCAGAAACTGAGAAAGTCACCGCCGTCGGTGACAAGAATGGCGTCGTCCCGCAGCCGAACTTGCAGCGCGGCCAGTAGCCGGTTTGGGTGCATGCGGCCGGTGGCGTCATCGGGCGCCGATGCCATAGCCTGGCGGTGCTTCGCGACCCGCCCTTCGTGCTGCCCACGCAAACCCCGTGTCCAGGCCTGGTCGACGGCGGAAGTTCGATTGCCGGCGGCCTTGGTCATGGCCGCGAGGGTCAGCGCCGGATCGGCGAATATCTCGACGACGCCTTGACGGTTGTCGCGCAATTCCGAGGGCGCGTCGGCGATGCGGATGAATTGCGCGGCGGTGAAGATCGCGGGCGAACCGTAAGCGAGCTGAAAATCGAGACGCCGGCCGATCGTGACGACAACGTCGGCTTCGTTCATGGCGGTTCCGCGCATGGCACCAACGCCCGAAGGATGATCGTCGGGCACCAGGCCGCGGCTTTCGCCGGTATCGAGGTGCAGTGCGCCCAGGCGGTCGAGGAAATGAAAAAGCTCGGCGCCCGCACCGCGTGCGCCGCGGCCGGTGATGACCAGCGGTTTCTTGGCCGACCACAAGATGTCCGCAGCCCGTGCGATAAGCGCCATATCGGGCTGGAGGATGGCGGGAGTCTTGGCGCGAAAGCGCTCCTCCGACCGGACGGCCTCGGGCACTTCCCCCCGCAAGACATCTGTCGGAAAATCCAGGAACACCGGCCCGGGATCGCCGCCTTCACCGAAGGCCCGCGCGACCGCCGCGTCCAATTCCGGCAGCACCACGGCCGGCTCGCGGACCGTGCGCGCATAGCGCGTAATGGAGCCGAGCACAGCCGTGTGGTCCATGTCCTGAAGACCGCCGCGATTTTCCTGGGGAAGCGGCGGCTTTCCCGCCAGTACCAGAACCGGCGCCCGGGCGACATGGGCATTGGCGATACCGGTCACGGCATTGGTCACGCCGGGGCCGGCGGTGACTATTGCTACGCCAAGTTTGCCGGTGAGTTCGGCGTGGGCGTGGGCCATGTGGACGGCGGCGCGCTCGTCACGCACGTCGATGATGCGAATGCCTTCGGCGTCGATGGCCATCCACATTGGCATGATATGGCCGCCGCACAGCGAAAACACCCGATCAACGCCCCGGGCACGCAGAAACCGGGCAATGACGCCAGCAACGCTGTTGGCTGGGATCGCCATGGGACCCCCCTTTGTCGCGCTAGATGTCGGCGTAGACGTGGGTCTCGGCCGCCGCTCCGGGATGGGTGACGGCACCGCTGCAGGCGTCGCCGACCAGCTGGGCGTATTTCCACAACACGCCCGACTGATAATTATTCGTGCGCGGTTTCCATTGGGCGCGGCGCCGGTCGAGTTCTTCTTTAGCCACTTCGAGGTCGATGGTGCCGGCGACGGTATCGATGGTGATAATGTCGCCGTCTCTGACCAGAGCGATCGGCCCGCCGACGGCGGCTTCCGGTCCGACGTGACCCACGCACAAACCGCGCGTACCGCCCGAAAATCGCCCGTCGGTAATCAGCGCGACCTTGTCGCCCATGCCCTGGCCCGAGAGCGCGCCGGTGGTCGCCAGCATCTCGCGCATGCCGGGT
>CAMDRB010000140.1 GCA_945906455.1 Caenispirillum bisanense
TCAAGCATGCCATGCGAAAGGCCATGGGCCGCAGCGTCGATGAAGTTCACGATGCGCTCGCAACGACGCTCGGCACCATCACTCCAACCGAGTGCTCAAATTACTTCCGGGAGGCCGGCTATAGTTCTATCTAAACGCAACGCGCTCTAAAACAAGCGTGCCCTCACCGCAGGGCCTGTGTGCTGCATCCATAGCTGCTATAAAGGCTCAGGCCATTTTGGCTTTTCACCAAAACGCAGTGGGGTCCTCGTCTATGCTTCGCATCCTTGAATTTGTTCGCTCCGGCGGTGGGCTCACCGAAGACGAATTGGGCGCGTTGATCCAAGAACGCATGCTGAGGATTCCGACCAAGACGCAGCGGAATTGGCTGCGCCAACTGATCCTTGCGCTCGATGGTTATGGCGGACCGCAGCAGCTTTCCGCGGCGGAGCATGTCAGAGCCGCCGTCAGAAACCTTGATGCGGGCTTAGCTGCCGCGGCTAAAGACTTGGAGGCCGCGAAGCCCGAGGGCAGTCCGACGTAGTTTTGCGGCCCGCAGGCTCGCGTGGCCCGAGAACTCTATGCGGCCTCGACATTCACTTTGTACTTCAAGCCGTCATGATTAATGATGTCCTGGAGAGCGAGCTTTACGAAGTACGCTTCAGGATACCCGAGCCGCTTGGCGATTTCCGGGGCTTTCGCCGGACTTACAAAACGCCGGTGCTTTTCAATATCGCAGATATGTTGCCTGGACATGCCAACCCGGCGGGCAAGCTCCACCTGCGTAAGGCCGTGGAGGTCGCGAAGTCCGGCAAGTGCCGCGCCCATGGAAAGTGGCCCGCCCAACAGCTTCCTTGCTAGCTCAACGCCCGAAGAGCCGCTCGATTTCCTTGTAGTCATGCCGATTTACCTCTTCCACAAGTACGGTTTCCACGACCTCAATCGCAACGATCCGGTAGAATAGCCGATAGCTGTGCCCAAGCCGGACTGAACGCACATCCCGGAGTTACCCTTGGAGTGGCTCATCATGATACCCGGGCGCCTTCCGCACCTCCTAGGCGTCGCTCTGCTCGCTAACGAAAGCTAGGCGTGGCGCCCACTCGAGCTGCTATCGCGGCCCTCCGTGGCGCTCACTTTTTCTAAGCTCGCTCCGCTCGCTAAGAAAAAGTGGCGTGCCGTAGGTAATCAAACTGGGCGCCGGTGGACACTTCACTTTTTCGATCCCAGGGGCACCCTATATTATCGGTCGCTCACGCTGGCACGATGAGACCGTCGAGCAGACCGATGCGGCTCGAACATTGCGCCGCGATATGCTCGTCATGGGTAGAGATGATGAAGCTCGTCCCGGTGCTTTGATTGATCCTGTGTATCAGGCCTATCACCTGGTCGGCTGATTTGCGGTCCAAGTTTCCGGTCGGCTCGTCGGCGAGGACGAGGGCAGGCTTGTTGACCAACGCCCGCGCCACGGCCACCCGTTGGCGCTGTCCGCCCGACATCGCCGACGGACGATAGTTCCTGCGGTCCGATAGGCCGACGGCATCGAGCAGCTCCGAGGCCCGCTCCCATATCGCGCGCGTTTCGCGGCCGGCCGCAGAGGCTGCCGGCATCATGACGTTTTCCAGCGCGGTGAGATCGGACAACAGGTGGTGAAACTGGAAAACGAAGCCGAGATGGCGGCTGCGAAACCCCGTGCGCTCGGCATCGCTGGCGTTCATAAGGTCGACACCTAGCATCTCGTGACTTCCGCCGCTCGCGCGCATCAG
This sequence comes from Caenispirillum bisanense, assembly GCA_945906455.1. Lineage (GTDB taxonomy): Bacteria > Pseudomonadota > Alphaproteobacteria > Rhodospirillales > Rhodospirillaceae > SHVO01. The sequence goes on from CAMDRB010000140.1 coordinate 1,743, forward strand.
CGTCCCGAGGATCGTCAGCAGGGTGCTTTTGCCCGAACCGGATGGACCAAGCAGCGCCACCATTTCAGCGCGATGGACGGTGAGGTCGATACCCTTCAAGACGTGCGTTTCGGTTTCCACCTTGCCAAAGCTCTTGGTAAGTCCTCGCACGGTCGCGATGGTTTGCGCCGTCATGATCCGATCACCTCGACCGGGTCGATCCGCGAGGCCCGAAGCGCCGGCTGGATCGATGCCAGCGCCCCGGCCAACGTCGTTAGTACTATCGCGAGTAGGAAACCGCCCTGCGCCTGATCTATCGGCAGTCCGCCTCGAGCCACTTCAGTCACGGGAGGCAGCGCCGTTAGCGCGAGCCAGGTTAAACTCGCGCCGATCAAGGCTCCGATCAATCCGATCAGAATCCCTTCAAGCATGAAGATCGAGACAACGAAGACTTTGCCGGCGCCCATGGCACGCATAATGCCGATTTCGGATTGCCGCCGCATGACGGACAACGACATGGCACTGGCGATGCCGACCATTATCGTGACAAGCGCGAAAATCTTGATGATTGTCCCCGTGCGGCCCTGCGCGTCCAGGGCCTCGAATAGCTGGGTGTTTTCTTCCGTCCACGCGGTGGCTTTCAGCGCTGTGGTGCTGCGCAGTTGCGCGGCGATCCGGGGCGCGTCGATGGGCGGCTTGATCTTGATTTCGATCCGCGAAATTCCTGTCGGCAGGTCGAACAGCGCGCGGGCGGTGGAAAAGCTCAGATAGACTGCTTGCCGGTCGGCGCTGGCGACCCCCAGCGTGAAGATACCGCCGATGTGCAGACTTCGCGCCCGTCCGCGGTCCGACGTGAGACGCACGATTTGTCCCACGCGTAAGCCCAAATCCTTCGCGAGACGGCTGCCGATCAGGAGGCTGTCGGCCAGCAAGTTGCTGCTACCTTCTACGATCGCCGCATCTATATCGGCGATGCCGGACAATTTCCCAGGCATTACGCCAATGACGCCGACGGAGGCGACGGCTTGTCCGCGTTCAACAAAAGCCGCACCGCGGATTTGCGGCGAGACGAACGTGACGCCCGGCGTCTGTTCGGCGATCGGTATCGCGGGCTGCCAGATGGAAATCTGATTTCGGCGGCTGAGGTCCTTTTGCAGCACAACGAGCTCCCCGACGCCGGATAGGAGGATGGCGGGATCGTGATCGGGCTGTTCCAGGACGACATGCGGGATATTGCCCACGGTGCGCAGCGTCAGGAGCGTCGCGAGGCCGCCGATGAGCGCGCTCATGAAAATGAACACGCTCACGCCGAGCGCTACGCCGGACGTCAGCAGCACTGTCTGCGCGGGATGGCTGAAGAGGTGTCGAAGGGCGAGCTTGACGGCATATGCGTTCATATCAATTCACGATCCGCACCTTTTCACCGGGCTTGGTGGTGGCGGGGTTCGTAAGGATATGTTCCCCGACTTCGATACCGGATGTAACAATTACCTGCTCCGCGGGCCACTCGACGAAAGTGATGACGCGCTCGCGCACGACGCCGTCGGCCCCGGCGATCAGCACCGACGTCTTGCCCCCGGCCTCGCTGATTGCGCTGCGCGGGATGCTGATGGCGTTTGCCCGCCGTTCGATCAGGAAGTTGATAGTCGCCGTGAGACCCGCGGGAGGATCGAGGAGGGCGCCATCCAACGCGAGGCGGACATCGCGGGCGCCGGTGGCCGGATCGACGCGCGGTTCAACGTGCAGCACCTTGGCGCGTAAGGTGTCCCGCCGGCCCGGCAGACGGACCAAGGCCTCCATCTCGGGGTGGATTTCCGCGGCGTAGATTTCGTCCACTTCCGCGGCGATCTCAGGGTTGGAAAGATCTGCCAGTCGATAAATCACACTTTCGGGGCTGACGGTCTGGCCCGGATCGACAGGGCGTTCCAGGATCACGCCGGCAAAAGGGGCACGCAGCACGCGCCGTTCCCGCAGCTCGCTGGCTTGGGTGACCGCCGCGTTCCGGCGTCTCAGCTCCCGTTCGCCTTCTTCGACCGCAAGGCGTTTCTGTTCCACATCCCGCCCCGGCGCGAATTCACCGAGCGCTTCAAGGCGGGCGACATCCCGCCGGGCTTGGGCGAGAGTAGCCTGTTGAGCCTGCGCCGCCGCCTGTGCCACGGTGATCGCCGCAGCTTCCGGCCCATCATCGATCCTTGCGAGCACATCGCCCTGGTTCACCTGATCGCTCACATCGAAGGGCAGCGCCACGAGCGCGCCTCCGAGGGACGGGCGGATGTCGACCTGTAGGCGCGGCCGGATACGACCGTTGACGGCAAGGACACGCTCCGCGGGTCCAATTGCGGAGGTATATGCCGTAACCTCCGTGGTGCGCGGGCCGGTGGCAAGGAAGATGGCCAGCCCAGCGCCCGCAATCGCGATTGCAATCATCAGAATGCCGCGCCCGCCCTTCGCGATCGGAATCCTCACAATTCGGCCTCGACCGTCAGGCGTATGGCGTCGGCCCGCGTTGGCACCCCCAACACGTGCAACGCGTCGGCGATGTGCATTTTGACCGTCCGTTCACTAATGTTCATGTCGAAGGCGACCTGTTTGTTGGGCTTTCCGGCCGCCATCTTCTTCAACGCCTCGAACTGGCGCGGGGTTAGTTTCTCGATTTTCGCCTGTGCGGCCTTGCGACGTGGGTTTTCACGCGGCTTTTCCGCCTGGATGACCTCGACCTGAGACCCTAGGAAATACTCGAGTTCTCCGTTCGCATCGAAGATCGGCGCCACCATCACCGCGTTCCGGAACGGCCTTCCGCCTTTCTTATAGTTCAGTATCTCCACCATGACTGGTCGGCGTGCGGCGATGCCCTGGCGCAGCAGCGAGGTCAAGTCCGCTTCCGTCCCCGATCCTGCCAGAAAACGGCAGTTCTGGCCGATGATCGCCTCGCGACTATATCCGGTCAAATCGACGAACGCCTGATTGCAATCCACGATGGGATTGTCCGGAAGGCGCGGGTCGCTGACGACGGCGGCGATCGGACTGGCTGCGATCATGTCGGCCAGAGCTTTCCCGCGTTTCGCTCTACCTACGTGGTTAGCTGCCATTCGCTCCGTCACCAACCTGTCTCTTTGGACATGTAGAAATCGCCCGCGCCCCGCGTGCATAGATATCAACAAAAGCCGAGCAGAATCAATTTACTTAGGCATTATACCACATCGCTGGTCCGATATCAGAAGGCAGACTATCTCATGAATCACATCGCTCACCCACTCCGAGAGTCCACGGACGACGGCAAGGCGTATGTGCCCGAGGACGTCATGGACGCCGTTCGTACGCTATTGCGCTGGACCGGCGAGGACCCGGCGCGCGAAGGGCTCGTCGACACTCCGGCGCGCGTCGCACGCGCCTGGCGGGATTGGTGCCGTGGCAACCTCGAGAATCCCGCGGTGCATTTGGGCCGTACATTCGAGGAGGTCGGCGGCTACGACGATATCATCGTCCTGCGCGACGTACCTTTCCATTCGCACTGCGAACATCATATGGCTCCCATCGTCGGAAAGGCTTCTATCGCCTATCTACCGAAGCACCGCGTCGTCGGGATTTCAAAGCTGGCGCGCGTCCTTCACGGCTATGCCTCCCGCCTCCAGGTACAAGAGCGCCTCACTTCTCAGGTCGCCGACTGCATCTGGACTCATCTTCAACCGCGCGGCGTCGCTGTGCTAATCGAGGGGGCGCACGGCTGCATGACTAGCCGCGGCGTTTCAACGCCCGGCGTGGCGATGGTCACTAGCCGGATGCTGGGTTGCTTTCTGGACGATCCCGCGAGCCGGAAGGAAGTGCTGGCCCTAATGGGGCGGTGACGCCTGCCACACCTGCAATTCTCCGGATGGTCAAATGAAATGCGGAATCATCGGTGCGGGGCTGAGTGCGCTCACCTGCGCCGGAGAGCTTAGTACAGCCGGTCATGATGTCGTTCTTTTCGATAAGGGCCGCGGACCCGGCGGGCGCATGTCCACCCGCCACATGCAGACGCGCTTCGGAGATGTGGGGATCGACCACGGCGCGCCGTGCTTCGACGCCGTGGGTCCTGACTTCCGCGCCGCCGTGGCGGTGTGGCGGCGCGATGGTCTGGTGGCGCCTTGGCCGGCGGGCGGTCCTCAGGCGTGGCTTGGCATTCCGGATATGGCGTCGCTTATCGCGCGTCTTGCCGCACTTCACGACGTGACGTGGCGGACGTTCGTCAATGGGATCATGCGCGGGGCGCGCGGCGATTGGCATGTCTCGAGCGATCGCAGCCTTCACGGCCCGTTTGATGCCGTCGTCACCGCCGTGCCGCCCGAGCAGGCCGTGCCGTTTTTGGCTCTCCACGATCTCGAAATGGCGCGCACGGCGTCCGCGGCGCCGAGTCGCGCATGCTGGGCGGGACTCTTCGTCTTTGAGCGCGCGTTGCCCGCTGCGTCGCTTGTCTTGCGCGATGCCGGGCCGATTGCGCTGGCGGTATGCAACCGCGCCAAGCCCTTGCGCACGAAGCCCGAGTCCTGGCTCGTGCACGCAAATTCAGAATGGTCGGGGTCGCGCCTCGAACGAAAAAGCGAAGATATTGCGCCGCTGCTACTCTCGGCCCTCCAGGCTGCATTGGGTTTGCCGGTCTTGCCGGCTCACGAGGCAACCGCGCACCAATGGCGTTACGCCTCTTCTGCAGGTATCGGCAGAGCCGCGCTGTGGAACGCCGACCTGAAGCTGGGGGCGTGCGGCGACTGGTTGACGGGGCCGCATGCGGAATGCGCCTGGACCTCGGGACGCGCTCTCGGGCGCCTCGTGAATTCAACATTCGGCGGAGTATCCGTATTGCCAGAAAAGGATGGCCTATGCGTATTGTAATCGTGGCGCTCGCGGTAGGGCTGCTCCAGCCCTGTCATGCTCAAGCCAATGGTGCTGGGTCGGAGCCGGCTATAAGCGCCCGTCCTTCGGCACCTCCTGGCGGGTGGACACTTACGCTCGGGGCTGCGCCAGTGTTCAGTCCCGCGTGGCAGGGATCGAAAGATATGGCGCTCTCGATCTTCCCCGACCTGCGGGTCAACTACGGCGACACCATCTTCGCCTCGGTGCCCGACGGTCTGGGTTGGAACGCTCTGAACCGTGCCGGTTGGAAAGCCGGGCCGATCGCCAAGCTTAGCTTCGGCCGAAACGAGGACAACGGCGGTTCGCCATTTCTTTTGTCTGGTGGAAGTGACGCGTTGCTCGGACTGGGGGATATCCCCGCTACGGCTGAACTGGGCGGCTTCGTCGAGAAGCGCTGGGGAACCATCGGTCAGTGGCGTGTGCGGGCCGAAGTGCGTCGCGGCTTCGGGGGCCATGAGGGCGTTCTTGCGGATGGTTCGATCTCGTATCAGGTTCGCCTCGACCGCACGATCATGAGTTTCGGCCCGCGCGCGACTGCTGCGAGTGGCGGCTTCATGCGTGTTTATTTTGGAATGGATGCTGGCCAGTCGCAGCGGTCTGGCCTCGCGCAATACCGGCCCGATGGAGGACTCTTATCCTATGGTATCGGCGGAACGCTGGTCTGGCCGCTCAACCAACGCAACACGGTAACGCTCTTCACTGGGCTGGATCGTCTAGGGACACTCTGAATAAGTCATCGACACGCCAGGGTCCTTGTGATTCTTAGTCTGATGCGGGTGTGAAGCAAAGGAATTGCTCCTATGAAGCAGCTGACTTTGGCGGTGGCGGGTTTCGAGCGGTACGCGAAGACGACGCGGCGC
>CAMDRB010000141.1 GCA_945906455.1 Caenispirillum bisanense
AAGCTCACCTTAGGCGTATCGGCGCAAGAACCATCGACGCGCTCTGGAAAGCAATCGGCGACATCTGCGACCTCTATACACAGGAAGAATGCTGGAACTATCTCAAAGCCGCCGGATATGCGCCCGATTAAAAGCGCGATGCTCTAGAATAGCTCGAAGTAGCCAATGGAGGCGATCGTGGCGATCAGGACATACGAGGCTGCCATGGCTACGAGGGCGTGGTTGATCGCCGCGCTTATCGCTTCCTCGCGTTCGGGGGTTGATCCTTCCAAGGCGATCTCACCGAACGGCGCGTAAAAGGGCCGCAGACCAATGTCGGCGGCGATGGCCGCCCAAAACACCAAGCCGAACAGGAACAGCTTCGCCGCAAATGCAGCGTCGTCGATGGGGGCCCCGGTGGCGAGGGAATTGAGGCCATATGCGACAAAACTGAGTCCCGCAAATGCCTCGAAGACGAGCTCAACGATACGCAAGTTGGCCGCCAGGGGTTTGCCGTATGCGCGGGCGCTGACAAGAATGACGATGACCCAGACGGCACCGATCGCCCAACTCGCGGCGCGCAAGCCAGGCGTCAACGGGTAGACCGCGAGGGCGCCGATCAACTCGACTCCCGTCGGTAAAATGAGCGCGAAACATAAGCGCGGCAACACATGAGCCATGGCCGCGACCCGAATCAACTTCGTGCGCTCCTCATAGTTCCGCAATGGATTCTTGACCCTAGCCGTCGCGATGAACGCACCCAAATCCACGGCCAGCCACAGGACAAAGAGCAAGACGTGGACGTAGCTCCAGACGAACGCGCTCTCCATGGCGATGAATCTCCCGGCTTCCGGCGTAGGCAACAGCTTACAACATATCGATCGCGTGAGAATTAGGAACCAACAGGCGGTCAGCCGACAGGCTATGGGGCGGAGCGCTGTGTCAGCACGAAACCCACGGCGACGGCCAGCACAACCGCCGCCGTTAGGCCATTGCGGATATCCATCACGGCAAACTTGAGGCGGTGAACCACGGCGCAGAACTCTACGGTCATCGCGTAGGAAGGCCCGGAAAGGCCACGAAGGAGCCGAAAAAATCCGATCTTTGCGACAAGATCGAGAACGACAATGTAAGACGGCAACAGCAGTATGCCGCCGCGAACCAGGAACGCGAACAGGCGTGTCGGCGATTTGACGAATAACCACGACCACAGGAGCGTGAACAGGTATGCCGTCGCGAGGACATAGGCCATATCGACGGTCGCGAAGGTGACGTAGGCGTTGGTTGCGGCACCCTCGGCAAAAGCGCCCAGCTCTACGGCGATCATGAAATTTGACAGCGAGGATTGGAAATCAAAGGGCGTAAAGCCGGTTATCCCGCGATAGATTGGGGCAAGGATGAGGTGCGACGTCAATCCCAGCACCGAGGTCACTGCCGCTACGATGATAAGGCTCCGGCCCGTGGCGCGCGACTTAAGAAAATCCGGAATCGGCATCATGCACGCCGCTATCCTCCCAAGTTGGGGAAGCTCAAGCGCAGCCCTTCGACAATATTGTTGACCGCCAGGGCCGCAAGGATGATCCCGAGAACGCGCGACAGAACGTGCACGCCGGTTAAGCCGAGCGCTGCCATGATTAAATCCGCCGCCAAAAAGCAAATGGCGACCAGCACGAGAACGCCGATCATGACCCCGGCCGTCACTAACTGGGCAAGCGGTTCCCCCGCGCTCTGCGCTTGAAGCAGGATGGTTGAGGCGATGGCGCCCGGGCCGGCGATCAGGGGGATGGCAAGCGGGAACACGGCGACATCGGGGCGACGCTGCGCGACGTCCTCCTTCTCGGATGGCGTCGGGGCGCGAATACCGCCCTCCTTGGCAACAACCATCTCGACCGCCAAGATCAACAGCAACACGCCACCGGCGATGCGGAAGGCCGGAAGCGAGATGCCAAGATAGTGCAGCAGAGGCTGGCCAATGACCGTGAAGACCAGAAGGATAATGCCGGCGATCAAGACGCTCTTCAGCGCGACCGCGCGCCGGGCCTCGCGACTACTGCCCGCCGTGAGGGCGACGTAAAAAGGCACGACGCCGATGGGGTCGATGGTGATAAAAAAATTCGCGAAGGCGGTTAGCGCAAGCTCAATCATGGCCTTAGTTTAACGGATTAGTGGCCGGGAGCGACATCCAATAGGCGACCCCGCCCACGTGGACCGCCCCCCGCGTTGTTTTTCTTGCTTCGCCCCCGATCCAGGGACACACTCAAAGGCTCATGCACTCGAGGGTAATATGAAGGGCTCGCTGCTCACAGGCTTTCGGGCCCTCGCCTTCGCGCTCGGCGCTTTCACGCTGCTCGCGCTCGGCGGGATCCGCGTCAAGTCATCAACCGATGTCGCCCTGTTCGTGCTTGGGCTCGCGGCTTTCTGGGCGCTGATCGAACGCGTGTTTCTAAATCTTCAAAAGAAACGCCCCAAGCCGCCCGGCGCCCCCTAAGTGCTTTAAGCCTCGTACTTATCAATGACCCAGGGCTCAACGGCGGCCGAGGCATACCATTCCTTCATCGCCGGGTGGTTCAAGACAGCGTCGCTATAGGCCTGGCTTACAGCATCAAGTTCCACGGCATAGGTCTTGAAACGCGTGACGACCGGCGCGAACATGGCGTCGGCGTTGGAAAATGCGCCAAAAAGATATGGGCCGCCCGCGCCGAATTTACCCCGGCACTCGCGCCAGATGGCGGTAATGCGGGCGATATCGCCGCCGACGCCCTCGGCGCGACCTTTGCCAGGCAGACTCCGGCGGACATTCATCGTCATATTTGAACGCAGCGCACTAAATCCGGCGTGCATCTCGGCCGATATGGCGCGCGCCATGGCGCGGGCCGAGGGGTCCGTCGGCCACCAATGCCGGTCGAAGAAGGCCTCGGCCAAGTAGTCGAGAATCGCGAGCGATTCCCAAACTGTGATATCGCCGTGTTGGAGTACGGGCACTTTCCCGGCCGGAGAAAAACCTAGAATCTTGGCCTTGGCTTCCGGATCGTCGAGGTGAATGACGGTCTCGCGAAAAACCAAACCGTGGGCCTTCATGGCGATCCAGGGGCGCAGCGACCACGAAGAGTAAGCCTTATTGCCGATGACGAGGTGTAGATCCGTTGCCATCTTATGCCTGCTTCGCTTCGATGATGCCGCGGCGTATGGCGCGCGTGCGCATGAATGACTCTTCCAAGGCCTTGCCGTCGGCCTTGCGGATGACGCGCTGCATCGCCGTCAAGTCTTCGGTGAACCGTTGAAGGATTTCAAGCACAGCGTCGCGGTTGTTGAGGAAAATGTCGCGCCACATGATCGGGTCGGAGGCGGCGATGCGCGTAAAATCCCGGAATCCCGAGGCAGAATATTTGATGACCTCTTGTTTTAAATCCCCACCCAGGTCCGCGGCCGTGCCGACAATCGTGTAGGCGATGAGGTGCGGCAGATGCGAGGTTATGGCCAGGACCATGTCGTGGTGATCGGGCTGCATATTCGCGACATTGGCGCCCATCTTGCGCCACATATCGGCGATTTTCGCGGTGGCTTTAGGTGAGGTGCGCGCCAGCGGCGTCAGGATGGTCCAGCGGCGGTCGAAGAGTTCGGCGAAGCCGGCTTCCGGTCCGGAGTGTTCGGTACCCGCTACCGGGTGAGCCGGTACAAAATGCACGCCCTGCGGAATGTACGGCGCGACCGCATCGACCACCGCCTGCTTGACCGAGCCGACATCGGTGACGATGGCGCCGGGCTTGAGGTGCGCTGAGATGGCTTTGGCGATCATGCCGATGGTGCCGACGGGCGTTGCGATGACGACCAGGTCGGCGCCGGTGACCGCGTCGGCGTAATCCGCCGTGGCTTTGTCGACGATACCGAGGCTGAGGGCGGTTTTGCGGGTCTTGGGGCGGCGCGCGCAGCCGACGATCGAGCGCGCAAGTCCGGCGCGGCGCATGGCTAAGGCCATCGACGCGCCAATCAACCCGATGCCGATGAAGGCGACGCGCTCGAAGAGCACGGTCTTCGGTTTCGCGGCTTTGGCTTTTGGCTTCGACACAGTGAGTTTCGGCACGGGGCCATCCTCGGGCTTGGTCGGCGGCGGGCTGAGCCCCTTAAACGGGCCCGAGTCATAGTTGCCCGGGGCCTCAAAATCAAAGAAAACATTGACATAGCGGCGCCCCGGAGGTGTTTTGGCGAGGTTTGCAGCCGGATGTACCGCTCCCACGCCCAGGAACGGTCAACCCGGCCGCAGGGAAGGATATTGTACGACTATGGCGCCCGAAATCGCCCCGTTATCGGTCCCAGCGCCGGCGGCCCCAGCGCCGGCGGCCCTCGACCTCAAAATGACCCTGGAGAGCCCCTTGGTTCTGCAGTCGGGCGTGACGCTGTCGGGCGTGACGCTCGCCTTTCAGACCTACGGCGCACTCAACGCCGCGCGCTCCAATTGCGTGCTGGTCTGTCACGCCCTGACCGGCAACCAATACCTGGCCGGCGTTCACCCGGTGACCGGCAAACGCGGCTGGTGGGACGATTTGGTGGGACCCGGAAAAGTCATCGACACCGACCGGTTTTTTGTGGTCTGCGCCAATGTTCTGGGCGGCTGCATGGGCTCGACCGGACCCAAGGAAATCGATCCCGCCTCGGGCACGCCTTGGGGCCTGCGCTTTCCGGTCATCACCATCCGCGACATGGTTCAGGCTCAGGCCAAACTGCTCGATTACCTCGGCGTCGAGAAACTTTTCTGTGTCACCGGCGGCTCCATGGGCGCGATGCAGGTTTTGGAATGGGCCAGCCGATATCCTGCCCGCGTGTTCGCGGCCGTGCCGATCGCCGGCTCTTACCGCCATTCCGCCCAGAACATCGCGTTTCACGAGGTCGGGCGCCAGGCGATCATGGCCGACCCGGATTGGAGCCACGGCAATTATCTCGAGGAAAACCGGACCCCCAAACGCGGCCTAGCGGTGGCCCGGATGGCCGCCCACATCACCTATCTGTCGGAAGCGGCGCTCCATCGTAAGTTCGGCCGCCGCCTCCAGGACCGCGAGACTTTGACCTACGGCTTCGATGCGGACTTTCAGGTTGAGAGCTACCTGCGCCACCAGGGCTATACCTTCGTCGATCGCTTCGATGCCAATTCCTACCTCTACATCACGCGCGCCATGGACTACTTCGATCTCGCGCAAGAGAATGCCGGGGTCCTGGCCAATGCTTTCAAAGGCACGCCGGTCCGTTATTGCCTGATTTCATTCTCCTCCGACTGGCTATTTCCGACCGAGGAAAGCCGGGCGATCGTGCGCGCGCTCAATGCCGTGGCGGCGAATGTGAGCTTTGTCGAAGTTGAATCCGATAAGGGCCACGATGCGTTCTTGCTGGATGAGCCGGAGTTTCATCAGACGCTGCAGGGCTTCATCGACGGCTCCGCCGAGATTTGCGGGCTACCGCCCCGGCTAGCCAAAGGGGCGAAATCATGAGCCCCGCCGCAGCTCGTCCCGAAACCGCGGCCGGCGCGGCGCCGCGCATCCGCGTCGATCTGCAACAGGTCGCCGATCTGGTGCCCCCCGGTAGCCGCGTTCTCGACGTCGGCTGCGGCGACGGCACCTTGCTCGCCTATCTGACGCGGTTCAAACAGGTGGACGGCCGCGGACTGGAGCTGTCCATGGCGCGGGTGCGGGCCGCGGTTACGCACGGATTGCCGGTCATCCAGGGAAATCTGGAAACCGATCTCAAGGACTACCCGTCTGGAGCGTTCGACTTTGTCATCCTCAGCCAGACATTACAGGCGACCCACAATCCTCGTGCGGTCATGGAAGAACTGCTGCGGATCGGCCGTCGCGCCATCGTCTCGTTTCCCAATTTCGGCCATTGGCGCGTGCGCCTGTCGGTGATGTTCGGCGGGCGCATGCCGTTCACGCCGATGCTCTCCGACGCGTGGTTCGAGACCCCCAATATTCACCTGTGCACGGTACTCGATTTTATCGACTTGTGTCGGTTGATGGGTGTGCGGATCGAAGCGGGTTTCGCGCTGGATGCCACGGGACAGCGCCGCGGCTTCGCCGCCACCGGCAAACGCGCCAACCTGTTTAGCGAGCAGGCGCTATTCGTTTTGACTCGTTCTTGACGTCAGGCCGTTGCCGGCCGCATTGACCATGGCCTTGGCACGCGCGGCTTGCGCCGGCACGGCATCGAAGGGTGCGGCATAAATCTGCTTTTCGGCCTCGACGATCAGCGCGCCGGCAAACGTCGGAAACCAGCGTGCGCCGAGGTCTTCCCAGGTCGTCGCCCAAGCTCCGAACAGCCGCCACCACACCGGCGGCAGGAACAGCGCCGTGGTGGTTTGCAGCGGCACAAACAGGTTGTCGCGCAGTAGGCGCGTGATCTGGCCCATGGAATAGGGCCGCCCTTGCGCGAACGGCGCGTGCTCGGCGCGCGCCCAAAGGCCGTTGCGATTGGTGACGACGACGGTCAGGCGCCCGCCGTCGGCCATAACCCGCCAGCATTCGCGCAAGAACGGCCGCAGATGGGCGCTACCCTCCAGGCAGTGGACGAGCAGCAGCCGATCGATCGACCGATCAGGGAACGGCAAGGCCTGTTCGTCGGCGAGGACCGAAAGATTGGGCGCACCGTCGGGCCAGCGCATGACCCCCTGCCCGGCCGGCATCGCCGCCAGGACGCGCTCGGCGTCGCCCTGGAACAGCCCGAGAAAGGGCGCGGCAAAGCCGACGCCCAATACCCGATGACCGGCCAGCGCCGGCCATATCTGACGCAAGCGGCGTGAGATCAGGCGGCGCACCAGTTGCCCAAGGGCGCCGGTGTAAAACGCACGCAGGTCGACGATGTCGGTCCACATGTTCTAGCTCATAGCACGCGGGCGGAAAGGCGGCGAATTTCGCCGCCGGCGGCGGAACCCAAATACCTTCATAACTCATTGATATATTAAGTTTTTAGGCTTGCGCTGAACGGCCGGATCGCGCAAACTCCGAGGCTGTGCAAAAGCGTTAAGCGCGTGCGCCGGTTGCGAGGATCGGATACCCTGTTCGGGACTTCGATATTCGCGCGCATGCAGGGGGCCCGTGGTGGCAGATTGGTCGCCGTGGGTCTGTCGTGAGGGGACAGAAATGGCTAAACGGATCGGGCTTTCGCTGGGGTTCACCCTGATCGAAATGGCCATCGTGCTGGTGGTCGTCGGGCTCATCGTTTCGGGTGGAATAATCGCGGTAGCCCCGGTGCTCCAGGGCGCCAAGGTTTCCGAAACCGGCGGTCGGTTGGACCGCCTAGTGGATCGAATCTAACATTTGGTGCCCTCGTTTGACAGCAGCAATGATTTTGTTGGGGTCTTTTGTCCAGACGAAGGGCTTTGGATTTTCGTTGGTTTCGGCAACGAAGCGGCTGATGGCCGCCTGAAGGTCCGCGACGGATTT
>CAMDRB010000142.1 GCA_945906455.1 Caenispirillum bisanense
CAGCCTCGGCTACCGCCCGCCGGCCCCGGAAGCAGCGACACCGCCATTGTCGCCTTCCGGTTCCGCTACGCTCCACATTCAGGCGGCAATGGCGAAGGAGGCAACAATGCACTAACATTCAGCCTGGACCACTCAGTGGGGGCCGATCACGACCACCCGGTCGATTCGGCCAAGGTCAAATCCTGGATCAGCAGTCAGACAAAGGCCGGCGGTACCGATGCCCCCAAAGCCCAAGCCATCGTCGACATGCTGCTGGCCTTCGACAAGAAACGCTAGCACTTCACCGGTCGCGGCGCGGATCGTGCCCCGCTTGCGCGGATTCACGTGAGCGCCATGCTCTACGGCGCCTATCGCCTCTTGACCGGTATCGCCGGGTTCGCCCTTCCACCATGGCTCGACATTCGAGCCAAATATGGCAAAGAAGACCGCTTGCGGCTCGGCGAGCGCAGCGGCCAGGCATCGTTGCCGCGCCCCCAAGGTCGCCTGGCCTGGTTCCATGCCGCAAGCGTCGGAGAATGTCTTTCGATCTTACCCCTGGTCGAGGCCGTGGTTGCGCGGGACTGGCAAGTCTTGGTCACCACCGGCACGGTGACGTCGGCTCGCCTTATGGCCGAACGCCTGCCGCATCCCGCGATCCATCAGTATGCGCCGCTCGACCATCTTCCGTGGGTTCGCCGCTTCCTCGACCATTGGCGGCCCGACCTTGTGCTGTGGACGGAATCGGAACTTTGGCCCAACACCCTTGCGGAAATCGCCGCCCGTAAGATTCCCGCGGTTCTGATCAACGCGCGCCTTTCGGACCGGGCCTTCAAGGGATGGCGGCGATGTTCGGGGTTTGCGCGCGAAATTCTCGGCGCCTTCGCACACGTGATAGCTCAATCCGATGGCGACAAAGCGCGTTTTGTCGCTCTTGGCGCGCGCCGGGTCGACGGCGCCGGCAATCTGAAGCTGGCGGCGCCGCCCCTGCCCGCAGACCAGGCCGAGCTCGACAAGTTGAAGACGCTGTTCGGCAAAAGGCCGCGCTGGCTTGCGGCAAGCATTCACCCAGGCGAAGAGATCATCGCCGCGGGGGTGCACCAGGCGCTGAAACCGAACCATCCCGGCTTGCTGACCGTTTTAGTCCCCAGGCATCCGCAAAAAGCCGTTGAAATGGCGCGAGTCCTTGCCGCAATGGGCCTGAAGGTAAGCCGGCGCAGCATGGGCGAAAACATCGGAGCAGCCACAGACATATATATTGGCGACACCATGGGCGAGCTTGGCTTGTTCTATCGCTGCTGCGAGGTGGTGTTCATGGGGAAGTCCCTCGCCGTCGGCGGAGGCCAGAACCCCGCCGAAGCCGCACAGCTGGGTTGCGCGGTGTTGCTGGGCCCGGATATGAGCAATTTCCGCGATCTCAGCGCCGATCTCCTTCGCCAGCGGGCCGCCGTCGAAGTACTGAGCGCCGCCGCCCTGGCGGCAGCCGTCGATTGGCTGTTGCAAGACCCGCGGGCCCGGGCGCGTTTCGCCGAAAACGCCCGCGCGTTCATGGCTGCTCACGCCGACGCCATCGCCGAAACGCTTGCGTATCTCGCCCCCTATCTGGCCCCCTATCTGGAGAGTGCGGAAATCCGATAGATTGTCGCATCGATTTCGGCGACCGATCGGTAACCGCTTCACACGTCACGAGTTCATGGACTCCGATTCCGAACGCAAGCTACGCGAACTACGGCTCAACCTGGCGGAGGTTTGCCTGGAGGGGCGCGTGGACCGCATCGCGGCCCTGTGCCGCAATCCGGCGGGCGATGCGCTCATGACGATGATAAACTCGGGCGTCCGCCACCTGGCCATGACCAAGTCGGACCAGGCCGTGGCCGAACGCTGCCACCGCATTCTGAGCGTGGAACACGACATCGCGCGTAAGGTTGCCGCCTATTTGGCACTCAGCCTTTTCTCGTTTCCTCACAGCATCGAGCGTTCGTTCGACATTGTCGACGTACCGACGCCGCTTCTGACCACGATCGTCAAAGTGCTTCTGGCCGCACCGCTGTTCTTCACCCGCGATGGCGCGCGCCGGCGCGCCCTGGCCCATGTCGAAGCAACCGTCCAAGAAATCCACAAAGCGGTCACCGTGATCGACGAGCCCGAGTTCCGCACCGAGGTGCTGAATGGCTTCATGGATGGTTACGTCGTCACCGCGGTTTATGCCGAGGACGTTCCCCTGCGAACTCTCGCTCAGCGTCGGGCCGAACTCATCCGGATGTATATCGAGCACAATAACCTCGCGCGCGACGTCATCCCTGCTCCCCGAGCCGCGAGCGAAACCACCGTGCGGCTGGGAATCCTGTGTCCGGGGACGATCAGCGAGACCGCCGCCGTGCGCGGCCATCTGACCGGCCTAGACCGGGCGGTTTTCCAGATCATCGCTTTCGTGCCTGACGAGGCCGCGACCACGGTCAGCGCGGGGTTTGAGGATATCGCCGATGATTTTATTGTTCTGCCGGTCGGCGATATCGCGCAGGCGGCCGAGATTGTTGCCGGCGAATCGCTCGACGTGCTGATGGTGGGCGCCAATGCCACCAACACCTGCCGCTTTCCATGGACACTTCTGATGGCCCAGCGGCTCGCGCGCCTGCAGGTGGCGATGCACTCGTGCAGTTTGACCACGGGCTTTTCCACCGTCGACATCTTCATCAACGGCGCGCTCAATGAGCCTGACGACGCCCAGGACGATTACACCGAGCAGCTCGTTCTAACCAAGGGATCGTCGAACCACTATGTATTCCCCGGCGGGGCGGTGGCGCCGTCGGCGCTGTCGCGCGAGCAAATCGGCGTGCCCGATGCGGCGCTCCTTCTTGTATCCGGCGCCAATTTTTTCAAGATCGGCCCGGATTTGATCAACGCCTGGGGGCGAATTCTGGAGAATGCTCCGGCGGCGCACCTGTTGATGTATCCCTTCAATCCAAATTGGACGACCCACTATCCCCACAAGGACGGCTTCTTGCGCTTCGTACAGGAACGCTTTGCCGAGCGCGGTGTCGGCGTCGATCGCCTGCATGTCTTGGAAGCCCAACCAAACCGCGCGCCGATACTCGGCGTGCTGAAACTCGCGGATCTTTACCTTGATAGTTTTCCCTACTCGGGAGCGGTATCGCTGATCGATCCCTTGAGCATGGGCTGCCCGCCGGTTGTGCGCGAAGGCCAAACCGCGCGATGCCGCCAGAGCGCCGCTCTGTTGCGTGAGCTCGGACTCGACGTGTTGGTCACGCGATCAGCCGAGGACTATGTCACGGTAGTCACCCGACTCTTGCAGGATCACAGCCTGCGCCACGAGATCGGCGAAGCCGTGCGCGACGTGGTTAAACACGCGCGTATGCAAGAACGGGGGATCGGTCAGCAGCTGGGCGACATCCTGATCGCTGCCCTCAAGAAAAAACTTAAGACCGCTGTAATTTAAATACGTCGGATTCCTGATGGCGGGCGAGCGCGTCTTCCAAGCGCGCGATCTGGTCATTGCGAATGGCGTTGGCCAGGCGCAACTCGCCGATACGCTTTTCCTCGCCAACGTAGAGTCGCGAAACGGGAAGAAACGCCCGAACCCACGCGGGGTCACGCACGCCAATCAAATTCATCCGGTCCCATTCGGGTGTCGGGAACGCTGAAATGCGGCCGATCTGATCAAGGCTCCGGATCGCGAAACTATTGTCGTCGCGCCAGTGGGCGCCGATGACGGTATAGCCCATAGCCGCCAGGGACGAAGCCAATGAGCCTGCGTCAGCGACGTCATGGAACGCACAATTGAATTTGACGATCGCCGGAAGCCATTTACCAATTCGCGTGCCGGCATCACTCGCGAGGGACGGCGCCTCGCAAGATACCAACGTGCATCCAGCAGCCTCGGCTTCGCTGCACGCCGCGGCGGGAATGCTTTCGAGGTTGATTTCTGATTTCGACTTAAAGCCCGGCGCCGCCAGAACACGCCAGCCGGCCGTGGCATACTGTTGCATTTGCATGGCCGAGGCCGCTGACAGGAATACCGCGACCGCCGACGATATGTTGAGCGAGCTTCTGAACATCAAGCGGTAATCGGGCGGTAGTCGGGCGATACTCCCGCACTGAATTAGCGGACTGACGACAAAGACCAGACCCCGGCGCCTCACGGCGCCGGGGTATAGTTATCTCCACCATTAATTAACCCAACGGCCCCCATCCTAACGGTGGGGGCCGTTTCATTTGTAACGCCGCTGCAGCCAACTCTGCTGCGACAACCACAATAGCTTCAGCCCTGGAAACCAGTTCTGCTGCCTGGCGCTTCCCTAGCGAGCGAGATTTGCCTCGGTAGTAATTTCCCTCAGATTTGTGATGCTATTGTTGTGAGTATCACCATCAATATCGTCGATTACGTATCCGGGCCTGGGCCATCGGCGGTTTTTAACAGTCCATATTACGCGATGAGCAGATATTGAGATGGTCGTCCCGCGAAAGGTGATTTGGATTTGCCGATACCGGGGTGGGGCGTCGTACGTCTTTCCAGCATGGAACTGCAACTGGTCAGCCCGCGCCCCGCGAATCCCATTTTTCAGCCGGTATATGTGGCCTTTCGCTAAGTCAAAGAAGAACCGCTCTTCAAGCTGTTCAGCTCTAAGGGAGCGTTCTGCCGCTTTTGCCGCTGTTCCCTGGTCGTTGCGGTCCATCTTTTAGGCCATCCTGCGCTAGCCCGGCTAACGCCGCTATATTTCGGGGTAGCTAGGGCGTATCGTCAATTGAGCCAGATTGTAGCGCCTGCGAGATAGACCGCGGCGAGAAAATTGATGGCGGTTTTGTCGTATCGGGTGGCGATAGCGCGGAATTGTTTGAGCTTGCAGAAGAAGTTTTCGATGAGATGGCGTTCTTTATAGAGGTCTTTGTCATATGTGCGCGGATTTTTGCGGGTGCTCTTTGGCGGAATCACCGCAGTCTTTCCAGCTACTCTCAACCGCTCCATCACCCGTTCTTCGGCATCGAAGGCCTTGTCGGCCAGGAGAGCATCTGCGGCCATTTGCGGCAGAAACTCATCGGCCCCGGCCAGATCGTGGGCTTGGCCGGGCGTCAGGAAGAAGTCCAGTGGATTACCCAGCGCATCGACCATGGCGTGGATCTTGGTGGTCAATCCGCCTTTGCTACGCCCGATCGCTTGGTCAGGGCCGTTTTTTTGAGCGCTCCAGCGCTGTGCTGATGAGCCCGCACGATGGTTGAATCGATCATTGCGTATTCATTGTCGGCATCATCAGCCAAGTGCTTGAAAAGACTCTTCCAAACCCCGGCCCGAGCCCAGCGGCTAAAGCGTCGGTGAGTATTCTTCCAGTCGCCAAAGCGCTCCGGCAGATCGCGCCAGGGAACCCCCGCCCGGTAGCGGTACAGAACCGCTTCGACGAACAAGCGATTGTCCACTGCCGTTACGCCACGGTGGCCGTCCTGGCCAGGAAGAAAATCCTTGATCCGCTCCCATTGGTCGTCACGCAGTCCATAGCGGCGCATCGGTCAGCTCCTAAAAAATTGGCTGACCTCCTATGAATCACCTATCATCCCACTTGGGAATCCCCCAAATGACGACACGCCCTAGCTTGAGATCGCGCCCGGCGTTTGACCCCATTCCGCCGGGGCCCATTCCGCCCATAGCTGGCCGAGCGGTAATTCGCGCGGGCCGGCCGGTCTTGGTAGAGAGCTCAAGGGTATCGACCAGGGCGCCGGTCTTGGTGACGATCTCGACCGCCGCCACGCCGTCGTCCTTGGCCGTGACTTTGCCGACTTTGAGATTGGGGTTTCCCGACAGCGCCAAGTGTCCGGCGACGACATCGCGCAACTGGTCGGTGGTGAGTTTGAGGTCGATCTCGGCCTGGGGACCACGCGTTTGCCGTTGCTCGATGCGCGCGCGCATCATTTGGCGCATGCGCGACCCGTCGCCCGCTTGAGCGGTAGTGGTCTCGGCGGCGGAAGCGGTTGATATCACCGCGCTTGCCCCGATGGTGACGAGGGCGGTAGCGAGGATGGCGGTAATCAAACGGGGGTTCATTTTATTCTCCGTATTGGTGGTCCGGACCGGACAGCGGTTCATCGACCGGCCATATCAGGTTGGACGCAGCGCCGACGGTAATTCCTGCGCCGATCTTACCGGGGTCTACGGCGAATCCCGGGCTTGGCCGCCATTCTCGCAAGATTGTCATCGGCAGGCGCCGCCGGATGCCGATGCGGCGCCGGACAAAGTCAACAAAATCAAGGGCGTATCATGGACAAGTGAGGCCCCGGAACCCGAGCATTACGGCTTCACAGCGCCCGGGGCGATGGGGTAACTTGAGGCATGGAATGGCGGGGCTACGCGGAGCCATCCACCGAGTTTTGAATTTCACACTCTTATATATGCGGAGGATTACGATGAAACGGTTACTGGTTTGCGCACTTTTGGGCAGCGCTCTCGCGATGCCGGCCTATGCCGCCCTGAAGCCCGGCGATAAGGCCGCCGACTTCTCCGCGCGCGCCTCGCTGGCGGGCAAGGAATTCGGCTTTTCGCTGAAGGCCGCGCTCGCGAAGGGTCCGGTGGTGGTGTACTTCTACCCCGCCGCCTACACCCGGGGCTGCAACATCGAAGCCCACACCTTCGCCGAGAACGCCGATAAGTTCGCCGCCGCCGGCGCCACCATCATCGGCGTGTCGCGCGACACCATCGCCAAGCTCAACCAGTTCTCGGCCGACCCCGAGTACTGCGCGGGCAAGTTCGCCGTGGCCGCCGACGCCGACGGTTCGATCGCCAAGTCCTACGACCTGAAGGTTTCCCCGGTACGCGAAGGCGCCAAGGACACCAAGGGCCAAGACATCACCACCGAGTTCACCGAGCGCACGACCTTTGTCATCACCCAGGATGCCAAGGTCGTCTCGACCTTGTCCTCGAACGACGACAAGATTTCGCCCGAAGACCATGTGCTCAAGTCGTTGGCGCTGGTCGAACAGATCAAGACCGCCAAGAAGTAAGCCGCTCGTTCAATTTAGCGGGATCAACCCGGCAGCGCTTCGGCGTTGCCGGGTTTTTTCATGCCGTTCATAATCTTAAAGAGCTTTCGCGGCGGCGGTGAAAGCCTCGCGCACATGGCGGGCCGATGGCAGCTGCGTGACCGCCGCGGCTGAACGACAGCTCGTGCGTTCGCCTGCGGCCGGAGCGGCCCAAGCATGTCTGGAGCTATGACTTCGTGGCCACCCAGACCCATGATGGCCGCAGCATCAGGCTCATGACCTTGATCGATGAATATACCCGCGAGTGCCTGGCAATCCGTGTGGCGCGGCGGATCAACAGCTTCGGCGTGATTGAGG
>CAMDRB010000143.1 GCA_945906455.1 Caenispirillum bisanense
CGCCGCGTCGTCTTCGCGTACCGCTCGAAACCCGCCACCGCCAAAGTCAGCTGCTTCATAGGAGCAATTCCTTTGCTTCACACCCGCATCAGACTAAGAATCACAAGGACCCTGGCGTGTCGATGACTTATTCAGAGTGTCCTTAGGCATGCGCAACCTGCGCGGCGCCACGGCCGCTCTGCGCCAGGAACTCGAATTGCGCAGCGCGGCCGGTCAGGCCGAGCAGAAACTGCAGGCGCGGCGCACCCTGCTCATCAAGTTGGCCGAGGAGAATGGCGATAAGCTGACGGCCGGCGAACAAGCCGTGATCGTTTCCAAGGGCATTGGGATGGCGGCCGGCAAGGATCCGCAGATCGTGTACCGCGCCGAAACAATGTACCCACCGGAACAGTACCGCCAGAGAATCGAAGGCGACGTTGAAATAGCCTATAGCCTGGATCCGACCGGCGCCGTGACCGAGGCCCGCATCTCGAAGGCAGCGCCGCCGCAAGTCTTCGATCAAGCCGCCTTGGAAAGTTTCAGAAAGTGGCGGTTCACCCCGATGTTGGACAACCTCGGGCGACCAATTCCGGCCTCAGGCTTTAAATTCACACTCGCGTTTCGTATGGGCCGTTAGCGCGGGGCCGTAAGGCACGTGGTCGCAACGCCCATCACCTTCTCCATAATCGCCGGCGGCGGCTGCTGGCCGGTTTCACCGGCCTTGCTGTAGATTTCTATTTCCTTCACCGTCAGGCGGGCCTTGGTTTCGCGCACCAAACAAGCGCAGAGCTTGTTGCGGTCGCCCGATAGGCCCTGGCCGCTCTGATCCATGAAGCCCGTGCAGATGTCTTGCAGCGGATCGCCGGACGCGCCCGGACGGGCCTGTTGCCCGGCCGCCGGTAGGGAGGCTATGGCGAGGATCGATGCGAAATAGACGGCTTTCATGTGGACCTCGGGCATGTGGGCCTCGGGAAAGTTGGGGTCAACACCGCCCGATGCATAAACCCTTCCGGACTCAGGCGGCCTGAGCCTCGGATTGAATCAGCAGCATATAGAGGCCGTCGGCGGTGTCGGCCCCGCGCAGCTTTTCGCAAATCGTTGCGTCACGGAGCAAGCGCGAGATGCGGGCCAGTGCCTTGAGGTGGTCCGCACCGGCGTCTTCGGGCGCCAGCAGCAGAAAAATCAAATCAACCGGCTGCTCGTCGATGGCGGCGAAATCGATGCCTTTGTCGAGCCGGGCGAAGACACCATAGATTTTTTTGCATTCGGCGAACTTGACATGAGGGATCGCGATTCCGTTGCCCACGCCGGTGGAGCCGAGGCGCTCGTGCTCCAGCAAGATTTCCAGAATCTTGCGGTCATCGCCGCCCGTGATACGCGCGGCATGCCGCGCAAGCTCCTGCAACGCCTGTTTCTTGCTGTTGGCCTTGAGGCCCGAGATCACGGCCTCGGGTTGAAGCAAATCACTGATTTCCATGACGCGCCTTTACACGGCCTTCATCGAGGCGCGATTGGTAAGCCCAGGCAACCTGGATGGATGGGTGGATGAGGATGTTGTCGCCATCGAACGAAATAAGCGCGACTCTTATTCTTGTTTCAAAGTTGGGTCGGCTTTGCTTTTCGCGTACGCCGCGCCGGAGGCTATAAAAAAGTTGGCGGAACATAGGCGCGGGGGGCCTGTGAAGTCAAGAATAGGCGAGCACCGTCCTTAGCGGCCGCCGTAGCCGGCCGCCTTGTCCCGCCGGCGCTGGACCGAGGAAGGAATACTGAGGGAATCTCGATACTTGGCCACGGTCCTGCGCGCGACTTCAACGCCTTCGCCGCGGAGGATATCGACCAAGCGATCGTCGGACAGAACGTCGGTCAAGACTTCGTTGTCGATCAGCGTCTTAATGCGGTGACGCACCGCTTCGGCCGAATGAGTGGCCGCGCCATGGACGGATGCAAGTCCCTGGGTGAAGAAATATTTCAGCTCGAAGATGCCGCGCGGCGTAGCCATGTACTTGTTGGTCGTGACACGGCTGACCGTGCTTTCATGCATCTCGATGGCGTCGGCAATGTCACGCAAGATGAGCGGGCGCAGATGCGCAACCCCGAGGCGGAAAAAGGCGTCCTGCTGCTTCACCAGCTCGGTCGCGACTTTGAGTATGGTCTCTGCGCGCTGATGCAGCGCCTTGACCAGCCAGTTCGCCGATTGCAGGCGTTCGGCGAGAAATTCCTTGTCGGCCTTGGTGACGCGCGCGCGGCTGATGTTGCTGACATAGCTTCGGTTGACGAGCACCCGCGGCAACGTGTCGGTGTTCAGCTCGACGCGCCAGTCACCGTTCGGGCGCAAACTCATGATGACGTCGGGGATGACGGCCTCACTGACCGATCGCTCGAACTTGAGGGCCGGCTTGGGATTGAGCGCCCGCACCTCGGCGATCATATCCTGGACGTCTTCAACCGAGACCGCACAGATCTCGCGCAATCTCTTAATGTCGCGGTTTGCGAGCAGCTCGATATTGGCGACAAATGCCGCCATCGCCGGATCGAAGCGGTTGCGATCCTCGAGCTGGAGGCGCAGACACTCTTTCAGATCACGCGCGAATATACCGGCCGGGTCGAACCGCTGCAGGAGTGAAAGCACACCTTCGACCCGCGCGAGATCCGCGCCTAGCTGGTCGGCCGCCTCGCCCAAGTTCAGGCGCAGATAGCCGCTTTCGTCCAGCTGATCGATCAGGTACAGGCCGATAAAGCGATCGGCGGAATCGAGCGCGGACAAGTTGAGTTGCTGAACGAGGTGGCTGCGTAAATCGGGCGCCTCGGCGGCGTGCTCGAAGGCCGGCATATCCCCGCCGAGACCGCCGGCGCCCCAGTGTTCGGCACTATGCGTATCGATACCATCGCTTCCCAGAGCAGGTTCGTTGTCCTCAACCGCCGATTCAATATCGAGCGGCGCTTCATCCTGGCCGTCCACGGCATCAACCACCGACAGTCCGGCCTCGCTTCGATCATCAACGTTCCCGGCGCCCTCGGCGAGCGCGCCAGAGTCGCCGCTGTCGTCGGCCTCGAGCAGCGGATTGGAGACAAGTTCCTGTTCGACGTATTCAGCCAGCTCGACCGCCGACAATTGCAGCAGCTTGATGGCCTGCTGCAATTGCGGCGTGATGACGAGGCTTTGACTTTGCCTGAGGTCTAATCGGGGCGAGAGCGCCATGGTTTTCAAGTCACCGCCGGCCTAGTTTTGGTCGCGTTTATGGTCTGAAAGCCTGGCCCTCGGACATCCGGACTGCCGGGAAACCGGCCTGCGAAAACCGCCTTCGAACATCCCGGAAAATGCTTAATAATTTGGTGACACTCAGCCCGCTGGAGCGTGCCCGCTGGAGCGTGCCTAGGGGCGTGGACGCCCGGCTCAAGCCGGTCGGGCTCTAAAGCGTGAAGCGCTCGCCCAGATAGACGCGCCTGACACCTTCGTGGGCGACAATTTCGGCCGGGGTGCCCTCCATCAGGACGCTGCCCTCGTGAAGAATGTAGGCGCGATCGATAATGTCGAGGGTTTCGCGAACGTTATGATCGGTTATCAAGACACCGAGGCCGCGGTCCTTGAGGTGAGAGACCATTTCGCGGATTTCACCTACGGCGATGGGATCGATACCGGCCAAGGGCTCGTCCAGGAGGATGAAGCTGGGACGCGAGGCCAGTGCGCGCGCGATTTCGCAACGCCGACGCTCGCCCCCGGACAAGGCGAGAGCCGGCGACCGGCGCAAATGCTCGATTGAAAATTCGCGCAACAGCGCATCCACCAAGGCCGACTGGGCGGCCTTATCCGGTTCGACAACTTCGGCGACCGCCCGGATGTTGCCCTCGACCGTCATGCCGCGGAAAATCGACGCCTCCTGCGGCAAGTAACCGATCCCGAGCCGGGCGCGGCGGTACATCGGCAGAAGCGTGATATCCTGGCCATCGAGATAGATCTTGCCTTGATCGGGACTGATCAGGCCGGTGACACAGTAAAACGAAGTGGTCTTGCCGGCGCCGTTGGGCCCCAGCAAACCGACAGCCTCGCCGCGCTTGACCGACAAGCTGACATCGCGCAATACCCGGCGGCCCTTGAAGGCCTTGCCAAGGCCGCGCACGACCAGCCCGGTCGCCGGAACGGGCTGGGCGCCGCCGTTTCCCGCATCGTGTGCTTTGGTTGGCGCTTCGGTGGTCATTTGATTCCTTTTTCCGGCGGCTGGCCGGCGACCGGAGGCGCCGATGAATTGAGATCTTGTTTCGGGCGCGGCGCGATCAGCGCGGAGACTCGCGCGCTTTCGCGAACGCCCGGCATTTCCGCCTCCCGAGCGCTGCCGAAAAGACGGGTCGTGCCGCCCTTGACGTTCACGACCGCGAATCCGCCGCTGAGCTGGCTGTTGTTTTGCGTGAACTTAACCCCGCCATCAAGTGTCGCGATGCCGGTTTCAAGATTGTAGGTGCCGCGGTCGCCGCGCACGATTTCTTTCGCGGTCTCCATGCGGACATTGCCGAAGCCTTGCAGCAGGCTGATATCACCGCGGCTTTTGGGCAGCACCACAGATCCACGTGGCGACGGCGCCGCCTCTTCCCTGAAGAACGCGATCAATTTGTCGGCGTGGAGACGGCGCTTTTCCTTGTCCTCGGCAACGGCGGCGCCTTCGGCGACAGCGACGCGCTCGATCGACCAATACTGAAGCGCGCTGTGGGCGGTGACCGAGCCTTCAGGGTTAGACAGGGTCACGACCTTGCCTTCCAGGACCAAAACACCCTTATCAAAGTCGTATATCGCCGAGTCTCCGGTGGCAGTCTCGGTGGACGACTTCATTGATACGTTGCCGCTGGCGAAGACGCGATAGACTTCCCGGGCCCCGCCGTCCTTGGTGCGGTAGTCGGCGATCAATTCGTCGCCGGTGACCGTCACATCGCCCTGGATGGCCCGGGCGTTGCCGCGCGCGATGACCCGTTGGTTGTCCTGCTGCAGCTCGAATCCCTTCTCCGCAGTTACCTCGATCGGACGATCCGTGCCTTCCAGTTTCAAAGACTGCGCGTGGGCGGTCGCGGCGATTGAGCCGGCCAAGAGCGCGCCGACCAAGAGGGCGCCAACAATCCGGATGATGCGCGTCATGGCTTGCTTCCCGCGTTGGGCTTGCGTCCCGCGTTGGTTTCCGAACCCACCGTCGGCGGCGTGGCCGCGCCGGATGTCGGCTTGGCGGCGGGGTTGATCGTCAATTGCGCCGGACCATGAAAGGTGACGAATTTGCCGCGCTCGGAAAGATCAAATCCGCCGGCGGCGCTGAGCGCGCCGAAAGGGCCTTCACCATTCACCTGTTCGCGTCCACTGGCGGCACCTTCCTTGAGCGAGACCCGCGCCGATCCCGTTTGCAGCCGATTGCCCTTATCCTGAACGACGGTGACCTCACCGGCGAGGTCCAGAGTCTGCGTGTCGCGGTCATAAGTTCCCGCCGCGGCGGCAGCTGAGAGAAACGTGCCGTCGAGCAAACTGATTTCAGCTTTCGGCGCAACCAGTTCGATCACACGCTTGTCCGAGCTCTGCTGGCGCACGCCATCGGCCAAGACGGAATAAGGCTGGCCCTTGTCATCGGTGCCCGAGTAGCGGGCATTGGTCATGCTGAGCGTATCGGTGTTGGAACCCCTGATGAGTTCCATCCCGATGCGGAAGCGTTCGTCGTCCCCGCGAAACTGCGGCAAGAGGACCACGAGCAAAAGCAGAACGCCCGCTGCCACCGGCAAGGCTATTTTCATGGCGGAGACGAACCGACTGTACTGGGCAACCGATTGGGCGGTGGAAGCCTCGCGGGGATGCCAGACGGCATCGCGGCGCGCCTCGGCGACGATTTGCCCGGGCCGCGCCGCTTCGCCGGCCTTGGGCGCGGGCTCGGTCATATGGCCCCGGCCCGCAGGATATCGTGCATCCTAATAATGCCGACCGGCTTCTGATTTTCGACGACGAAGATGCTGGTGATTTTCCATTCGTTCATCCGCCGCATGGCCTCGGCGGCAAGGACGTTGCTGCCGGTGGACTTTGGCGCCTTGGTCATGATGTCGCTGGCGGTAAGGCTGAACAGGTCGCCGCCGATGTGGCGGCGCAGATCGCCGTCGGTCACGATGCCGACGAGGCGGCCGGAGCCGTCGACCACTCCCGCCACGCCGAAGGTTTTCTGGGTCATGACCAAGACCACGTCCGACATCGGCGTCGCCGGTCCGACGAGAGGCATTTCCGCGCCGGCGTGCATGAGGTCTCGGACCTTATAAAGTTTCCGGCCAAGCTGCCCGCCCGGATGAAAGACTTTGTAATTGTCCGCCGTGAACCCGCGGCGCTCCAGGAGCGCGACGGCGATGGCGTCGCCCAGCGCAATCATGAGCGTGGTCGAGGTGGTCGGCGCGAGACCCAGCGGGCAGGCTTCGCCGACGTTCGGAAGCAGCAGCAGCGCGTCGGCGGCTTCGGCCAGGGCCGAGCGTTCGCGGCTGGTGACGGCGATCAAGGGAATCCCGTAGCGCCGCGTGTAGGATATGAGATCGGCCAGCTCCGGCGTCTCGCCGGAATTTGAAAGTGCCAAGACCGCATCCCCCGGCGCGATCATGCCGAGGTCGCCGTGACTGGCCTCGGCCGCGTGCACAAAAAAGGCCGGCGTGCCGGTGGAGGCTAAAGTGGCGGCAATCTGGCGGCCGACGTGGCCGCTTTTGCCCATGCCCGAGACAATCGCGCGCCCGGTCACACGGCCAAGAATGTCGAGCGCCGCTACAAAGCCGGCGCCGAGACTGCCGCCGAGGGCGTCGAGCCCCGCGCGGGCGTGATCGAGAACACGCCGCGCCGCAGCGACATCACCATGGATATCAGCAGCGGGGACCTCGGCAACGGGGACATCCGCAGGTGTATGGACGGCTTTTGCGAGCGCTGCCGTCGGCGGCGTATGGGGACCGGTGGAAGGTATGGCGGTTATCCTATGTTGCCCGCGGCAGAATTTCGGCGTCGGGCGAGCCACGCGCCCATTTTCTTGATGACTCCACCACACATAAGGATAAATGCGGCGCCAACAACCACTCGGTCGAATACGCGGATAGACTTCGCCGGGGGGTTAAATTCCGGAAAAGCCTTCAAAACCTAGCGGAAAGTATCGTCTCTACCCCCCGGGGGTCAACCCGCCCGGGCCGATGCTAGTGGATCGAATCTAACACTTGGTGCCCGCGTTTGACTGCGGCGATGATTTTGTTTGGGTCTTTGGTCCAGGTAAAGGGTTTTGGCTTGGCGTTGATCTCGGCGAGGAATCTGTGAATAGCGGCTTTGAGGTCCTCGATAGATC
>CAMDRB010000144.1 GCA_945906455.1 Caenispirillum bisanense
ATCGAGCGGATGATCGGAGATATAGAGCTCCATCACTCCACGGCGCAGCTTGGCGAGTTTCGGGGTCTGGGTCCGCACGATCATCCCGGGCTCCACCGGTGTCGTGCAGGAGGCCGGCGTACCCCGCCGGCCGTCGATTTCAACCAGGCAAAGACGGCACGAACCGAAGGCCTCAAGGCTGTCCGTCGAGCACAACTTCGGTACATTGACGCCGGACTGGACGGCGGCGTGCATGATCGATGTGCCCGCGGGCACGCTGACCGGACGGCCATCGATCTCGAGCGTCACGACCCCGGCTGAATCTCGCCGCGGTGTGCCGAAATCGGTTTCTTTGATCAAGGCCATGGCAAACTTTCTCGCTTACTCGGCCGCGCGCAGTGTACGAGCCGGTCGATCAAAATCCTCGGGGAAATGCTTGAGCGCGCTTAGGACCGGATAGGGCGTTAGACCGCCGAGCGCACATAAGGACGCCTCTTGCATAAGCTCGCACAGGTCATCGAGCAATTCGAGATTTCGGTCGCGGTCCTGGCCGGCAATGACACGATCGATGATCTCGACGCCGCGAGTTGAGCCGATACGGCAGGGCGTGCACTTGCCGCAACTTTCAATGGCACAGAATTCCATGGCGAAGCGCGCTTGGCGCGCGAGATCAACGCTGTCGTCGAAGACCACGATTCCACCGTGGCCCAAGAGGCCCTTGCGCGCGGTGAAGGATTCGTAGTCGAGCGGCGTGTCAAGAAATTCGCGCGGGAAATAGGCGCCGAGCGGTCCACCAACCTGGGCCGCCCGAAAGGGCCGGCCACTCGCCGTCCCGCCGCCAAATTCGTCGATGATCTCGCCCAAAGTGATGCCGAAAGCCTTTTCGATCAGTCCGCCGCGTTTAACATTGCCGGCAAGCTGGATCGGCAGCGTGCCGCGTGAACGGCCCATGCCAAAGTCGCGGTAGAAGCTCGCGCCTTTTTCGAGGATCAGGGGCACCGCCGCCAGCGACAGCACATTGTTGACGATCGTTGGTTGACCAAAAAGACCTTGGATCGCCGGCAGCGGCGGCCGGTAGCGGATAATGCCGCGCTTGCCTTCGAGGCTTTCCAGGAGCGCGGTTTCCTCGCCGCAGATATAGGCCCCGGCACCGAGCCGGATGTCGAGATCGAAGGCATATTGACTGCCCGCTACACCGGCCCCCAGGTACCCGTTCTTGTAGGCTATGGCGATCGCCTGCTTGAGCGTGCGAAAGGCGTGCGGATATTCGGAGCGAACATAGATGTATCCCGAGGTCGCGCCGACGGCGATGCCGGCGATGATCATGCCTTCGATCAACAAGAATGGGTCGCCTTCCATGAGAAGGCGGTCGGCGAAGGTGCCGCTGTCGCCCTCGTCGGCATTGCAAACGACATATTTCTGCGATCCTAACGCCGTACGCACCGTGCGCCACTTGAGTCCCGTCGGGAAGCCGGCGCCGCCGCGACCGCGTAGGCCGGAGTCCACGACGTCCTCGACGATCGATTCAGGCGCGAGGGTCAGCGCGCGTTCGAGCCCGCGAAAACCACCGAGACCTCGGTAATCCTCGATCGAAAGCGGATCGGTCAAGCCGCAACGAGCAAAGGTCAAACGTTCCTGGCGCTTGAGATAGGGTATTTCCTCGGTTACGCCGAGCGAAAGGCGGTGATGACCGCCTTCAAGGAAGGCGCCGTCAAACAAGCCCGGGACATCGGCGGCAGTGACTCGGCCATAGGCGGTACGCCCCAACCGGGATTCCACTTCGACCAACGGTTCGGCCCACAAAAGGCCGCGGGAGCCGTTGCGGACGACGGTGACGTCAAGATTTCGACGCCGCGCTTCGCCAATAATGGCCAGCGCCACGTCCTCGGCACCGACCGAGAGCGCGGCGGCATCCCGCGGCACATAAACCTTGGTACTGATTTTCGCGCTCACGCCGCGTTCTCCAAGCGATCGAGCAACTGATCCAAACGGGCGGCATCGACCCGCCCGATCAGCTCGCCGTCGAGCATCAGGGCGGGCGCGCAGGCGCAGTTGCCGAGACAATAAACCGCGGCGAGACTGACCTTGCCATCGAGCGTGGTTGCGCCAAGCCCGGCTCGAAGGCGCTTCTCGGCCTGCGCGACCAAAGCATTGGCGCCCATGGCCTGGCAGGCCTCGGCGCGGCACAGACGCAAGGTATGGCGTCCTGGCGGCTGCTCACGAAAATCATCATAAAAAGCAACGACGCCGTGAATTTCGGCCTGAGAAAGATTCAGAACCTCGGCGACCATCGGGATCGCGGCACGGTCGATGTAGCCAAACCGCTCTTGCAGCGCATGGAGGATCGGCAGCGCCGCGCCGGGCAATTGCCGGTGCCGCGTGACGATTTCGAGCGCTTCCTGATCGTCCCATGGGGCCGCGTGGATCACGTCAATTCCTCATGTAAGGCCATGAATCGACTATAACCTTCCCGATCCACCGATGCCCCGCAAAGTTTGGCCAATCGACCCTCGGGGAGCGGTACAGCAACCGCGCCGGGGCGCCCGATGGCAGAGCTAATAATATGATTCTATTCGGGGAATTGCGGTAGCTGAGGCTCCCATACGGCGGCCGCTATGCGGCCCGAGGCGCGACCTCTTTGGCAATGGCGCCGGCGCGGTCGTCGCGGGCCACTTCAAGGTCGTATTGCGCCTGCATACCCACCCAAAATTCGGCCGTCGTCCTAAAATAGCGGGCAAGTCGCAATGCCGTGTCCGGGCTGATCGCGCGGCGGCCGCGGACAATAGCGCCGAGCCGAGCTTGCGTAATCCCAAGCGCCTTGGCCAAGGCGTAGCGGCTCATGCCGAGAGGCTCCAGGTAATCGTGCAGGATAACTTCACCGGGGTGAACCGGCGCGAAGGCTTTTTGCTTCCTATTCATCGTGATAGTCGCAGACTTCAACGTCATGAGCCTCTCCATCCATCCAACGAAAACAAACGCGCCACTGATCGTTGATCCTGACGCTGCATTGGCCCTTGGGGCGACCCTTTAAGGCTTTGAGCCGGTTACCTGGCGGCGAGCGCAGGTCATTCAAGGCTCGGGCGTTATTGATCTGCATCAGCTTGCGATAGGCCGTGCGCCGGATCTCCGTGGGAACGCCCTTCGCTCCGGCCCGAGTCCAGGCCGCAAGGACGATCTCGCCCTTAAATGATCGGATCATGGCGCTCTATGCTATCGCATCGCGATAGCATAGGCAAGGTAAGGCGGCAATTGAGCCGGCGCTGGCGTGTCCCAAGTTATAGGGCTCGATCGGGCGCAGAACGCTCGTCGGCTTAGGGTTCCACAACCCGGAGATGTCGGCCCGGGCGAAGCTTCAAGCGGCGGGCGTCGTGCTGGGTAAAGCCCACCCATGGACCATCCTCGACCACGACCCGCGAGCCAGCGGGGCGCGTCCGGCCATGGCTGTGACCGGTCGCGGCGTCGGCGTCATCTGCTGATTCAGCGGCCGCCTCTGCCCCTGGCTCCTGCACGACGTAAAAGGAATTCCGCAAGGTCGGCGTCCGGCCGACTGATTTCAGCACGCCGCGATACTCGTCCAGCATGTCCCTCTGGAACGTGAATTCAGGCGCGGGCCGCCCGAGATTGATGCAAGCAAAGGAGTAGAATCGCTCGCCCAGACCGAACTTGCGATAGCGCTGATCCACCCATGAAAATGGTGCTGTGCCCTTGGCCGGATCAAGCACTAAAAAGCCCACGAGGGTCCGGCCGATGCGGGCGTGGACGATCATGGCGCGGCCGCCGGCGAGAAATTTTTGCACGTTCTCGAGCCATGGCGTGGGATCGTCGTCGAACTCGTTTCCCTTAACCGAGGCATCGGCGACGCCGCTGACGATCTGAGCCATGCGCGGCAGGAAATTTTCCTGATACGAGAACAACTCAACCTTAATTTCGTGCGGAATCCGAGGGCGAACAGCGGGACCGGCGGTGCTCAACGGCAGCCTCCTTGATAGGCCGCCTAGAGTGCCGACCATTGATCAACGCTTGGTTAATGCGCGAACACGGCCCCGCCATTGGGAATCCTGGGAGCGCTACCTATCGGCCTTCGCCGGGTGCGCGGTTCCATTAGTGGGCGCCGGTTTCGCTGCGAAACCGCGCTTTGTGGCTGGCCGGTCACACCCAAAGCGCCGTAGTCTGCCGCCGGGCACCGGGCTGCAACCCGTCACTTACCTCAGCCTCGTGGGAGTTCCAGACATGTTGATCAACTGTATTGCCTACCAGGACGGGAAAAAACTCGCGGAAATCCCTATACAGGAAATCAGCACCTTCCTTGCCACGACCGACTGTTTCGTTTGGGTGGCGCTCAAGGATCCGAGCCACGAGGAATTGGAGGAGATGAAGGGCGAGTTTCATCTTCACGACTTGGCTGTGGAAGATGCCCGGACCGGCCACCAGCGCCCGAAGATCGAGGAATACGGCGATTCCATTTTCGCGGTGATGCAACTGATCGAAATGGTCGATCATGAATTGAACGTAGGCGAGATCGATGTTTTTGTCGGGCACAATTACGTGCTGTCGGTGCGCAGCCGCAGTCAACAGAAGTTCGTCGGCGTGCGCGACCGCTGCGAACGCGAGCCTCACCTGTTGAAGCAGGGATCGGGCTTTGTGCTCTATGCGTTGATGGACGCGGTGGTCGACCGCTATTTCCCGATCATCGACGCCCTGGAATCGGACCTTGAGACCATCGAAGAGCAGATCTTTTCAAAAGGATCGGCGCGCAGCAACACCGAGCGGCTCTACGCCCTTAAGCAAAAGACCATGGTGATGAAACATGCGGTATTCCCGATGATGGAAGCCGTGAGCAAGCTCTACGGCGGCCGCGTTCCGCAGGTCTGTGTCAATTCCCAGGAGTATTTCCGCGACGTCTACGACCACTTGACGCGGCTCAATTCCTCGGTCGACACCCTCCGCGACACGATTTCCGCCGCCATGCAAGTCAACTTGGCAATGGTAACCATCGAAGAAAATGAAACAACCAAACGCCTCGCCGCGTGGGCCGGCATGTTCGCCGTGCCCACCGCTTTTGCCGGAATCTGGGGCATGAACTTCCAGCATATGCCCGAACTGGAATGGTACTACGGCTATCCCTTGGCGCTGTTTACCATCGCCGCCGCCTGCATCTTTCTGTATTTCCAGTTCAAGAAGTCAGGGTGGCTGTAGCGCCCGGCGACCCTACTCGGCAGCACCTTCGACCGCAGCACCTTCCATGGCCTTGGACAGCAGCATGTAAAGCTTGCCCATGTCCGAAGTTGAGAAGGTGGTGGTGAGCACCTCGGCGCGATCGGTGGCGCGGGCGTGCTTGATCAAAGCCGAGTACTCCTTCAGGTACCGCATGACGTAGCCGCGGAATTTCTCGTCGGTCTGATACTTGCGTTGGATGGCGTCAAACTTCTGGCGGCTGAGAGTCTTGGTGATGTGGCGCAGGAATACTCCCTGGTCACCCTTGTAGTAGCGCTTCCACAGCTCTTCTTCGACCGACGGCTGGAAGATGCGGGCGATATCCACCGCCATGCTGTGGAGCTGTTCGATGACGTAGGTGGTGTTTTCGAGGAAGCGGCCGGTATGGGCCTTGTCGTGGGCCTCTTCCAATTGCTTGGCGGTTTCCGCGGCCTTGCTCGCGCTGGACATGAGGTTGTCCACTTGGCGGCCGAAGGCCTGCCCGGCTTTGCCGGTTTGTTCGGTGATACCGTTGCTGGCCTCGACCAGGCTTTCGGCGTGTTTGCGCAAGGTCTTGAGCACGACCTCGACACGGTTGACGGCTTCGTCCGCCGACTTTCCAAGCGTGAGCAGTTGCTGGCGGAAGGCCTCGCCCGTGGCGCGCGTACCGCCTGCGATCTTCTCTGAAGTATCGGAGAACTCGCCCAGGGACTGGCGCATTTTCTCGCCGGCGACGCTGACCTGGGCCGCGCCGCGGTTGGTTGAGTCCTCGAAGTCGAGCATAAGCTTCTGCAATGAATCGCGGAAACCGTTGAGGCGTCCCTGGGCATCGTCGGTGGCGGTGGCGATGGCCGCGGTACGCTGCCTGAGGCCGTCGCCGACCAACGACATGGTTTCGGTAGCGTGAGAAGCCGCCTTGTCGATGGAGGCGACCTGATCGTGGAACGAGATCGAGGCGTCTTTGAGCTTCGCGCCGGCGGCATCGGCGGCGGAGCGCAGGGCGCCCTTGCTTTCGTCGAGCGTGCTGAGGACCGACTGCATATCCTTTGAAACTTGTGCGGCGACCGAGGAGAGGGCCGAAACCTCGGTGCCGATCTCGCGACTGACGTCTTTGGTCTTGGCGACCGAATGCGAAACGGTGTCCGACACCTTCTGCGACGTGGCCTCGAGAGACTCGCGGATCGATTCCAGTTCCTTGGTGACGCGGGCCGAAAGCTGCATAAGCTCGGACGAATTCTGACTGAGGATGTCCGACATCGAACGGACGTGAGCCAGCACCTGCTCCGAGGTCGAGCCCATCTGCCGGGCCTGCTGCGCCAAGGCACTTTCGCTGAGTTTGACGTGAGTGGTAAGCGTATTGGCCGCCATTTCCAGTTCGTCGTTCTGGCGCCGAAGCGTATCTCGAATCGCATCGGCTTGAACGGAGGCACGGCTCGCCGAGTTGGCCAACTGCTCGGCATGTTCGCGGACCCTGAGGCCGACGGTGTCGATCTTCTGGATGACGGTGTCCGAGATCGCGCCCATGGCCTCGGCGCGGCCAATGGCGACGTTGGAAGCCTTCTCAAGATCAGCGGTAGCGCGGTCGAATTTTTCAGTAACCACGCGCGAACGTAGGCCAAATTCATCGGCGGCGACGGCAAGGCGAGTCTCGACGCGACCGGCGTCTTCGCTTACGCCTTCGGCCTGCTTCTTTACCATACCCTCGACAAGCCGCAGCTTGGCGACGGCGCCATCCGAGGCGGCGCTGAGTTCCTTAGTCTGAATGGCCAGGGCTTCTTCGACGATTTTCACACGTGACAGCACGCGTTCCATGACCTGGTCGAGGTTGGCGGTTTGCTGGCCGAGACGCATATTGACCTTGGTGGCTTGGTCTTCAATGCGGTCACCGGCGGCAGCTAGTGGATCGAATCTAACACTTGGTGCCCGCGTTTGACTGCGGCGATGATTTTGTTTGGGTCTTTGGTCCAGGTAAAGGGTTTTGGCTTGGCGTTGATCTCGGCGAGGAATCTGTGAATAGCGGCTTTGAGGTCCTCGATAGATC
>CAMDRB010000145.1 GCA_945906455.1 Caenispirillum bisanense
CGCCGCGTCGTCTTCGCGTACCGCTCGAAACCCGCCACCGCCAAAGTCAGCTGCTTCATAGGAGCAATTCCTTTGCTTCACACCCGCATCAGACTAAGAATCACAAGGACCCTGGCGTGTCGATGACTTATTCAGAGTGTCCCTAGTTCCTCTAAAGTGGGCTCTGCGGCCAATGCCAATATCGAGCGCGCGGCCGCACTTGCCGGATCGGGCTATACGGTTCTAGGTCGCACCTTCCTGGGCGAATCCGGGAATACTTCATATATTCGTCTTATGAATCTGAGCGGCACCACGGCGACGGTCAGCGCCACCTTGATCGGGTCGCCGTCAGCCCGGAATTATGGCACCACACAAGTCAGCATTCCGAACAATGCCTCGCGCCAAATTCCGATTACTCAACTGATGACGGAGGTTGGACTGATTGGACTTCTCAGCCCGGATGATCGGCTTGCAGTCTATTTGCAGAGCGGTAACGAGCCGGTCGCCGTTCAGCATGTGCTATTCAACGCTACGAGCAGGTTTTTCGAAAACCTGAGCAGCTGCTTGGATTCCTCATTCTCGGACGGCAACTCCGCATTGATCAACATTCACACCAGCCGAATTGCGGACTACACCTCGATTATAACGATTCACAATTTCGGCGCCACCGAGACCACCTACGACATAGACGTCTTCAACGCAGAATCCGGAGCAAGCTTGGGCCGTGTTCCAGTTACGGTTCCAGCCAATGCGACATTCGAACAGCCCTTCTCATATTTCGAGAACCAGATCAGCATTCCGGCAACTCCGCCGATGTACCATGCCAACTTGGAGGCTTTTCCGCGTTCGGGCGCGCGCACCGCATCAATCACCCATACCGTCTACAACAGCCAGTTTTCCTCGTACGTGAACCTTACGAGCTTTTGCACGATCGCGCCGACCCTGAGCGGACGACCGGTGGCAAATAGCGACAACATTCCCGTTCCGTCCGGTGCTCAGGCTTTCAGCATTCCGTTCAGCTTGCTTGCGGCAAACGACAGCAATGCCAGCAACGCAACCCTCATCGGCGTAACCCAGCCACGCACAAACGGTGCCGCAAATGGAGTCCTCGCACAGTCGGATAACAACCTGACATTTACGCCTGCGCGTGACGGCCTCGCCGCTTTTGAGTATCGACTGAGGAACTCATTGGGAGATTCAAGTGTTGCGAGCGTAACGCTCCACATAGGCGGCGACCTCGGCCTCGCCGGAGGCGGCAGCACTACCCCGACCCTTACCGTGTCAAAGGGAGGGACCGGCACCGGATCAGTCACATCATCTCAGCAACCTGGGATCAACTGCGGGACCACCTGCGCCTTTGCGTTCGATGCCGATAGAACCGTGACACTGACCGCGATTGCGGCGCACGGCGCTACATTTTTGGGATGGGGTGGCGCCTGCTCCGGCGCAGCCATGACGTGCAATGTCGAAATGATATCCAACACAAGTGTAACCGCTTCCTTCGGATCAAACATTCTTTCCGTTACAAAGAGCGGCGTGGGCAACGGGACGATCACCTCCCTTCCCGAGGGAATAAATTGTGGCTCAACCTGTGCGTCTGGATTCATCCCGGGCACCACGACGTCGCTCACGGTAGTCCCAGTCCGCGGGTCAACCTTTTTGGGTTGGACTGGCTGTTCCAGCACGACGGGCACAAGCGGCCAAATCTGCAATGTCGATATGACCGGCGAAAAAAGCGTCACGGCCGCCTTTAGTTCCAACATCCTCACCGTAACGAAGGTCGGGGTTGGTACTGTGACGACCAGTACAGGTGAAATTAACTGTGGCAGCGTCTGTTCGGCCGGCTTCAGTCAGGACTCCATCGTATCCCTGACAGCCAGTGGATTGAGCAGGGATTTTGTCGGATGGAGCGGATGTACCCCTGCGGCCACTGACAATCTCGTTTGCCACGTTGTCATGAGTTCCGCCATGAGCGTGACTGCGACCTTCCGGTAGCTTCGTGCCTCAAATGAGATGCAGAGGACCTTGGCTCTTCTCAATGGAGATGTGCTTTTAAGGCGCTTCCCGGTAGGCGGCGGCGACGGCGCCGGCGAGGCGGTTGTTCGGATAACGGTTGCCGATGGCGGCGGTGACCTTCTCGATGGCTTGCTCGACCGTCCAGCCGATTTTCTTTTCGGAAATTGTGCGGTCGCGAACCTCGGTGAGATAGGCGCGGGTGGTGGCGAGATATTCGCCGGCGCCGAGCGGCCCGTGGCTCGGCACGATCACCGCCGGCTTGAGGGCGTCGAGCTGATCAAGCGCCACCAGCCAATGGCCAAGGCTCGATTGCGGACCCATGAACGAGGGCATTCCGAGCATGGCGATGTCGCCCGCGAACAGCACGCGGTCGGTATCGATCCAGACAGCAGTGTCACCCAGGGTGTGGGTCGGGCCGGCGGCCATGATGCGCACGCTAAGGCCGCCGAGATCGAGCGCGTAATCCTTCTCGAAGGTGACATCGGCCTTTCTGAAGGCCGCGCCCTCCAGCAGTTCTTTGTGTGAGGCCGACAGCCTCCTGAAAATCGCGACCAGGTCCATTCCGTTCCGGGCGATTTCCGCTTCCTGCGCCGTCGACCGGATCATTTTTGTCTCGGCGGAAAAAGCCTGGGCTCCCAGGTCGTGCTCGGGGTGGACGTGGGTCGTGACCAGATGGATCGGCCTGGCGCCCGCGAGCTGGCGGGCGGCGGCGGCGACGGTCGCGCCGTTGCGCATCCCGAGGCCGGTGTCGACGACCAGCACCGCCTTCTCGCCGACGATGATGCCGACATTCGGCACCTGGGCTATGCCGCCGTCGGTGATGACGTGGACGTGCGGCGATACCTGGCGCAGGTTTTCAGCTTTGACGATCGGCGGAACGACGGTTTGCGCCGCCAACGGCAAGGGGACGGCCATCACCAACGCCAGCGCCGCGACGGCGTACGTGCGCAACGCGTTGCAAAAATCCGTCATGGGCGATCCTCCTCGAGCTTTCATGCCAGGACTCTGGAATTTTCGCGGCTCATTGCAAGCTCAAAATTTTTACCTACCCCCGCGCAAGCCCCCTGGGGGGGGTTGGGGGGATTCTGCTCTGCTATGGTCTGCTCTGCTCTTGCGCCGTCACCGTGACGTTTCATGTGACGTTTCACCGGCGTTACATGTGACGTTACACCCGGCGTCACTGTGACGTTTCATGGGCGCGGGTTCAACGCCTGGAGCCGGGCGGGCGAGGGCTTTTCGGCCTTCAAGCCGCTCCGGCGCTCGGCCTTCCAAACCGCGCCCACCCCAAGTAGCTTCGCTGCCGAACCGGTCCCCAAAAGAAGAACCAAGCATGTTCGAGCAAGCCATCGGTGTGCCGGGCAACCGCATCCACGCCATTGTCAACGGCACCCGCGACATCACGGCGGACACGGACTTGCGCCTGTGCAAGTTCTTCCGGCTGTCGGAAGGCTACTTCCAGCGCCTTCAGATCGCCCACGACACATTGGAAGCCAAGCGCGAGATTGCGCCCGAGATCGCCAAGATTAAACCCTATAAGCCGAGCAAGGCGGCTTAGGCCACGGTGCCCGTAATATCGAGACGCAGGCATTGGCGTGCCAATCGGGGGCATGCCAATCGGGGGCATGCCCATCGGGATCTGTCGTTCCTGGCCCGACACAAAGGGTACAGACCGTACGGAACTATGATTTATCAGCATCTTTTAGGTCGCGTGTCGCACAGGTGTTGCATATTTGCACATAATACGGTCGTATGCTTCGGAGACCCTTCGGCCCTTATGCGAGGCGCTGATCTTCGCGAACGATGCCTTTCGGGGAGGCCATTGTTTTAGCTCAATCTCTATTTTCAGATAAACATCGCACAAAACGGGAGGCGTTCATGACACGTCAATTTGTTCAAGCTTTGACTCTGTCTACATGTTTGACGGCCGTTGGAATGATGCACGGCACCGCTCAGGCAGCCGCGACCAATGTCGCTGCCGTCCCCACCGACGCTATTACCGGCGTGGTTACGAGTGCGAAGGGTCCCGAAGCCGGCGTCTGGGTGATCGCCGAGACGACCGAACTTCCGACACGCTTCATCAAAATTGTCGTCACTGACGACCAAGGTCGCTATTTGCTTCCCGAGCTGCCGGCCAATGTGAAGTACAACGTGTGGGTTAGAGGTTACGGCCTCGTCGACTCAAAGCAAGTCGTTTCCCCTGCTGGCCAGCGCCTCAATCTCGCCGCGGTCATCGCGCCTTCGGCGAAGGCTGCCGCCGAATATTATCCCGCCAGCTACTGGTTCGCGCTGATCAATCCGCCGCCCGACAGCGAGTTCCCCGGCACCGGCGCCAAAGGCAATGGCATCCCGCCCACCGTAAAGACCAAGCAGCATTGGTTCGCGCGGCTGCGTGAAGAATGTGGCCACTGCCATCAGGTCGGTAACAAGGTCACCCGCGAACTCGCTGACAACAGCCTAGAAGGCTGGGCCGAACGTATCGGCAAGGCGCGCCCTGCCGGCGACCAAGCCATCGGCAACAGAGGTGCCACCGCGGCCGCCGGCATGAAGAACGTCTTCACCGGCCTGGGCTACCAGCGCAGCCTCGGCATGATGGCCGATTGGACCAAGCGCATTGCCGAGGGCGAACTCCCCGAAGTGCCGCCACGTCCGGCCGGCATCGAACGTAATGCCGTTATCACGCTGTGGGACTGGGGTAACGGACGCTTCCTTCATGACACGTCGGCGACCGACCGCCGCAATCCGAGTCTGAACGGCTACGGTCCAGTGTACAGCTCCGGTGTATTCACCGGCGCGCTCGAGGCGATCGATCTCAAGACGCATACGCCCAGGGAAATTGCCTATGGCATCGTAACCGACAACGCCGGTCGTTTCGCGAACATGACGGACCAGCACGACATTAGTCAAGGGCCGCACAACACGATGCTTGATTCCAAGAACCGTGTCTGGGCTTCCGATTCGGGCCGCACGATTAAGGGGCCGATCGTAAAGCCGGCGTTCTGCACCGATGCCAACAATCCCTACGCAAAGTACTTCCCGAAACCCGGGGCTTCGGCGGCCACCGCCGTCTTGTTCGATCCGAAAGAGCCTGGGCTTACGGGTGTCTCGCTCTGCTACAGCGTGCATCACCTCGCCTTCGCGCGCGATAAGGACGAGACGTTGTTCTTCACCGGACCGGGTGGCGATGCCGTGGGTTGGATCAAGACCAAGGTCTGGGACGAAACCAAGGACGCGGAAAAGGCGCAGGGCTGGTGCCCGATGGTACTCGACACAAAACGCGTTGCACTCAAGGGCCCGGTAAAAATCACGCCTGATCGCACC
Source organism: Caenispirillum bisanense (assembly GCA_945906455.1). Classification (GTDB taxonomy): domain Bacteria; phylum Pseudomonadota; class Alphaproteobacteria; order Rhodospirillales; family Rhodospirillaceae; genus SHVO01. Next base: position 5,314 of record CAMDRB010000145.1, read on the forward strand.
AAGTGGAATAAGCCGCCGACCATGACCGGCAGTGCCGAGTCCGAAGTCAATCGCCAGGGGGCTCCGGTCGCGAATGATCCCGACAAAGACACCCAGATCGGCGGCGGCCAGTACGGCCTCGACATGAACCCGGTCGATGACAGCACCTGGTACGCACAAAATTCGGTCTATCCCAGCTCGATCCTGCGTTTCGAACGTGGCTCAAACCCGCCGGAGACGTGCATCACGGAAAAGTACGAGCCGCCGATGCTTCCAGGCGGCGTTGACTACATTGCGACCGGAGGGCGTGGTGTCAGCATGGACACCAAGGGCATCGCTTGGGACATGTTCGCCAGCGGGAAAATGGGCAGGTTCGATCGTTCGAAGTGCAAGGTCCTGCGTGGCCCAACAGCAACCGGCCAGCATTGTCCTGAAGGATGGTCGTTCATCGAATTTCCCGGTCCGAAGCTCAAGAACTCGGGCGGCCTCCAGGCCGACTGGAACTACCTGACCTGGGTCGACCAATACGACACCCTCGGGATGGGCGCCGACGTCGTCTTCACGCCCGGCACATGGTCGGACTCGATGAAAGCCGTCGTGCCGGAAACCGGCAAGGTCTATACCCTGCACATCCCTTATCCGCAGGGTGCCTATGCCCGTGGTTTGGACGGGCGCATCGACGATGCCAAAGCCGGCTGGAAAGGTCGCGGTCTCTGGACCACCTACGGCATGTACACGGTTTGGCACCAGGAAGGCGGCGAAGAAGGGATGGGTCCCGAATTGGTCCACATCCAAATGCGTCCGGATCCGTTGGCGAACTGATCCGCTCGTCAACCAAGGACGCAAGGCGTAACAAAAAACCAGGGTGGCCCTTAACGGGGCCACCCTTTCTCGTTGTGCCGTCAAAAAAGAGATTGCAGCGGCGGGTGCGGCAAAGTCTGGTAAACTGGCGCCCACCTGCGCCGGCGGATTAGGCTCGACGTCAGCGAAACCACGCATCCATTTGGAAGGACAACTGACCATGAACAAAGCATTCACGTTTCCGGCGGCAATGGCTTTGGCTTTCGTTGCCGCGACAGCAACCCCACAGGCGCACGCCGCCGAGCCTTCGCCCCAGGCTCCCATGTCGTTTTTTGTCACCAGTGTCGGGTCGGGCAAAGGCGGCGATCTCGGTGGGATCGCGGGCGCCGACAAACACTGCCAGGCTCTGGCCGCCTCGGCCGGTGCGGGCGGAAAGACCTGGCGCGCCTACCTCAGCACCCAGGGCGCCAACGCCATCAACGCCCGCGACCGCATCGGCAAGGGCCCCTGGCACAATTCCAAAGGCGTCGCCGTCGCGGCCGACCTCGCCGACCTGCACGGCGATACGCTCGACCTCGCGCGCAAAGGCAACCGCGTCAACAAGCGCACGGTGTTCGACGAGAAAGGCAATCCGGTCAAGGGCTCGACCGATACGCCCAACGAACACGACGTGCTGACCGGTACGCGCCTGGACGGCACCGCCTATACCGATGCCGCCGACCACACGTGCAAGAATTGGACAAGCAGCGCGGCTACCGATAAGGCGCAGATCGGTCACCACGACCGCAACAGCGGCTCGAGCATTTCCTGGAACTCGGCCCACGCAACTAACGGCTGCCACCAGCCAGGCCTGGTCGCCACCGGCGGCGCGGGTCTCTTGTATTGTTTCGCGGCGGACTAGAGCGTGTTGCGTTTAGATAGAACTATAGCCGGCCTCCCGGAAGTAATTTGAGCACTCGGTTGGAGTGATGGTGCCGAGCGTCGTTGCGAGCGCATCGTGAACTTCATCGACGCTGCGGCCCATGGCCTTTCGCATGGCATGCTT
>CAMDRB010000146.1 GCA_945906455.1 Caenispirillum bisanense
GCCCATGGCGATTGCCGCATCCGACGCCTGCTTTGCCGTTTCGACCACGCGGGACGCAATCACTGGGACGCCGAAGTCGGCCAGCATCTGCATGGCGCTCGTCGCGTCCAAAGCCTTGGGCCCCGCCCCGGCAAGCTTCGCCCGCCAGATGGCAACCGCCTGAATGGGTGCCGCAGGCGCGGCCGCGGCCACGGCGGCTGCACCTTGACGGCGGTGATAGTCGAGGAAATGGCGGATCGCGCTCATTGCCGTGCGGGTGCCCATCAGCACCGGAATGCCTTTTGAGCGCAGCAGCGCCGCTTCCTCGCGGTCGATGGTGCTGTGCAGGTTACCCATCATCACGGCGGGCTTACCGGGACAATAGGCGTGCAGATTCTGGATGTTTTCCGACGCGATCTTCAGGATGCGGCGGCCTGCAACCATGTTGGTCGCCATCACCACCATGCCGACGCCCTCGTCGTCGGCCAGGATCTTCAGGCATTCCTCCCAGTAAAGGCGGCCGTCGCCCCAGTAATCAACCGGGTTCGCCGCCTCGAGGCCGGGATCGAGTACGTCTTCCAGCCGTTTGACCGTCGCGGCCGAGAGTTCAGTAAAGGGTACGCCCGCGTCACTCGCAATATCCGAAATAAGCTGTCGCTCGCCGCCTGAATCGGTGCCGACGCCAATGGCTGGCCGGGTCGGCTTGCGATCGCACGACATCAGTTCCAGCGTATCGGTGAATTCGTCCAGCGAATAGACGCAGCTTACATTATGGCTGTCGAACACCGCCTGATAGGCGACATCCGAGCCCACCACCGCGCCCGAGTGCGACAGCGCGAAATGCTGGCCCTTCTCGGAGCGGCCGAGCTTCAGCGCAACGACCGGCACGCCTTGCGCTTGCGCCCGCGCAAGCGCAGCCATGAAGCGTTCGGGCTCGCGCACCATTTCGAGCACCAGCCCAATGACGCGGGTTTCTTCCTGGTCGAGCAGGAACTCGATGAAGTCGGCCATGCCGCTCACCCGCTCGCGGCCGACCGAAAGGGCGTAGTTGAAGGTGAGCTGGCGCTGGTTGCCAAGCAGGCCCGACCAGGTCGACCCGCTGTGCGACAGAAAACCCACTCGGCCGTACCCGGGCGGCACAGCCGGCGGGTTGCCCGAAACCTTCAGGCTGTCTACGAAGTTCATGAAGCCCATGCAGTTGTCGCCCAGCATGGCCATACCGGCTTCGCGGGCGAAAGCGCTCCAGCGGTCGTTCACGGACGGCCGTTCGGTGCCGGGTGGCTCGTAGCCGCGGCTGAACACCACCGCGCCGCGCGCGCCCACTTCGGCCGCTTCGCGCAAACCCGCCTCGACGCGCTGTTCGGAAACGGCGAACGCAACACAGTCGAGCGGCGCGGGAACATCCTTCAGGCTGGGATAACAGGTGAGACCTGCGACGGTCTTGTACTTCGGGTTAACCGGATAAACCGCACCCTTGTATCCACCATTGGCGATGCTGTTGAGCAGCCGCTGGCCGAATGCGTATTCAGTTTCGCTGGCGCCGACCACCGCAATCGCGCGCGGGCGCAACAATGCGCGGACGGCCACGCTGGAATTGCTGCGCACGGCGCCGGAATCCTCGCCACCCTTCGCCATGCTTTTACCATGAGCCATGTCAGCGCGCCCTTTCGGTGATGCGGAGCCCGCGCGCACCTCGGCTGGCGACTGCCTGACACATTAAACGTTCTTCCCAAATCGCATTGGTGCGGCTTAATTTTTTTGAACGCGATTTTTTACCCTTCTTTTATGATCCTATTCCAGCCGGTCGGGTAGGGATTTTTTTAGCCTCAACGCGGTTTGCCAACCGCATATTGCGCCGCCCCCGTGAGGCAGAACAGGATTGCCTTTCCGGTTCGTTTTACCGACAATCCTTTAGGGGCCGGCCCCAAAATCATAAAAATTCTTTGATTCAGTCCGGGGGAACGTCAATGAAAAGTCATGTTCGGGTTCTTGTGATTGGTGGCGGCATTCTCGGCACCAGTCTGCTTTTCCGTCTCACGCGCATGGGCTGGACGGACATCGCGCTGGTCGAAAAAACCGAACTGACCGCAGGAACAACATGGCACTCGGCGGGCAACCTGATCCTGCTCGAAGACAGCATTCCGGTCAGCCGCGTTAATCGGTTGAGCTGGGCGCTCTACCAGACGCTGGCCGAGGACACGGGGCGGCCCATCGGGCTGCACACGACGGGCGGCATGAAGCTCGCCAAATCCAAGGCGCGGCTTGAAAAGTTTACCCGCGCCAAGGCCAAGGCTAAATATCTCGATATTCGATATGACGTTATCGGTCCGGACGAGGTGAAGGCGCTCTTCCCGCTGATCCAGACTGACGGTATCATGGGCGCCTGCTACCAGCCCGACGAAGGTTACGTCGATCCCAGCCAGGTGACGCAGGCCTGCGCCCACGGCGCGCGCGCTGCCGGTGCGGAAATCTATCGGCAGACAAGGGTCACCGCGCTCAAGCAGTTGCCGAGCCGCGAATGGGAAGTCACGACAGACAAGGGCACCATCATCGCCGGCATGGTGGTCAACGCGGCCGGCATGTGGGCACCCGAAATTGCGCGCATGGCAGGAACGTCGCTCGCGATCGTTCCGACCGAACGCCAATACATGATCACCGCGCCAGTGCCGGCTTTGGAGGCGTCCGACAAGGAATTGCCCATCCTGCGTGACTACGAGGTTCCGTTTTACATTCGCCAGGAAGGCAAGAGCCTGCTCTACGGCATTCACGAAACCCACACGCCGTTCTGTTTCGAAGACGGTATCCCTGCGGACTTCGGTCAGGAACTGCTGCCGCCCAACCTGGAACGCGGCGCCGATCACATCGCGGCCGGCATCGAGCGCATTCCCGTGCTAGGCGAGGTCGGCATCAAGACCGTGATCTGCGGCCCGACCAGCCGCACGGTCGATTTCATGGGCATGATGGGGCCGGTGAGCGGGGTCGATAACATGCACGTGCTGGCCGGATTCTCGGCCGGCGTGCTACAGGGCCAGGGCGTCAGCCAGCTAATGGCCGAATGGATCGTCGAAGGGCAGCCCAGCCTCGATCTCAAGGATTTCGACGTCAACCGGTTCGGCAGTTACGCCAACAAGCGCTACGTCCACGCCATGCTGGGCGAGGTTCACGTTTACGGCACGCTCGATCCCACGGTCGAGCGTGAGGCCGGACGGCCCGCGCGAATGAGCCCGATTTATGTAAAGCTGAAAGCCGAGGGCGCCCGCTTCGGAGCGCGCTTCGGCTGGGAATGCCCACTGTGGTTCGGCGAAGCGGGCGAGCAGGCACGCGCCAAGGCGGTCGAGCAGGAAACGCTTGCCATGCGCAACGGCGCTGGCATCGCGGATCTGACGAGCACGGCCAAGTACCTAGTTTCAGGCAAGGGCGCGCGCGCATTCCTTGATCGCCTCTGCACCAACGACCTACCGGCCGGGCCGGGCCACGTCACCGCCAGCGCCATGGTTACCGCCAGGGGTGGCATCCAATGCTGGGTCACCATCGCGCAAGAAACCGACGACCATTTCTTGCTCACCGCGCGGCCCGAAGCCGAGGCCCATCATTTTGCCTGGCTTCAGCGCAACCTGCCCGACGATGGTTCGGTCCGTCTCGACAACCTGACCGGGCGGCTGGGCACGATCCTGGTCGCCGGACCCAAGGCCCACCGTCTGCTCAGCGACGTTACCGGGGTCGATTTCGCGGCCTTCCCTTGGGCGACCACGCAAGACCTCACCATCGGGTTCGCGCCGGTGCGCGCCGTTCACCACAACATCGTGGGCGAGACCGGCTGGAAATTGCACCACCCGATCGAATGCCAGATTCCGATCTTCGATCTGGTGATCGAAGCGGCGGCCAGGCATGGCGCCCGTCACGTCGGGTTCGCCGCGCTGGAATCGCTGCGTCTTGAAAAAGGGGCGAGGCTATGGGCATCTGACCTGACGCTCGACACCAACCCCTTCGAAGCCGGAATCGAATGGGCGGTCAATCTCGACAAGGGAAATTTCATCGGACGCGATGCTTTGATCCGGCAAAAGGACGTGGTCAAGCGCCGCCTCGTCAGCCTGATCGTCGAGCGTAACCAGCGCGATCCGGTGTTCGGCGATCCGGTTCTCAATGGTACCGACGTGGTGGGACTCGTCACCTCGGGCGGGATGGGTTATGCGGTCGGCAAGTGCGTCGCGTTCGCTTATCTGCCGGTTGCGCTGAGCAAGCCCGGGACACAGGTGAGCGTCGAGGTATACGGCGAACTTCGCCCCGCCCATGTGGTTAAAGAGCGCATCTACGATCCCGAGAACTCACGCCTCACCGTTAGGGCGGCCTGACCGTTCCACCCGCCACTCAGGGCATCACAGGCCTCGCGTCTGCTAACTACGTCCGTCGCCCGGAGAATTGTCGCTCCACGCCTCCCTCGTGGGGGACTTCGGATGGAACTCGACGAAGCGGCGCGCTTCAAGTGCAGCAAGCAGCGCGTCACGGTGTTTGGGCCAGAGGGCCTGAAAACGAGCTTCGATGGGACCCGGCGCGGGTATGTCGGTGGCGGCCTCTAGAGCGGCCTTGGCGTCTCCGACATTGAGGCGACTGAAACGGCCCTCGATGAGGGCTCCACCCGCGGTGATGATTTCCTCATGTAGGCGGTGATTGTCACCGCCCAAAACGACGATCCGACCATGGGCAACGACCACCGGGTGCGTCAGCGCCGCGTCAGACACCACGCAAGCCGACACACGAGAAAGGTGCCTGGTTTGGCTGCCCAAAGACCAAATTTCGGCGCGCAGCAGGCGCAGGCACATTTGTACCAATCGATGGTTTAAGTGAGCGAGCACAACGTCATCGCGCCCTGTCGCAAGCGCGGAATCAAAGACGATGGGCCGAATCTCCTTAGTGTGAGGGTGTGCCAAACCTTCGGTGCATAGCGCCCAGCTGTTGGATAGCGCAGGCAAGCGGAATACCGGGCAGGTTTTGCGTACGCCAGTTGGATCAGGCCAGATATCGCTAACCTCGACCGGGATCAGCGCCGGCTGCTCGGCCAATTCCAGGCCAACGCGAACGACATTTTCGATGTGTTCGGGGGTGAGGTTCAGCTCATTCTGGGTTTCGTGAAGCTGGGACGCGAGTTTTTCTAGTTGCTCACGAAGCTTGCGCTCGAACTTGAGCATGCGCCGCACCGGTTCAGCTTCTTGCTCAGCTCGGGTGGTGTCAAGGCGATTGCGCCGGCCGAGCATGGCTTCCTCGACCTGGCTGGAAATGACAGGCCCGACCTTGCCAAGATCTTCACGGATCGTTTCGACTTTAAGGGCGGCCCGCATGAGGAATTCCAGATCCCCTTCCAGGTCACCAACCTTTCCAGAGACGCCGGCCGTATCGAAACCGCGGCCGACGAAGTGATGAATATGAACTTCGTCGGCTTTCTGTCCGTGACGGTCGACGCGTCCATTGCGCTGTTCCATCCGGTTCGGGTTCCACGGAATCTCGAAGTGGATGAGCTTTGAGCAGTGGTTCTGAAGGTTGACGCCCTCTGAGGCCGCATCAGTAGCCAACAGGATCCGCACGGAAGATTTGTTGGGGTGCGCCTGGAAGGCGGCTTTGATCGGCTCGCGCTGATCGCTGGGCATTCCACCGTAGATCATTTCCAACCGGCCTTGTTCGGCGAAGCCATCACGGGCTAACAAGTCGAACAGCCATTTTTGGGTGACACGGTATTCCGTGAAAATGATGACGCGCTCTTCATTCCACTTACCGCCTGGCCGTAGGGTTTTCTTCAGCCAGTCGATAAGGGTCTGGGCCTTGCAGTCGGCGCGCTGGCTGGTTTTAGCCGCATAATCTCTAAGCTGGCGTAGCAGAGCCTTTTCATCGGCGGAAACTGGTGACATCACCTCGCTGACAGACGCAACAATTTCACCGGTCTGGGCTTCGTATTCCTCATCATCGGCATAGTCGTCCGAGAAGTCCTCGATGTCGCGTGTGGCCGAGCCGGCGGCTTTCTTTCCGCCCACCGTCGCCATGTGCTTTTCTAAGGTGATGCCGAAGGCCGCGGGTGAGGAGAACAGGCGCTTCTTGAGCAACTTTAGAACAAATTCGGCCGCCATGCGCTCGCCAGCAGAGGTTGCTTGCTTAAGGCGCAGGTCAGAATACTGCTGAAGTGCGCGGTGGGCCTGCCGCTCTTCGTCGGTATAAGGAACTTCCAAGTGTTTGACGATGCGCTCGGCAAAACGCCGGCTGCCATCCCAGCGGAGCTTTAGCTCCGATTTCATCCGGCGGATCATGACGGCGTCCAGCTGGGCACGGTCCGGCGTCACCGCACGAGCAAAGCGTTGATTGTCGAGCAGCTCCAGCAAGGCAGCGAAGCTCTCTCGGTATCCGTTGTGGGGCGTGGCGGACAGGAATAGCTTGTGTTCGAAATGGGATGCCAGAGTGCGTATTGTTAACGTGCGCATAGAATCAGTGGCATACTTCCCGCGGCCGGAAGGGGCGACGTTTTGGGCCTCATCAACGATCATCAGATCGTAGGCCCTCGGAAAACTCGGTTGATCACCAGAGGGTAGTGTCTCGCGGAAGGTGCGCAGCGGACGCTCGCGCTTGAGAAAATCAATCGACGTGATGAGACGCGGGAAATGTGACCACGGGTTAACATGGATCCCGCGCTTACGTCTCAACGTGCTGATGGCTTCGCTGTCGATAATGCGAAATTCGAGACCAAACTTGTCCCGCATCTCTTCTTTCCACTGCACCTGCAGCGATGACGGGCAAACGATCAGTACCGTGCGGACCCTGTGACGTAGGATCATTTCTTGGACTACGAGGCCGGCTTCTATGGTCTTGCCGAGGCCAACGTCGTCGGCGATCAACAGATTGACCCGTGGCATCGAGAGCGCCCGAACAACAGGATCGAGTTGGTATTCGTCGATCTCTATGCCGCTCCGAAAAGGAGATTGAAGGGCTTTGTCATCAGCCTGGGAGACGGCCCCCCAACGTACAGCATCTAGGAAAGCTTGAAGGCGTTTCGGGTGGTCGAATGAAGCGGGGTCGGGCAGTGTCGATTTTTCATGGACGGTCGTCCCCGGTTTAAGTTCCCAGATAACCTGAAGC
>CAMDRB010000147.1 GCA_945906455.1 Caenispirillum bisanense
CCCGGAGCTCCGACGGCGTCAGGTCATGCCGTGTTATCGATACCGCTGCCCCCATCGATCTCCCCCCTCTACTGAAGAGGCCATGGAGTCAGACTTTTGGCCGTTTGGGAATCCCAAATCAGAGTCAGAATTTACGGCCGTTGGTATTAGATGCCGTTCACGACGCCGTTGCCAATGCGCTCGACGCCGTCACGCCAGCCGAATGCAGCAACTACATCCGCAACTCAGGTTACGCAGCTACCTAAATGCAAACCGCTCTAGAGCGTGTCCAGGAAAAGTGGGAACCGGTTTTCCGTCGGACACGCGACAAATCAGAAATCTAACACGCACGCCGGCGATGAGCGGCGCCTCTAGAAGTCCACCGACAACCGCGCCGAATAACGCCGCCGCGCCTGGGCATGAAACCAGCCACCCGCGGGCGCGTGGACGTGCCAGTTGTAGTTGTTGGTCACATTCTCGATGCGCAGGCGCAGGGTGGCGGGTGAATCGCTCACCTGGAAGCGGTAGCGCCCGCCGAGATTCAGGATCGTCTCGCCGGGGACTTTAAAGGTGTTGCGGCGGTCGGCGAAGTAGTCGCCCCGGTTGTCGACGTCCGCCTCTAGCGCGAGGCCGTTCCATGACTTGGGGCCGTATTGCGCGCTTAAGCTCAGCGTGCGCGACCACACGCCCGGCGGTACCTTGCCGATGAGGCCATTGGCCACCGTCAGACCCGAGACGCGCGATTGGATCAGGACCGCGCCGGCGACGACCGTCAACTCTGGAATCGGCGTTCCCGTGACCGACGCCTCGACGCCCCGATTACGAACACGCCCGACGGGGCGGAACAGGTTAGTGGCGTCGCGGTCGAGGAATGGTTTGCTCACCTCGAAGACTCCCGCGACGGCGCGCAAGGTGGGACCAAATTGATAGCGAATGCCCGCATCGACCTGGCGGGTAATGTTGGCCGGCAAGGCCTCGCCGCGGTTGGTGGCATTTTCGGGCGCGACGCTCGATGCTTCGAGGCCGCGCGTGTAGCCGCCATATACGGCGAGCGCCTTGGTCGGGTTGACGGCGGCGGTGGCGTTGTAGAGCCACGGGCTGCTGGTGGATTTGGTCAGCACCGCATCGCCCCCGAACGGCATCAGGCTGCGGGTGTAGCGCGTCTTCTGGATGCCGGCGCTGAACTCGCCGATGCCCAGCCAGTTGATGCCGTAAGAGAGTCCGGCTGTGCCCTGCTTGACGACGTCCTTGCGCTGCGGGCCGAAGACGAACACCGGCTCCGGAAAGGGCGTATAGACGGCGATGCGGCCTGGTCCGAGGACGACGTCGTCGCCGCCGCCAAAGACGCGCCGCGCGTCGCGGGCGCGCACCGCGACATGGAAGGTGTGGGCGCGCTCGCCCTCGATAAAGCGGCGCGAGACGCGCACCTCGCCCGAATAGGAGCCGGCGGTGCTCGGCGGATCGGCGAGCGCTTCGATCTGTGCCGAGCCGTCAGGCTGGGTGTTGCGAAATGAAATCGAATGGCTTTCGGGCACGGCGGCGAGGCTGCGGAACACGCCGGCGCGAATCGACCAGCCCGATGCCGGCGCAATGGTCGATGTGATGCCGAAGTTGGTGTCGCGCGTCTCTTGATCGGCCCACTCCTGGGTGAAATAGGCGCGGCGGCTGAATTGGGGTGGCAGCGTGCCGTTGGTATAGATCACCGGCCGGACCTCTTGATCGCGCATCTCGGCGCGGTTCCAGAAGGCGGTGACGTCCATGCTGTCGCTCGGTTGCCCATGCAGGAGCGCCCCGCCGGTCCAGGTGATCGAATCGGCCACCCACTCGCGCGGGGAATCGTGGATGATGCTTGCCCCCGCAACCAACCCGAGTTTGGAATCGATCAACGGCACCTGGCTGACGAGGTCCAGGGTGTACTGGTCGTAGGGCCCGATGCCGGCCACCACACTGTGGACCAGTTTATCGCCCGGCAGGCGCAAGCTGTAATCGGCGATGCCCGTGGGCGCTGGAAACGGATAGGCCTGCGCGGTCACGCCCACGCGCACGGTCGATCCGCGCACAATCTGGCTGCCGAGCCCGGTCTTCTGATCGAAATAGAGGCCTTCGATGCGCACATTGCCGGCGTCGACGGGACTAAACCCGCGTACCATGCCGACACCGTAGAGACCGACGCTTTCATTGCCGACCGAGGTGCCAAAGGCGTCCTCGGCGGCCACCAGAGCGTTGTCGGCCGCGCGTTGCGCCGCTGCGTCGCGCGCACCTGACAGCGCCATAAGCAGAAGGAGGGCGAGGAATTGAGGTTTCATACGCGCCTCGCGAACATCACAATGGGACATGGAACCTACTTTTGGATTGCAGCGTTAGGCCGTTCTTGAAACCCCAAGGCCATCTTTACTTCTTCGGGCGGCCTGAATCCAGCCCGGGTGACCTCGGCGATGATCGTGCGGTTTTTTCGCTGCCTCGCTCCCCGGCTTATAGACCCGCTTCAGCAATGGCCCGCAGGAATGTTGGCCCGAATTCCTTAAGCTTTTTGGGCCCGATCCCATTGATGCCGGACATGCCATCAAGCGTGGTGGGCCGTTCCCGGGCCAGCTCAAACAGCGTGGAATCGGGAAAGACGACATAGGCCGGGACGTTTCGCGCCCGAGCCAGACCGAGGCGGAGTTTTTTGAGCTGCGAGAGCAAGGAGACGTCGCCAGGAACGACGGGTTGATCGGCCCGTTTTTTCGCAGCCTTGCGCTCCAGGCGCGGTTTGCCGCCTTCCCGGTAAGCGAAGGACACCTCGCCCGCCAGAAGCGTGCGTCCGCGTTCGCTGAGTTCGAGGCCACCGTATTTCTGAATATTGATACTGAGGAACCCGGCCGCCACAAGTTGGCGAACGAACACCGCCCACTCCTCCTTGGGCCACTGCTTTCCGGTTGCGAAGGTCGCGAGGTTGTGGTGTCGGCGCTCGAGAACCTTTTCCGATTCGACTCCACGCAGGATGTCGATGACGTGACCGGCACCGAAGACTTGGCCAGTCTCGCGAATAGTGGACAGAAGGGCCTGTGCCCGCACCGTGCCGTCGGTAACAATCGGCGGGGACAAGCAATTGTCGCAGTTGCCGCACGGACCGGATGCCTCGTCAAAATAGGCCAGCAACGCGACACGCCGACACTCAGCCGCCTCGCAATAGGCCAGCAGCGCATCAAGGCGATGATGTTCACGGCGGCGATGGGCTTCGTCACCTTCGTTGGCGATGAACTGACGGCGCAGTCCCATATCGCCCAAACTGTGTAGAAGTAATGTTTCCGCGGGCGCTCCGTCGCGACCCGCGCGCCCGATCTCCTGATAATAGGCTTCCATGCTGCCGGGCAGATTGAGATGGCACACATAGCGAATATCGGGCTTGTCGATGCCCATGCCAAAAGCAATCGTTGCAGTCATCACCACGGCGTCCTCACTCATGAACCGATCCTGGTTGATCTTGCGCTGCTCGGCGGTTTGACCGGCGTGGTAGGGGATCGCATTCAGTCCTTGTTCCTTGAGATAAACGGCGACCTCGTCGGTGAACTTTCGCGATAAGCAGTAGACAATGCCGGCCTGACCGGCTTTGTCTTCCAGGAAGCCCATCAGCTGTGATTTCCAGCTGGCCTTGTTGGCAACCGTCAAGCGAAGATTGGGGCGGTCAAAGCCATGCACGATGATCTGCCCCCGCCCGCGGAAGAGCTTCGCGGCGATGTCATTGCGTGTCGCCTTGTCGGCGGTAGCGGTGAACGCGGCAATGACACTCCCGGGAAACAAGTCCGGGAGCCGCGACAATTGCTCATAGTCGGGGCGGAAGCTGGCCCCCCACTTTGAGATGCAATGAGCCTCGTCGACCACGAACATCGCCGGCCGGAGTGCCGCAAGGGCGGTGAGCATCCGCTCGGTCATCAGCCGTTCCGGCGAAAGGTAAATCAGCTTTGCCCCGCTCTTGACCCGCTGCCATTCGTCGATGTTTTGCTCGCGCGCGAGCCCGGAATGGATACAGGCGACATCGACGCCATTGGTGCGCAGCGCCGCAACTTGGTCATCCATAAGCGCAAGCAACGGCGAGACGATGATCGTCAACCGGTCGCCCATCACCGCGGGAATCTGGTAGCAAATGGACTTGCCGGCACCGGTAGGCATGACCGCCAGCACGTTCTGCCCCGACGTCAGCAAGGTAATAATTTCTTCCTGGCCCGGACGAAACGCGCTGTAGCCGAAGACGTCGTGTAAAACCTGCTCGGCGATTTTCATTAATTTAAACGATATGGCTGTCAGTGGGACTCGCGCTGACTTCAGCCTTTTCTAGAGCATCGTGCTGAAAAGTGGGAACCGGTAGCCGGAATAAATGCCTGGCTACGGTTTGCCCAAGAAGTCGCGTTTCCCGATCTCGAGGCCGTTGTGGCGCAGGATGTTGTAGGTGGTCGTGACATGAAAATAAAAATTAGGCATGGCATGGCCGAGCAAGAATTGCATGCCTTTGTAATGGGTTTCCTTGTCGCCGCGCTTGATCACAATTTCCTTGTCTTCGGTACCGTCGATCTGCCCCGGCGCCACGGTCTGGATGAAGGCAATGGTTTTGGCAATGCGCGCCTTTAGGTCGGCCAGAGTCTTCTCGTTATCCTCGTACACTGGGATCTCTATCCCGGCCAGACGCGCCACCACACCCTTGGCGGCATCACAGGCGATTCGCACCTGCGTGGTCATGGGCAGCATGTCAGGGAACAGGCGATAGGTCGTCAGTGAGTCAGGGTCGAGCTTTTTGGCCTCGACATGGGCCTGTGCCTTGTCGAGGATGTTAATCAGATTGCCGAGGATATTGACGAAGCGCGGCACGCTCGCCTGATACATGGAAATGGTCATGGGAAATCCTGGGGGTTGAAAAGGAGTAATAAGCCCAAGTGCCCCTTAATAAGATCGATTGTCAACGGCGGAGAGATTTCTCAAGGACACTGCGGCAGACCAAGCGAACGCTCGCCGGATGAAACCGTCAGCCTTTGCGCCAAACGGTCGCGAGCCACGGCTGCTTGTGGCGCGGAAGTCCCGGAGGGCGGAAGTAACATTGCAATTCGTAGAACCCGGCCGCCGTGACAAAATTTCGCCAGGTATCGAGATTGAAGAAGCAACTATAGCGTTCACCGCTGAAGCCTTCCTCGTTGTTACCTCGCGGGTTTGAACAGAACAGGACGCCCCGGGGCTTCAGGGTTCTGGAGAGTTCGAGCAAAACCCTCGGTAACTCCCGACTCGGCACATGGAAGAGCGACGCGTTCGCGAACACGCCGTCAAAGCGACCCTCGGGCAAGACCATCGTAAGAAAATCCTGGTGGAGAATCTCACACCCCGATGAGGAACGCGCCATAACCACGAACGCCTTCGATCCGTCCAAACCCACCGCGTTATGCCCCCTTGAGCAAAAATACTGAAGATCTCGGCCAGGTCCGCATCCAAAATCGAGAATGGAAAATGGTGGCTCGCCCTCGATCGCGTCCAGCAGCGCCCTATAATTCTGGGTAACGTCGTGATTTAGGGTGCCGTCCCTGAAATCTTGGGCCGTCCGGTCATAATGGCCGATGGTTGCTTCCGAGATGCGCCGCAATTGTGTTTCATCGAGCGCATCGGATGGATTGTCGGGATCACCCTTCGGATTCGTCATGTGCACCGCCTTGCCCATCTGGCCGGTAGCGCTTAGAGCATGATCCGGAAAAGTGGTTACCGGTTTTCCGATAAGATCATGCTCAAACAGCAATATAGCGCCCGGGCTGCTGAGGAATTTAGCCACAGTCGCGCCGGTCCAGCGCCGGCCCTTGTGTGTGGTGACGCCCTTGGCGTTGAGATGCTCGGCAATAGCTTGGGGCGCGGTCACACCCATCGCCGTAGCAGCTTCGACTTCGACAGCGAGGCGTCGCACGAACGCCTCGATCTCTTGTCGCTGTTGCGCCATTTCACAAAGCCCTCATTATTGATCTTGTGCGTTTGCCAACCCGTCAACCGTCAAGGCAGCCGCGCCTTCACCACGTGTTCCTAAGCTCTCTCAGCTTGAGGAATACCGTCTTTGGATCGGGAATGTCGGGCAGGTCGGGGAAAGCTTCCCGCAAGCGTCTGATCACCGAGGGACTGGTAAGTCGGAAGAAGGTGTTAATCTCCTTCTCCAGATCTAGAGTTGTGACCAGCGCCTTGGCGGCGTCTTGTTCTGTCGTCGCCGGCAACATCGCCATCGCCTTGGCGTTGTCCGGCTCTCGGTCCAGGGTGAATCTGAGATTGTTCGCGATGTAGTCGTGGCCGGGGTAGATCAGCGTTTCGCCCGGCAGTTTGGCGAGCTGATCGGCGAAGGTATTGTAAAGTTCAGTTGGATGGCCGCCGTTATGGCAATTGCCGGCACCGGCGTTGAACAACGTGTCACCGCAGAATAGAGCCGGCCTGTCGCCATGACCCCTGAGACAGATGTGGCACATGGTATGTCCCGGCGTATCGAGACATTCGAGCTCAACTGTCTTGCCGACCTTAATCACATCCCCCGCGCGCAGGCCACGATCCATGCCCGGGATTTTTTCCCGCGCATTTGCGTGCGCCAGCACGTTAGCGCCAGTTGCCGCGACCATCTCTTGATTACCGCCGGTGTGATCGCGGTGCTCATGGGTGTTGAGAATCTGCGTGATGGTCCATCCCTTGGCCTTGGCGGTAGCAAGGCATTTTTGGTGATCGAGGGGGTCGATGGCTAGCGCCTCGCCGGTTTCCGCGCAGGCGATCAAGTAGTTGAAGTTGCGATAGGCGTTCGCCGTCCAGATCTGTTCGACTATCATCGCTTACCCCACTTCAGGTTTGTTCCGTGCTCCATGATGTCTAGAGCGAGCAGCGTTAATTCGGAATCATGCTGCTCGCTCTATCTATTTGTCTGCACATCGCTTTCTCCGAAAACCGGAAGGCCACTTTTCGGCGCGATGCGCTAGTGGATCGAATCTAACACTTGGTGCCCGCGTTTGACTGCGGCGATGATTTTGTTTGGGTCTTTGGTCCAGGTAAAGGGTTTTGGCTTGGCGTTGATCTCGGCGAGGAATCTGTGAATAGCGGCTTTGAGGTCCTCGATAGATCG
>CAMDRB010000148.1 GCA_945906455.1 Caenispirillum bisanense
GTCGATGAAGTTCACGATGCGCTCGCAACGACGCTCGGCACCATCACTCCAACCGAGTGCTCAAATTACTTCCGGGAGGCCGGCTATAGTTCTATCTAAACGCAACACGCTCTAGCGCCAAGCCCATGCGCAGGGCCGTAAACCGGAAGCCGGGGACGTGTTCCGTGCGCCGGCCTTCCGGCACCCAGCCGCGGGTGCGATAAAACGCCACGGCGTTTTCGTTGCTTGCCAACACTTCCAGAATGGCTTTTCGGTTGCCGGCCTGCTTCATGGCGCCGATGGCGTCATTGTAGAGCGCCGACCCCACGCCGCAGCCTTGATAGGCCGGAAGCACGTAAAGCATCCAGATCACGCCAGCTGGGTTCACGCCCACGGCGCCGACAAGCTGACCACCCGTTTCGGCCACGCGCACACTTTGCCACTCGCCGGCGACAAAGTCGCCCAGCCGGCTGGACTCGGCGAGCTTCGCCATGGTGTCGCCGGGCAACAGGTTCTGGTTCGCCGTCAGCCAGGCGTCGCGCACCAAGGCGGCGATCGGAATCGAGTCGTTGGCCGTGGCCGGCCGCATCCGTAGGGTGTTCAATACTTTGGCCCTCTCCCAGGCAGAATCTCCAGAACTTAGGCGCCTGGAGTTTCCCGAGGGTTAACGGACGCGAGTTTGGGGAGGCCAAATAGCAAAACGGAGCGATTCAAAAATCGCTCCGTTCGAGAATTGGCAGAGATTTTCGTCGGGCGGAAAGCTAGAAGCCTTCGCGCTCCAGGCGCTTGCGCTCCATCTTACGGGCGCGGCGGACGGCTTCGGCCTTTTCACGGGCTCTACGTTCGGACGGTTTTTCGTAGGACTTGCGGAGTTTCATCTCACGGAAGATGCCTTCACGCTGCATTTTCTTCTTCAGGGCCTTCAAGGCCTGATCGACATTGTTGTCGCGGACGATGACTTGAACCAAGGGTCGTTTCCTCGTGCAGTTGCCAGGGTAGAGGTGCCGGCAGCGTATAGTTGCCAGCGGGGCAGACAAAAGGCGCGTAGACCTTGATCGGGCCAGCGCCTCAAGAGGGCCGGGGTATATCATGGGTCCTTGGTCATGGGAAGCCAGCTTTTGGCGGGTTTTGGCGGCCTAACCACTAGGGTCCGCCGAGGCCGCCAGGGGCGCTGCCAAGGGCGCGGCAATGGCGCCTTGGGCCGGCCGGTATGGCGCTCTCGGGAGCCAACTAATATACAGAGACCCTGAGCCCCCAAAAGAAGTAGCAAGGCCCATGAGCGTTCTCCCTATTGCCCGCATGGGCGCCGAAGTCCTGCGCCAGCGCGCCGCCGAGGTGGCCGATGTCCCGGACCCCGCGCTTCAAGTCCTGGTCACTGATATGATTGAAACCATGGTCGAAGCCGGGGGCGTCGGTCTGGCCGCGCCCCAAGTCTACCAGTCGCGTCGAATTGTGATTTTTTTTGTTCCGGCGGCCCGCAATGACGGCATCGAGGTGCCGCTGACAGTCATGATCAATCCGGTTATTACGCCCCTGGACGATGCCGCCAATGAAGCACTCGAAGCGTGCTTGTCGGTCCCCGGGCTCACCGGCATCGTTCCGCGGTTTACCAACATTAGATACCACTATCTGGACTTGGCCGGCGCTCTGATCGAGCGCGAAGCCCATGGTTTCCACGCCCGCGTCGTCCAGCACGAATACGATCATCTGGACGGCGTGCTCTATCCCCTGCGCATGGAAGATATGAGTACGTTGGCATTTTCAGACGTGCTTCAGGCCGAAGCCTCGGCAAAGGGTCACGATCTGGAATTGGACGAAGAGGGCTGATGCCGGTGGCTTCCCAAACGCAAACGTATCCCGAGACGCAGCACGATAAGGTGGCCTTGCGCGACACAGTGATCAGGGCTGCACTGGCGCATGTCCCCTTCGACGGCTGGAGCCGCAAGACCCTCGTCGCCGCGGCCACGAGCGCTGGTTTGGATGCGGCCGCTGTCGCACGGGTGTTCCCGGGGGGGATTAAGGATGCGGTGGCATATTTCACGGATTTGGCTGACCGGACGATGCTCGCGGACTTGAAGGGGCTGGATCTTGCCGCCATGAAGGTGCGGGTGCGCGTCGCCACGGCGGTGCGCATCCGGCTGGAACCCTGGACCCCCCACCGCGAAGCCGTCCGCCGGGCCTTGGCCCTTTCGGTGATGCCGCCCTTTGCCGGGGGCTCCTTGCGCGGTTGGTACCGCACCGTCGACGCCATCTGGCGTGCCGCCGGCGATAAATCCACCGACTTCAACTTCTATACCAAACGCGGACTCCTGGCGGCGGTCTACGGAGCGACGGTGCTGTTCTGGTTGGACGACCGCTCTCCCGGCTGCTCGGCAACCTGGGCCTTTCTCGACCGGCGGATCGGCGAGGTTATGCAATACCCGCAACTGCGCGCTCGCTTGACAGCCCGCTTTACCGAGGGTCTGAGGGCCCTACCTAATCCGCGCAAACTCTTTGGGATACTAAGTAGAAATATAATGTAATATCAGTGTCGTATGATTCTTATATAATGTATAACATCACTTTATACTACGCTGCTCAACCACTCATCGGCCGCAGAATATTGACGTGGCCCATCTTGCGGCCTGGACGGACGTCGGCCTTACCGTAAAGGTGGACGTGGGCCGCCGGGTCCGAGAGGAAATGGTCGATCGTGTTGACCTCGGCACCGACAATATTCCGCATAACTACATCGGCATGCCGCCGAGGCTCGAGCAGCGGCAGGCCGGCGACGGCGCGAACCAACTGCTCAAACTGGTCGGTGCCGCAGGCATCTTGAGTCCAATGGCCGGAATTATGAGGCCGGGGCGCCATTTCGTTGCAAAGTAAGTCGCCCGTTTGGGTGACGAACATTTCGACGGCGAGCAAGCCTATGAGCTCCAGCGCCTCGGCTGCCCGCGTTGCGATGCCCGTGGCCGCGGCCGCGGTCGCCGCGTCGATGCGGGCGGGCACCGTCGAGGTCGCTAGCATGTGATTGGCATGGACGTTTTCTGCCGGCTCAAAGCAAACAACGTTGCCGTCCTGGCCGCGGGCGGCGATGACCGAGATTTCGCAGCGGAATTCAACGAAGGATTCAAGTACGGCGAATATGCCGTTGGGTTTCAACGGCTTTGCTCCGGTTACAGCCTGCCATGCGGCTTCGGCATCGGCCGCGGTCTGCAGCTTGAACTGGCCTTTGCCGTCGTAGCCTAGCCGGGCCGTCTTCAGCACCGCCGGCGTCTCTATCTTCGTGAGTGCAGCATTAAGCTCGCTTAGGGAATTGACCGGCTGCCACGGTGCCGTCGCCGCGTTTATCGATGCGAAGAACCGCTTCTCCTCGATGCGGTCCTGGCAGACCTCGAGCGCCCGCCAGGAAGGGCGCACCTGGGTATGAGCGGCGAGATAGGCCGCCGCTGCCGACGGGACATTCTCGAATTCGAAAGTTGCAACCTCGACCGAACTGGAAAACGCGGCCAAGGCGCCTAGGTCCGTGTAAGCGGCAACGGTCGAGGCGGTCGCGACCTGTTCGGCCGGGCTGTTGGCCTCGGGCCCGAAGACGTGGGTGCGGTAGCCGAGACGGGCTGCGGCAAGGCAAAACATCCGGCCCAATTGCCCGTTGCCGAGGATTCCAATGGTGGCACCGGGAGAAATACGTTTCATCTGGGGCTCAAAGTGGGCTGTGGAAGGCTTACGCCGAGGGATCCGTGGCGATACCCGCCGTTTGGGCTTTGCGCCATGTGACCAGGCGCGCAGCCAGGGAGCGGTCACTCAGCGCCAAAATGGCGGCCGCGAGCAGCCCAGCGTTCTTCGCGCCGGCCTTTCCTATGGCCAGGGTGCCAACCGGAATACCGCCGGGCATCTGCGCAATAGATAGTAGACTATCTAGCCCCTTGAGCGCCTTGCTTTCGACCGGGACGCCCAGAACCGGCAGCGTCGTCATCGATGCCGTCATGCCCGGCAAATGGGCGGCGCCCCCGGCGCCGGCGACAATCACCTGGATGCCGCGGTTCTTGGCTTCGCCGGCGTACTTATAAAGTCGTTTAGGGGTGCGATGGGCCGATACCACTTTGGCCTCGAAGGCCACGCGCAGGGCCACCAGTACCGCCGCCGTGTGGCGCATGGTGTCCCAATCGGACTCGCTGCCCATAATAATCCCGACCAAGGGCTTAGCCCCAGACTTGGTCGGCGTTGGCGCGGATTTGGCCCTAGCCGATCGATGCCGCACGGTTTTGCCGTTCGCCGTCTTGCCCATGCAAATTAGATACCTTTGGAGCCTCGCGAAGGGAGCCGACTGTAACCGAGCGCCCCAGACCCAGCAAGCCGCGGGGCCAGGCAGACTGCGGTTGAAACGGGGGGTCGATCCACTGAATCCCCGGGAATTTTGGCCAACAAGAGGTCCCGGTAAGGTTTTGCAAAGGCTGTCTTGATAAAGAAGTAGGCTTGATCCTCTACCGGCACGATTTGGCAACGAAGGACTAATTGGGAACGACCACCGCGATATGCCCGACATTACCCAGCACGAAAGCATACCGGTCGTCCAACGCCGCTTCGAGGGTCAGGGCCAAGGCGGGGGTAAGGACGCGCCCCACGGTCAGCCCTCCAGGAAGGTGGCGGCGAGCTATCAGGAAGTCGCCAGCTCCAAACCGCTCGACGACCGCATCACAATACTCGGCATCCCGGTGGAGCAGATCACGCCCGCGACACAGGCGGCGCTTGCCGGCCTGGTGGCCGAGATCAACCATCTGCGCAATGTCGTCAAACGTCATGAGCGGGTTCTCGATAAACGAAGCGGGCAGGGGCAAAATCAGTCCCAAGCAACCGGTGCGGCCACCTTGGAGCCCGAAGCGTTTCTGCGGGCGCTCGGCGCCACGTTGGCGCAGCCGGCCAGCTCCGGACATACTTGGGTGGTCGTCTTGGTCCACGTCGCGACTTACGAAGACATTCGCCGCTCTTCCGGCTTACTCGCCGCCAATAGCGCGCTGGCCGATGTTGCGCATCGGCTTAAGGACGCGAGTCTGAAGATTTCGCCGCCGCAAGCCGACACCGAAGGCGTTCCATCCGCTTCGACGCTTTCGGTGGCGGGCGTGGCAGCGATGTCTGCGGTACGCGTTGTCTCACAAGGATACGTTGGCGGTTCAAATCTCGCCGCCGGGGCTGAATTGCCGGTCGATGGGCTTGATACGCAGGTGATCGCGCGTGCCGTGCGGGATCATTTGTCGGCCGGGGGCTACCTGGTTGGCGGCATCGACATGGCGCTCGCCATAACCGTCGCGGCCGCGGCAGTTGGAGTGGGGGAAAGTCCGTTGCTGGCGCTCGGCCGCGCGGATCACACCTTACGGACCCATTGACGATTCCTTAGGCGATGATGTCCGGAATTAACCGGCCGCGCAAAGATGTAATCTGATCCTTGAGGGCCAGTTTGCGTTTCTTAAGGCGTCCCATCTTGATCTGATCGAAGTCGCCCTGCGCCAACAGATTATTGATGACGTCGTCGAGGTCGCGGTGCTCAAGTTCTAACCCAGCGAGCTTGGCCTTCAACTGATCTTGATCCCACTGCATGATCTGGCGAGTACTATTCGGTTTGTCGTCCCGGGGCGTCGCCCCACGACAGTACGACCGTTCAAATGGCCCAAACCTTCAACTGGCCGAAAACGGCGGGCACTAAGATGCCGGTTTCGTACCCCTTGGCCCCCCGGGCAGAATTTTATACACCCACGGCGCTCGGAATGTCGAACGCTAGGCCGTCGTTGATGAGCCGCCTGATGGGTGCCGACTCCGTTTCGTCGCCGACCCTCGAATGGGCACCATTCGCCAGATCAATTTCATTGCAATTCAATGCCTTGCGGCAAGTCCTAGGACGGCGGCGCTTTCGGGCGTAAAATGGGGCCGTTCTGAACACCATCCGGACGTCATCCGTCCATGGGTCAAGATGCGCGGCACGAAGCACTTCGCACCAAGCACGCTGAAATCGATCATCTGCTATTTGAAGAAGAACGGCGACCGTTGCCGGACTTCAACCTTGTTCATGAACTCAAGAGAAAGAAGCTGAAAATAAAGGACGAGCTGCGACAGCGCGTCGACAGCTAGGGCTTTTAGTTACGCTCAGCCGATTACTAATCCGCGGGGGGTCAAACGGAGACTCGCCGTTCCCCAAAGCGGAGTAGGGTAGGATCCCATCGATTTTAGGCCCATCGCCGGATGGGCCTTTTTTTTTGCGTTACGACAGGGCTGCTGGCGCCGGCGCTACTGGCGTTGAGGTCTGATCGTCAGGTGCCGGCGCTGGCGGAGCGGCGGCGGCGCTCGCTGCCGCTTCGGCGGCCACCGCCGCCGCCTTGGCTTCACGCTCGCGACGATTGGCTTCACGCGTCTTGGCTTTGGCGGCGTTGCTGGCACGCCGCTGGGCAATGATCACGGCCTTTTCGAGTTCGGCCTCAGTACACAGCCCCAACGTCACAGGATTCTGCGGTTTGATATTGGCGGCGTTCCAATGCGAGCGATCGCGCACGCTGAGAATTGTCGGCTTGGTCGTTCCGATAAGCCGGCTAAGTTGTGCGTCGGTCAAATCCGCATGATGCTTGAGCAACCAGGAAATGGCATCGGGGCGGTCCTGGCGCTTAGACACCGGCGTATAGCGTGCGCCTTTGGCGCGCGCGCGCGGAATCGGAATATCGCTCTTGTTCATCTTGAGTTTGTTTTTCGGATCGGTCTGTGCCCGATCGAGTTCTTCCTGCGTGAGTTGCCCATTGGTGACCGGGTTCACGCCGACAATGCCCACGGCAACTTCGCCATCGGCAATCGCCTGAACTTCAAGCTCGTGCATGCCGGTGAAATCCGCGATCTGGTCAAACGACAGCGCAGTGTTTTCCACCAGCCAAACGGCCGTTGCCTTCGGCATTAGCGGCAGCGACATAGGTTTATTCCTTTCGGATTTGGGAGCGGTCCGCGCTCAGGCACAGGTGGAGCGACAAAGCCACTCC
>CAMDRB010000149.1 GCA_945906455.1 Caenispirillum bisanense
CCAGACGCAAGGTTTCGACTTGCCGGTCCGCCTCATGATCGCGTTGGTGCCCAAACCCTCAGCACTTAACAGGACAATCTGCGCACGCCACACGTGCTTCTGCGGCGCGTTGCGATTCTTCAGCAGCGCCTTCAATCGGCGCCGCGCTGACGCCGTAACTGTGAGCAAAATGCCTTTTCGCATGCGGCCACACTCGCACGCCACGACCCAACCGAGAATCCCCGGCGGGAATCAAATGTTAGATTTCATCCACTAGGAGCAAATGGCGCGCTCGTCAGTCAATTCGAACAAGGTAATTGCGCGGGCCTAGGAACTACGCGGGCCTTGGAACCGCGCGGGCCATGACACCGCAGAGTCAGGCGCGCGGGGTTACGCCCGCTCGGGCAAGAGTGCGTCCGCGAGCCGGTCGAAGGCCGGGTGGTCGGCCAGCGGATCGCGCGGAATACAGACAATCGGCGCGTTGACGTAGCGCTCAATTCTCTGCGCCGCTTCGTTCAGCCGCACCGCGCTCGCGACCGACTCATTGACCACTAGCGCGGCAATGCGGAGTCCGCGCCGCACCACGACATCGGCCGCGCTCAAGGTATGGCTGATGGCCCCGAGATAACTTCCCGCCACCAGCACCAAAGGCGCTTTCACCGCCATCATCCAGTCGAGCGTGGTGTGGTCGGTCGTCAGCGGCACCATGATTCCTCCGACACCTTCGATGAACAGCGTACCCTCGCGGCGGGCGATGGCCTCGGCCGTGAATGCGACCAGCGCGGAAAAGTCGATGATTCGGCCCTCGCGTGTCGCGGCCATATCGGGTGAAAGCCCAGCCTTAAAGCGCCACGGCGAGATGGCCGCGAGATTTTCCTCGCTGAGGTCGCGGCCGAGGGCGGCGAGCAGCAGTCCGGGATCGCTCGACTCGGCGGCCGCGGCGTCATAGCCGCTGGCGACTGGCTTCAAGGCCTCGACGGCGCGTCCGCGCCGCTTCAAGGCCGCGACCAGCCCCGTGGTCACGAAGGTCTTGCCGAGATCGGTGCCGGTGGCAGTGACGAAATACGCGCTCATGTGCGGCTCCCAAGCAAGCGTTCACCGATGATCGCCGCCAAGCGCTCGATCTCGCGATCAGGATGGCCGACGGTGAATGTTAGGCGAAGGCGCGAGGTACCGGAAGGCACGGTTGGCGGGCGGATCGCGGCGACGAGAAAGCCTTCGTCGGCGAGCATGTTCGAGGCCTTCAGTGTTTGGTCGGTATCGCCAAGGATGATCGGCACGATCGGGCTCATGGCTTCCGGCAGGTTGAGGCGAGCGGTGAATGCCTTGGCCTTGCGCAAAGGTGTTGCGGCGTATTCAGGGTCGCCGGCAATGAGATCGATGGCGGCGATCGCGGCGGCGGCCGAAGCCGGCGGCAGGGCGGTCGAGTAAATGAACGTGCGCGCCCGAGTCTTGATAAGGTCAATCACGGCCTGCGAGGCGCAAAGATAACCGCCATAACTGCCGATGGCCTTGGACAGCGTGCCCATCTGCAAGGGAACTTCGGCGCGGTGTCCGCCCACAAAAGTCGAGCCGCGGCCGCCGCCAACCACGCCGATCCCGTGGGCGTCGTCAGAAAGCAACCAAGCATCGAATTCCCGGCAAAGCGCGGCGAGCGCGTTGAGCGGCGCGAGGTCGCCGTCCATGGAAAACACGCCGTCGGTCGCGATCATGGCGTGGCGGTGAAGCCCGCGGTGCTCTTTGAGCAATTGCGCGGCGTGTCCGGTGTCGTTATGGCGAAAGCTGAGCAACTTGCCGCCGCTCAAGGCCGCTCCCGCCATAATGCAGGAATGGGATAGCTCGTCGACCAGTAGGAGGTCGTTGCGCCCCATGAGCGTCGAGATGATCCCCAGATTGGCGAGATAGCCCGAGCCAAAAACGCAAGCGGCTTCGGTACCCTTAAGCGCCGCGAGCCGGGTCTCAAGCTGGGCAAAGAGCGGGTGATTGCCCGTGACCAGACGCGAAGCGCCCGCGCCGACGCCGTGGGTGCGGATAGCGGCGATGGCGGCCTCTTGAATGGCCGGGTGCTGGGTGAGGTTGAGGTAGTCGTTGCAGGAAAACGACAGCAGCCTTCGGCCACCGCGAATCATCCAGATGCCGTCCTCGCGCGCGGTATCGATGAGCGTGCGGCGCAACCGCTTGGCTTCTAGTCCAGCCAGCTTCTCCGCCGCGAAGGCATTGAGGTTGCTCATGAGCGCCGCTCTTTCAAATGCACTCCCCCGAGACTTGCCGCTTTCATACTGACGCCCTGCTTCCACCTTGACGCCATCTGGATGTATCTTTACCCCCAACCGTCTCATAGTCGCGGGTTCATGAAAGGCATACTTAATATGTCGCCTACCGTCGAGGCCCAGACCGTCCGACCCGCGCGCCCGGACAAGGCCCATGCTGTCGGGGCCGTGCGGCATGATTGGACGCGGGGCGAGGTTCGGGCGTTGTTCGCCTTGCCTTTTCCCGAGTTGATGTTTGAGGCTCAGTCCGTCCACCGCATAACCTTTGACCCCCGTGAAGTCCAGGTCTCGACGTTGCTTTCGATCAAGACCGGCGGCTGCCCTGAAGATTGCGGCTATTGCCCGCAGAGCGCACGCTACGACACCGGCCTTACCGCCTCCAAGCTCATGGAAGTCGAGGACGTACTTGCCGAGGCCCGGGCCGCCAAGGCCGCCGGTGCAACCCGGTTCTGCATGGGCGCGGCGTGGCGCTCACCCAAGGATCATGATGTCGAAGCCGTTTGCGCCATGGTCGAGGGCGTTAAGGCGCTGGGGCTCGAATCCTGCGCCACCTTGGGCATGCTGACGCCCGAGCAGGCGATCCGCCTCAAGCGTTCGGGTCTCGACTACTACAACCACAACCTCGACACCTCGGCGGAGTTCTACGGCAAGATCATCACCACGCGGACCTACGCCGACCGCCTCGATACTTTGGCAAACGTGCGCGACGCCGGTATCAATGTTTGTTGCGGCGGTATTGTCGGCATGGGCGAAGGGCTCGAGGACCGTGTCGGCATGATCACGACGCTTGCGACTCTGCCGGAGCATCCCGAAAGCGTGCCGATAAATCTCCTGGTGCAAGTCAAAGGCACGCCCTTGAGCGGAACCAGCCGACTCGACCCGCTCGATTTTGTCCGCACGATTGCCGTCGCGCGCATCACCATGCCGCATTCGATGGTGCGGCTCTCGGCGGGCCGCGAAGGCATGTCCGACGAAGTCCAAGCCTTGTGTTTCCTGGCCGGCGCCAATTCGATCTTCTATGGCGATAGGCTCTTAACCACGCCGAACCCGGGCGAGGACCACGACCAAGCCTTGTTCGACCGCCTCGGCATGCTGCCGATGCCGGCTCGAACGTAAAGCGCCGCTTGCGTGACCCCCGCCGGCATTGAGCCCGATTGGTACGGCACCGGATTCCCGCATATCTGGTTGCCCTATACCCAGATGAAAACCGCGGCGCCGCCGCTGGCCGTAGCGCGCACGCATGGTTCGCGCATCGTGCTCGCCGATGGCCGCGAGTTGGTCGACGGCATCGCCTCGTGGTGGACTGCCTGTCACGGCTACAACAATCCGCATATTCGCGCCGCCGTCGCCCGTCAGCTTGAGATCATGCCCCACGTCATGCTCGGCGGGTTGGTGCATGAAGCGGCGTTGACCCTGGCCAAAAGGCTCGCCGGCCTGTTACCGGGCGATCTTACCCGCGTGTTCTTCTCCGACTCCGGCTCGGTCGCGGTCGAGGTCGCGCTCAAGATGGCGACGCAGTATTGGCTGAACCAGGGCGTGCGCAGTCGGACAACTTTCGTCGCCTTCAAGGGCGGCTATCACGGCGACACCATCGCCGTCATGGCGGTGAGCGATCCTGAAGAGAGTATGCATGCTCTCTTCAGCGGTCTGTTGCCGAAACACCACGTCATCGATCTGCCGCAAGACGATGCCAGCATCGCCGCCTTCGACCAATTCCTCTCGCAAAAGGCCGACACTTTGGCGGGGATGGTCGTCGAGCCCTTGGTCCAGGGCGCGGGCGGCATGCTGTTCCACAACGCCGAGGTCTTGCGACGTCTGCGCGCTGCCGCCGATCGCTATGGGCTCTTGTTGATCTGCGACGAGATCTTCACCGGCTTCGGGCGCACCGGGGCGATGTTCGCCTGTGAAACCGCGGGGATCGTGCCGGACATCATGACCCTGTCGAAGGCTTTGACCGGGGGCACTATGGCCTTGGCGGCGACCGTCGCGCGCGCCAAAATTTTTGATGCCTTCTGGTCGGACGATCCAGCCCAAGCCTTGATGCACGGGCCGACCTATATGGCGAATGCGCTCGCTTGTGCCGCTGCCAATGCGTCGCTTGATCTGTTCGAGCGCGAGCCGCGCCTGGCTCAGGTCGCGGCCATGGCGAAGGCGCTGGCGTCGGGTCTTGCGCCTTGCCGCGACTTCAAAGGCGTCAAGGACGTGCGTGTGCTGGGCGCCATCGGCGTGGTTGAGTTGGCTCACATGGGCGATCTGGATGCCCTGAAGCGGCGCTTTGTCGAGGCCGGCGTCTGGCTCAGGCCGTTCAACAATATTGTCTATCTTACACCCGCGCTCAACATCGGCCCGGAGGATCTTGCCAAGCTGACCGGCGCGGTGGTCGAAGTACTGACGGCAATTTAAGTCTTGCGCCAGATTCCGTAGGCGACGTGGTAGGTCACGGCGATGCCCGTTTCAAAGCGGCGAAGTACCCGGCGCAGGGCCCCCGGCGTCAGCGGCGGGCGATTGTTCAAAGGCAGATGCGCGCCGATCTGCCGCAAGCGGTTGAGAAAATCGTGTCCGTCAGCGTAAGGCCGCTTGTGGCGATCCTCGGTGATTGAGCCGGCGCCGGCTTGCGGCATCATGCGTTTCAGCTCGTCCAGTGTGGGATAGCTGCGCGCGGCCGACGGCAGGCCGAGCGCCGCGTGGGCCTGCCTCCATTCGACGAAACTGTCGGCGGCGAGGGTCGCGAACGCCAGATGACCGCCGGGAGCCAAGTGCGCCGCAAGGCGTTCGAGCGACGCCGGCAAATCGTCGAACCACTGGAAGGCGAGGCTGGAGCAGATCAGATCAAAATTCTCACCCACCCCGCCGGCGGGCTCCTCGCCGTCCATCACCAGGAAGCGCGCAAGGCTTTCTGCCGGCAGCGCCTTGCGGCAACGCTCCAGCATGGCTCCGGCGAAATCGGTCAGAACCAGTTCGCTTGCGTTCATCCCGGCCAGCGCCCGGCTGAGAAAGCCGGTGCCGCAGCCGATTTCCAGGATGCGTGGGCGCGCGGGCAAGGGAAGGAAGGCGATGCGGCGCGCAAGCTCCGCGGCGATGTCCCGCTGGGCCTCGGCGCCGTCGTCGTAGGTAGGGGCGGCGCCGGCGAAGGCGGCGGCGACGGCAGTCTTATTATCTTGGGTCTTTTTCACGGCATATGCCATGGGCGGCGGTATAGCCGCTTCCGCCATCGAATTAAACCGGCATGCGAAAGCACATAAATGGCGAGCTGGCGTCCGCCCGCTGTCTGCTTAACCCGTAGACTGAATGAATTTGCGGACGACGGGAAAGACCTCGGCCTCCCAGCGCCGCCCGCTGAAGACGCCGTAGTGGCCGACGCCGGCCTGTCGGTGGTGACTTTTCATATGGGGTTTCAAGCCGGTGCAAAGGTCGTGGGCGGCGGCAGTCTGGCCCGGCGCGCAGATATCGTCGCGCTCGCCTTCTACCGTGAGCAGGAGTGTGCGTTTGATGGCGCCGGGATTGACCGTGCGGCCTTGATAGGTGAGCTCGCCTTTGGCGAGAGCCGCGTCCTGAAAGACCTTGGCCACGGTCTCAAGGAAAAACTCCTCGGGCAGGTCGAATACGGCGAAATATTCGTCGTAAAACGCCTTGAAGGTCTCGGATTTTTCGGTGTCGCCATTTAACAAGTGCGTGAACAGTTCGCGGTGGGCGCGGGCGTGGCGCACGGCCTTCATAGCCACGAAGGCCGAGATCTGGACGAATCCGGGATAGACCCTTCGCCCGCCGCCTTTGTGCCGCGCCGGCACCGCGGAGATCAGATGGCGCTCGAACCAATCGATGGACTTCTCGTTGGCGAGAGCGTTGACCTTGGTTGGGTTGACACGTGTATCCACTGGTCCGGCCATCAGCGTCATGCTGCGCGGCTGGGCGGGATGTTTGTCCTCGGCCATGATCGCAACAGCCGCCAGCGCATGAACACAAGGCTGACAGACGGCGATCATGTGGGAGCCCGGGCCCACGGCCTCAAGGAAGCCGATGATGTGCTCGACATACTCATCGAAGCCGAATCGTCCAGCGGCCACGGGGATGTCGCGGGCATTGTGCCAGTCGGTCAGGAAGACATCGTAGTCGAGCAGCAGTGTCTGAACGGTGCCGCGCAAGAGCGTCGCGAAATGACCCGACAGCGGCGCCACGACCAGTACGCGCGGCTGGGACGCTTTGATTTTCTTTTTGAAGCGCAGCAACGTCCCGAAAGGTGTGGCGCAGAAGACCTCCTCGGTGACCTGGATGTCCCGGCCGCCCACCCGGATCTGGCCGATTCCGTAGTGCGGGCGCTCGTGGGTCAGCCCGGCCCGGGCAAGCATTTCCCAAGCCGCGCCGATCGGGGCCAGCCCGCCAAAGCCCGGCAATTCGCGCAGCGGCCTGAGCACTGCAATGGCCAGCCCCGCTGCCCGGCGCAGCGGCTCGATCATGTCGGACTGCCATTGGTAGGCGGAATAAAGCATACGTACCTCAATAATTTAAACGCTACCCCGCAAACCCTAGGGACACTCTGAATAAGTCATCGACACGCCAGGGTCCTTGTGATTCTTAGTCTGATGCGGGTGTGAAGCAAAGGAATTGCTCCTATGAAGCAGCTGACTTTGGCGGTGGCGGGTTTCGAGCGGTACGCGAAGACGACGCGGCG
>CAMDRB010000150.1 GCA_945906455.1 Caenispirillum bisanense
GAGATCAGATGACCCTCCCCCTGCTTCAGGGGAGAGGGAGGGACCCACGCGAAGTGTGGGAGGGTGAGGGGTCGTAACGCTACGTCCTCATTCAATATGGCGACGTTGGGGCCTGTAGCTCAATTTGGTTAGAGCAGGCCGCTCATAACGGTCTGGTTGCAGGTTCAAGTCCTGCCAGGCCCACCAGCCTTCGCCCCTTCGGGGCTTCGGCTTGGCAGGCCATTCGAGCCGCACGTTGGCGGTTTCGCATGGCACGCCATTACAACACGGGCGAAGGCTGTCACGCCGAAGCGACTTGTCGCGGAGGCGGACTGGGCCTCATGGAGTAACGCGCCATGAAGTTTGTTTACATCCTGCAAAGCCAGGATAACTCCGACCGGTATTGCGTCGGTTCGACGACAGATATCGAAGAACGCCTCGCGCGGCATAACGCCGGAGAAGTGCCCCACACGGCGAAATACAAACCGTGGCGCGTGAACACTTATCTCTGTTTCACAGATAACGATCGCGCAATAGCATTCGAGAAGTACTTAAAATCCGGGTCTGGGCGGGCTTTCGCGAAGAAGCGGCTCTGAAAGGCTCCGGTGCGAAGCGAACTTGCCGCCGCTCAGGACGCTGCGCACGGCGAGCGCTGCGTTGAATAGACCTATACAGCAGTGAACATCCCGTGCGCGTTACGTGGTTTCTGGTAGTCCTTGGTCTCTCGTGGGAGTGACGTAATTCGCGAGAGCGAATTAACGGATGCATTCCGGAGATATCATCTCGCTTGATCCAGTATTTCGATCACTTTCTGCGAACTTTCGCCGAAGCCTATGCTGCGTACGTGGACAAATTCGGTAAAGACGCCAATGATGCGAATTTGGTTGTGGCGGAGATACCTGCTGTCGAGTATTGGGCCGCCCGACATGCCTCTGGGAATAGGCGCTCTAACATGCTGACCGGAATCTGCGTCGACTACACGCTTTCTGACAAGACGCAGCGCAGGATGACCCGGCTTGAAATCAACGCGATGGTCTGTGAAGACGTATCCCTCATTCCCTAGGCCCGCTCTTTCGCATTTCGTTTGAATCCGCGCGCAAGGAAACCAACCATCGTAATCCATTTTGGAAATTCGTCGTCCTCCGACAATGTTGATGAAGGTAGACATGGGTCAGCAGCAAGCGCGTCAATCCTGACTATAGCTAGATCGAAGGCGCTAAAGACGTCGGCTGGTCGGAAATGGCCAAGTTGGTGAAGAGCGCCTTCGGCAAAGATACATTTGTCGCTCGGGTCTTCAGTTTCATCGTGTCCAAACAGCACGTGTTTTGCGGTGACGAGAAAAGTGCGCGCATTGTGTGATACGCGAATGCCCGTACCAACCGGTATCGCGGTGTGCCGCGGTTCTAATCGTTGCCCATAAATTGTAACTAAACATGGCTGGACATATTTGACGGCGTTGTCCGAGATCAATTGCATTACCTCGGCAAGCTTTTCAGGATCAGCTTTCTGGTTGGGTTGAGTGTCGTGGCTAACAGTCAAGCGAGTCATCCCGCTCCCGCCGCCCGCGCAGCGATTTTGCTTTGCTTTTTCGCGCCAATGCGCGCGTGAGCGTTTCGTTGATGCGGCTCTGCCAGCCCGGCCCCTGCGCCTTGAATCCGGCGATAACTGTGGCATCGAGGCGCAGCGATACATGCTGTTTCGGATTCTCGATGCGGGGACGGCCACGAGCGCGTTTGGCCGCGGCGACCAATCCGGGCAGCACGTCCTTCACCGGCCGCGCCTTGCGGAAGTCCGCGGCGGTCATTTCAGGAATGTCGGCGTCGGGCCTGCCGTAAGCGGCGGCCTTGGTCTTACGGTTTGCCATATCGCCTCACTTCTTTTCGGCTCGCCCGACGAAAGCTGATGATGCGGACCTTTTCGCCCCGAAGGGCAAATGCCACCAAGTGCAGCCGGGCGTTCCAGGTGGCAAAGGCCCAATAGCGTAGTTCGCCATAATTCGCGCGGATGTCTTCCAAGATGGTCGCGGACTCCCAATCGATGCGGGCGACATCGGTGAAGTCGAGGCCATGTTTGGCGAGGTTACGCCGGCGCTTTTCGTCGTCCCAGACGAATTCCATGCCAATTTATCGTAGCACAATTAATTCTGGGCGCAAGTGTTTAAGTGCTACAATAAATAGCGCTTAGGGTTCGATCTTGATTTGCGCGAGAGCGGCGGCATCGGCGGTGAGGTCAATCGCGCCGGCCGGATATTTGTTCGCGCCGAGGATATTAGGCCAGCGCATCGGCATATTCCGTCTTGCTGAGCCGCCCAGGGCTATCGGTGGGCATGGTCTTGACCATTTTCTCGAATAACTCGTCCAGCGACAACCCGCCCCACTTTTTCTGGAAGACCTCACCGACGAGGGGCGGCGTATTGTTCTCGCCGCCGAGCAGGCTGGGCGAGTGACAGCGCGCGCATTCCGTCAGAATGATCTCCTCGCCGCGCGCTGCCTGCGCGGCGCTGAACACGCCGTCCTTGACCGATCGCGGGGCGGGCTGCGCCCAGCCGGCCCCCGCATTCAGTGCGATGACAACAGTGACCGAGGCTACCGTAAGAAGTCGAATACGCATGCGTGTATCGCGATCTCCCCAAGCGGTCGGGTTAGTCGACCGCCAAGGCGACGAGTTCACCCGGTTTGCCGACGCCGCCGACAGCGACGACGATAAACTGTCGTCCGCGCACGGCGTACGTCATCGGTATCCCGGTTTGGTTTGCCGGCAGCTCGAAGTCATGGATGATCTCACCGGTCGCTTTGTCCATGGCGCGCAGCTTGTTGCCACCCGAGAAGATCGGCGTGGCAAAAAGTCCGGCGCCTTCACCGGCGAACAGCAGCGTCTTGGTGACCAACAGGCCGGCGTGTTCGAAGCTTCCGGTGCGCGGAATATTCACGCCCTTCAGCGCGGGATGGTTCTTGATCCACTCCGGCGTATCGGCGTTGGCGACCATCCACACGTGCTGGCCGGTATTGAGATCGATGGCCGTGATGCGACCGTAAGGCGGCTTCACCAGGGGCAATCCTTGCGGCCCGAAAAACCGCGGCTGGTTATCACCTGGCGGTGTAAGGGCCTTGGGCTGCTCGAAAGCGGAGGGCTGTCCGGGAATACGCACGGCCACCGGGCCGCCCACCGTCGTGCCTGAAGATACGTAGATGATCCCTGTTTCCGGATCCGCGCCGCCGCCTTGCCAGTTGGCGCCACCGGTCGTCGCCGGCAGCTTCAGCAATCCCTTCTTGCCGTTCGCCGGCAATGTCGGCGGCGTGAACACACCACCGAGGTCGTAATCCGCGATCATCCGCAAGGCTTCCGCGCGAAGTTCGGGCGTAAAGTCGATGACGCTCTCTTCGGTGAAGTTCTGGACGTCAAAGGGCGCAGGCAAGCTCGGATAGGGCTGGGTCGGCGAGGTCACTTCGCCCGGTATCTTCGACTTCGGCACCCGCACTTCCTTGATCGGCCACACCGGTTTTCCCGTGACCCGATCGAACACATAGACAAACGCCTGCTTGGTTACTTGCGCAACGGCCTTGATGGGTTTTCCTTTGACGGTGATATTCAAAAGAATGGGCGCGGCCGGCGCGTCGTAATCCCAGATGCCGTGGTGAATGAGCTGGAAGTGCCAGACACGCTTGCCGGTCTTGGCGTCAAGACACACCAAGCTTTCGGAAAATAAGTTGTCGCCCGGGCGGTCGACGCCGTAAAAATCATTGGTTGGGGTTTCAACCGGAAGATAGACATAGCCAAGTTCCGGATCGGCCGACTTCGTTGTCCATACGCCGACGTTGCCGGTATAGGCCGCCGAGCCGTTCTTCCATGTGTCGTAGCCAAACTCGCCCGGCCGCGGCACGGTATGGAAAATCCATTCGCGCCTTCCGGTGCGGACGTTGTAGCCGCGGACGAATCCGGCGACGTTTGCCTTCGACGCGGCTATGGACTCCATCGCGGCGCCAACAACAACCACGTCGCCGACAATGATCGGCGGCGAGCTCGAACCGATCCTGCCGTCTTCCGGTTCGGGCTGGTCGAAGTCCTTATAAAGGTCGACGATTCCCTTGTCCCCGAACTGCTCAACGGGCCGCCCGGTGGTCGCATCCAGTTGAATCATGTGGTAGCCGGCGGTGATCAGCGTGATGCGCTTATCGCCCTTGCCATCGGTCCAATAGGCAACGCCGCGGTGGTTGGCGCGCGGGGCGAGCTGTCCGCGGCGGCCTTCGTCGAAGCGGTACATCCACAGGGTTTCGCCGGTCACAGCGTCGGCGGCGACCGCGACGCGACGCGTGCCGGCCATGAAATAGAGCACGCCGTCTACCATCAACGGCGTCTCTTCCATGTTGAATTCGGGGCGGGGCCCGAAGTTTTCGGACTTCCAGCGCCACGCGATCTTCAAGTTCTTGACGTTGTCGCGGTTGATGCGGGCGAGCGGGGAATACTTGGTGCTGAAGGCGTCGCTGCCGTAGTAGCGCCAGTCGGCCCCGGAAGAGGTCGTCTCGGCAGCAGGTTCCGCGGCCTTGATCGCCAGAGGTCCGATCGCCAGAACCCCACTGCATAACAGGCCCAACGTTAGTGCAACGCGTGCGTTTTTGAACATCGAGATTTGTCCAACCCCCTGATTTAAGCCCACCGTTCGCCCGCCCGCGGCCTGCCGCTCGTGCGGTCTCAATCCCAGTTGTTTACGTTAGCGTTCGCTGCTAATTAACATAGGGAATTTCGCTATAAAAGCCCACTAACAAAAGGCTTCTCGTAGGTTGCTGTGCGACAAGTGGTGGGTGGCAGATGGCATCAATATTTATTCAACATCCTCACGGCGCTGGGCACGAGCAACTCCATAGCAAACTGAAGGTGAAATTAGCATGACCGGGAACTCCACGAATCGGAACAGCATTCTCGTCGGCATTCTGGCGATGTGTCTCGCCTCCTGTGGCGATGGCAATCAGGCTGCCGGCCCTGTCGGCTCCTCGCCGATCGCGACGAGGAGCGGAACCTTCACCGGCGTGCCTGCGCGCATGCCCGAGGTAACGGCCTTCAAGGGTATCCGCTATGCCGCCGCTCCGGAAGGCGCGCTGCGCTGGAAGCCGCCGCAGCCCGCGCCGCGTGCCGAGGGCGTGGTCGCGGCCGATACTAACGGCGCATCGTGCCCGCAGGATGGTGCCGGTGCGCAGTCCGAAGATTGCCTTTTCCTCAATGTATATGCTCCTTCCGCGGCGGAGCGCGGCTCAAACCTGCCGGTGCTGGTGTTCGTGCACGGCGGGGCATTTCTGAGCGGCAACGGGTCGATCTACGACGCCACTTCCATGGTGGCCGAAAACAACATTATCGTGGTCACACTCAACTACAGGCTTGGCGCGCTGGGACTGCTTGTCGAACCCGGGTTGCTCGCAACCGAGGCCAGCCATTTCGAGAATGTCGGCGACGGCGGCAATTACGGATTCATCGACCAGCAATTTGCCTTGCAGTGGCTGCGCGACAACATCGCAGCGTTCGGCGGCGCGCCCGATAAAGTGACGATGACCGGTGAATCGGCCGGTGGTCAAAGCGCATTTTTCCACCTCGCGTCGCCCCTGACGGCGCAGGGTCTCTTTCACGGCATCATCAGCCAGAGCAGTGGCTCGACCTATAACAACCTGCCGTCAAAGACCGCCTTCCAGGAAAAGTTCGCCGAAGCGTTCGCGGCCGATATCGGTTGCGCCGCGACCGACGGCGATTGTTTCCGCAAGAAGCCGGTCGCGGACATCTTGGTTTCACAGAACCGCGTGTTCGGCCGGTACAATCTCTCGCCGGTTCACGGCACCAAGGCTCTGCCGTTGTCTTTCAAGGCCGCGTTCCAGAGTGGGCAGATCATCAAGGTCCCGGTGATGAACGGAACGACCGCGCATGAGGGGCGCTTTTTTCTGCCAAATCAGCTACCGCGCCCGTCGCTTGAGGACGCTGTCGCCGCCGGTGGACCAGCGAACTTTACCCTCACGCACGCCAATGCGTTTTGTGGCTCGGCCGAGGCGCCCGCCACCTGCACCTATCCTTCACTCCTCAACCGTTATCTCGGCGCCGGCCTTGCCGGAACGCGCTTCGGGGTCGTGGTGCCTACCATCAATACGCCGGCGTTTGGTCAGACCCTCGCCGATCTCTATCCGATGGAGAATTTTCTGAACCCCTACCGGGGCAACGCGCCCAACGCTGATATGGCCCTCGCCCGGGTCTTCACCGACATGGTTATGGCGTGCAACGCGCTGGCGGCGAACCGGGATCTCGCGGCCACGGGAATTTCCGTCTTCGCCTACGAATTTGACGATCCCAACGCGCCGTCGCGCAGTTCGCCGGTGCAGCCGCCCAACAACGTCTTCGGCTATCCCAGTGGGGCGGAGCATACCTCGGAACTTCAGTACCTGTATGACTCAGGGAAGGGATTCACGCCAGAGCAGGCCGAATTGGCGCGGATTATGCGAGGCTATTGGGCCAATTTCGCCAGAGCGCTCGATCCCGGCAACGAGAAGCTGCCGGCGTTCAAGCGGTTCCCGGCCGTGCAGCGTCTGGTGCCCAGCGGCCCGGAGCCGACAAATACCTTTGACGAAGATCATTATTGCACGTCTTTCTGGCAGCCTATTCTCACGGGTGCGCAGCCCTCGAAGGGGTAATGTTCGCTGGTGAACAGGTCGGGATGACCGGGACAGTCGGCTCCAGCCCCGTTCGGCCTACTTGAATTACGCTGATGGGGTGGACGGCCCCTACACCGGCATCTGTGTGCCATGATCGAGACCATCAACAAGCTGGTGCGGACCTCGCGCCAGATGCTGCACGAGATCGGCCGCGAGCCGACCCCCGAGGAATTGGCGGAAAAACTGCAGATGCCGCTCGAGAAGGTGCGCAAGGTCTTGAAGATCGCCAAGGAGCCGA
>CAMDRB010000151.1 GCA_945906455.1 Caenispirillum bisanense
GCGGAGATATCGATGCCGACAACCTCTACCTACCAATCAGGAAACGACGAAGCTGCCTCGAGGGCCGCCAGAGCAATGGAATAGGCCTCTTGCCCGGTCGACGCGCCGGCCGAAAGCACGCGAAACAGAGTCTTCGCGCCGCGCGCTACGCGAATGTTCGGCAATACGACAGTCCGGAAATGGACGAACGGCTTCCAGTCGCGAAAAAAGCCGGTGTCCTTGGCCATCATGGCGTCGATCACGGCGGATTGCAGACCCTGATCGCCGTTCTGAACAGCCGCCAGGAGCTCGGAAAGCGATCTTAGCCGGGCGTTCCGCACCACCGGTATTAACCGGTTCTCGAATAAATAGGTCTTGCCACGGGTGAGAACTAGACCCGATCGGTCCTTCAAGAAGCGCGCGGCCAAATCAAAGTCTTCCGGTGACATTAGCCGAGCATTCCCAGCATCAGCAGCTTTGACCGCACGATTTCACCGTCGAACGGTTTCATGATGTACTCATCGGCGCTGGCGTCGAGCGCCTGTTGAATGTGCGAAACGTCGTTCTCGACCGTGCAGAAGATCACGATGGCCTTATCACCGCCGGGCAGCTGGCGCAGGCGCTTAGCGAATTCCAGACCGTCCATCACCGGCATGTCCCAGTCCACCAAGACAATGTCAGCAGGGCGGGCCACGAAAGCGTTCATGGCGTTGCGCTCGTTCTCGGCCTCATTGGTTTCAAAGCCCAAGTCCTGAAAGATTTTCGAGGCTACGCGGCGAATCACGCGGGAGTCATCAACGATCAGGCACGTCTTCATGAATGCGGTAACCTGTTTTTCAGGATACCTTCGGCCCTAGGGAATACCGCCGTTACAGTTACACGATTGCCCGACGCCGAGAGACCAAGGCTGCCGCCTGCGGCCCTCACCAGCCGTCCCGCGACATGGCTATGGATGGTCTTGGCGCTGAGCGCCGGCGGTGTGCGCCCGGCGACAGCGGCGAGAAGTTCGTCGCGCAAGATTACCGCGCGATCGGGTGCCCCGCGGGTTTCGACAGTCACGTTGAGATCCGAAGCGTCGACAAGCTGCAGAGCCAGAGTCCGGCAGCCCGGCAAGGTTTCGAAGCCCAGGAGACAGAGGTTCAAGACCGTTTGAGTCCAGCCCGCCCCGACGACGGATTCTCCGAGCGCGAGGCTGGCCGGCGCCGGCCAGGTCACGGCAGGCACCCCTCCCGGTCCTGAAACGGCCTTGAGATAGCCTTCGAGCAGCGCCCTTGGATCGCCCGATGTTCCACCCGGTGGGCCCAGGGCCGCACGCATAAACTTCAGCTTTAGCGAGGCCGCCACCGAACTGTTGCCGATAAGGCCCAAGGTTTCGGCGTCCACCTGGCCCGGATCTCCGCCAATCAATTCGACGCCGGCCGCGACCGCGCCCACGGGCCCGGCCAAGTCATGGCAGAGCCGCGTACAGAGCAATTGTGCCAGTTCCAATTCGGTGTCGCCCATACCCCGCCGTCCCGGCATTCCCTGGTGAAAGCTTAGCAGGGCGGCGACCAGGGTCAAAAGCTTCTATAAAGAGAAAATGCTGACTAAACAGCGGCGTAGCGCCCTTGGCGGCGGCCCAGGCCAGGAATGTTTGAGCGCCGCCTTGGAACGAGCCGCGAATGCCCTATATTCACGAATTAAGGAGAGTGGCTCACTCGTGAACAAATCGTCGGCAGGACCTGCTCTGATCGATCCCTTCGGCCGCGCCGTCAGCTACTTGCGGGTCTCGGTGACGGACCGTTGCGATCTGCGATGTGTCTATTGCATGTCCGAAGACATGACCTTCCTGCCTAAGGCCGAGCTTCTGTCACTTGAGGAACTCGACCGGGTCTGCACGGTCTTTGTCGAGCAGGGCGTCAGAAAGTTGCGAATAACCGGCGGCGAGCCCCTGGTGCGGCGGGACGTGATCAGCCTGTTTCAAAGTCTTGGCCGTCACCTTAAGACTGGCGCGCTTGAGGAATTGACCCTTACGAGCAACGGTACCCAGCTCGCCAAGTTTGCCGATGACCTCAAGCGGGCGGGCGTGCGCAGGGTTAACATCTCGCTCGATTCATTGGATCCAACACGATTCAAAACCATAACGCGCTGGGGTGACCACGCGAAGGTCATGGACGGGATTCGCGCCGCAAAGGCTGCGGGACTGAAAATCAAGATTAACACGGTCGCAATGCGCGGCGTAAATGAAGATGAGATTGAAGACCTTGTCGCGTGGTGCGGCGCTGAGGGATTCGATCTGGTATTCATCGAAACGATGCCGATGGGCGACATTGACGGCGACCGCACGGCGCAGTATTTGCCCCTCTCGATCGTCCGAGCCCGTCTTGAGCGTCGGTGGACGCTGAATCCGATCGCCGACACGACCGGCGGGCCAGCGCGTTACACGCGTTGCAGCGAAACCGGGGGACGGGTCGGATTCATAACGCCGATGACTCATAATTTCTGCGAATCGTGCAATCGCGTGCGGCTGACCTGCACTGGCACACTTTATATGTGTCTGGGCCAGGACGACGCTGCGGATTTGCGCACGCCCATGCGGGCTAGTGAAGGCAATGGTCCGCTGACCACGGCCGTTCAGGAGGCGATCAGTCGCAAACCAAAAGGCCACGACTTCATCATCGACCGGCGCCACAATCGGCCGGCCGTGAACCGCCACATGAGCGTGACCGGCGGCTGAAGCGAGGATCCCCGCATTGCCGGTATAGCGCCCCGTCGCCGCTCGGATATACTCGCACCCCGCCCGTCCACTCCCACCACGAATCCCGCCGCCCTTGAGGAAACCAATGCCAAAGCCATATTCACGCGTGGCCTTTGTGGCAGCTGATGCACAACCGGCCCGCGAGGCCTTGGATGTCCTGACGCGCCGCTACGGCCAACACAAACCTGAAGACGCCGACGTTATCGTCGCCTTAGGTGGCGACGGGTTTATGCTTGAAGCCGTTCACACCTATATGAAGGCGAAGGCGCCGATTTTTGGTATGCACCGGGGCACCGTTGGATTTCTCATGAATCGCTATGAGGAAAACGACCTCCTAACGCGCCTGCAGAACACCACCGAAGTCACTCTCCATCCCTTGCGCATGACCGCCGTGACCGCGGGCGGCGAGACGTTTGAGGCGCTCGCGACCAACGAGGTTTCCATGCTGCGCCAGACTCGCCAAGCCGCGAAAATCAAGATTTTTGTCGACGGTAAAGAGCGAATGAGCGAGATGGTGTGCGATGGCGCGCTGATCTGCACGCCGGCCGGCTCCAGCGCCTATAACCTTTCGGTATATGGCCCGGTCCTGCCGCTGGGCTCGAATGTACTTGCGCTGACGCCGATCAGTGCATTTCGTCCGCGAAGGTGGCGCGGCGCGATCCTGCCCCATACCGCGATCGTGCGCTTTGTCATCCTGGAGCCGGAAAAGCGCCCGGTCAGCGCGGTGGCCGACCGCGATGAAGTGCGTGACGTGATCGAAGTAACGGTACGCGAGGACCGCGCTATTTCAATGCGCATGCTGTTCGATCCGGAGCACAACCTCGAAGAGCGCATCGTCGCCGAACAGTTCGCGCCTTGACGGGCATGCTTGCCAAGACCACGCTCATCTATCTCGCTGCGGCCCTCGCCGAGATCGCGGGATGCTTCGCGTTCTGGGCATGGCTACGCAAAGGTTACTCGATCTGGTGGTTAGCACCCGGGACACTTGCCTTGGCCGGATTCGCCTATCTTCTGACGCGCGTTGAGAGCGGCGCGGCCGGGCGCGTTTATGCCGCCTACGGCGGAGTCTACATTGCCGCTTCCCTTGCCTGGCAATGGGCGATTGAGGGTGTGCCCCCGGACCATTGGGATATCGCAGGAGCAATCATCTGTATTGCCGGAGCGGCGGTGATCATTCTTGGTCCGCGCGTCGCCTAGCGCGGCCCGCGTCACCAGACGAAGCCGGGGATGATGGCGTCCGGCATATGGCCCTCGATTTCCGCCAACGCGGCGGCTTTGATCGGATCGGCGGCGACACCGTAGCTCACACCGAGCGCTTCGGCGTGAATGCCGCCCGTGCACCAAATAGACGGCAGGCCGCTGGCCCGGGCGCCCTTTATGTCGGTGTCGAGGGCATCGCCGACCACCGCGATGCGGCGGCGGTCAGCGATACCTAGCCGGGAGATGGCCAGTTCAAAGACTGCCGGATCGGGCTTGCCGCGATAGGCAACCACTCCGCCCAGGCTTTCGTATTTCTTCGCGATCGCGCCGGCACAGACAATTGGCTGGCCGGCGCGAATAACGACAAGATCAGGATTGGCGCAGATCATCGGCAGGCCGCGGGCGTGCGCGGCCAATAGAACGTCGGCATAGTCCTCAACAATATCATCGAGACCATCCGGTCCGGTGTTGACGATAAAATCCGCCTCCGCCACCGATGTGGAAATCTTCAGTCCGGTATCATCGAATACGCTGCGGTCGCGTTCGGGACCGAGGTGATAGGCACGCTGGCCTAGGGCAGCAAAGAAGGGATCGCTGCGAGCAATCAAGGCATCGCGCGTGGCTTCACCGGAAGAAAGAACTTCGCCGTAGAGATTACGGTCGATCCCCATGCGGGCCATGGCTTTGTCGAGCGCGTAGGCCCGACGCGGCGCGTTCGACAACAGCAGCGTTCGCTTGCCGGCAGCTTTGAGGTTCTTGAACGTATCGGCCGACTGCGGATAGGCATTAGCGCCGTCATGGACGACGCCCCAAAGGTCGAGAATGAAGCCATCGAATTCCTCGGTGACCTCGCGCAGGCCGGACAGAGCGCGCAATCTCATGCCCGGGCTCCGCGGTGATGGTCCGCGCCGACGGCCGCGGCCACATTCGTAAAGCCATCGCGCTTTAATAGAACCGCGAGCTCATGTTTGGTCCGGCCGATAATCGCCGGCCCTTCAAACACCATCGCGGTATACAATTGTACCAGTGACGCTCCGGCGCGAATCTTGGCGTAAGCATCGGCGCCTCCGCCGACTCCGCCGACCCCGATGAGCGGGATTGCGCCGCCGGTCAGTTCATACATGCGTCGCAGCAAGCGGGTTGATAGCTCGAACAACGGCGCGCCGCTGAGGCCGCCACTCTCGACATGCTGGGGTGAGGACATTGGGCCCGGCCGGCTGACGGTGGTGTTGGCGATGACAAGGCCGTCCAGCCTCTCCTCAAGCGCCACCCGAGCGATATCGACAATCTCGGTGGATTCGAGATCCGGCGCAATTTTGAGGAGAAGCGGCGTCGACACGCCGATCGTCGCATTGTCGCGCGCCACCCGGGCGGCGCGGACGATCGCGGTCAGCGCGTCGACCCGCTGCAGAGCGCGCAATCCAGGCGTGTTTGGTGACGAGAGATTGATTACGAGGAAGTCCGCGTGCAAGGCGAGGCGTCCCGCCAGCGCAGCGTAGTCGCCGGGAGCGTCGGTTGAGTCCTTGTTCTTGCCCAGGTTGACTCCGACGGGACCAACTTTGTGCCGACGGCGGGCGAGGCGATCGAGCACGACGCCGAGGCCGTCGTTATTGAAGCCCATGCGATTGATCACCGCCCGATCCGCATCAAGTCTAAAGAGCCGAGGTGTCGGATTGCCGGCTTGGGGAAGCGGCGTTACGCCGCCGACTTCAACAAAACCAAAGCCGAGCGCAAGGGCCGCGTCGGGAACTTCGGCATTCTTGTCAAATCCCGGCGCTAGACCGAGTGGATTGCGAAAATTTTTGCCCCAGACCGTTGTCGCCAAGACCGGGTCGTCGGGGGCGGGAGGGCAAAGCGCCGCGGCAAGTCCGGATCGCAGGCCCCAAATCGCGAATCGGTGAGCCCGTTCAGGATCAATCCGACGCAAGACCGGTGCAACAAGGCTATACGGAGATATCATCGCGGCATCCTGTACTCTACGCCGGCAGATCCGGGAAGCAGTCTCAGGCAGCCCGACGACCAGGAAAAGGCCGGTTCGAAAGACTTTCCGGCAAATTCAACTCGCAATACCTAGCATCGCTCGGCGGGATCGCGTTATTTTTGCGTGCATAAACATTCATATTCCCGCATGATCTAGGCGCTAAGCCGTGGCGAGCGGGCCTCTTTTTCTTGCGCGATCAAGCGGTTATACTGCCCGTATTAGATGAACTCCGGTTAAGAGACCTAGAGTAATCCGTGCGCAGTGATCCACAATCTTCCACTCGCGGCTTGGCGCGCCTGATCGAGCAGGTCGGGAAAGCCGCGTATAATCTCGGCTTTACGCCTGGGCTGAACCCAGCCCAATGGGCAGCGCTGCGCTATTTCGACGAGGCCTCGGTCGAGCGGCGGACGGTCACGGGCTTTGCGCAATTTCAGGGAACCACAAAGGGCACTGCTTCGCAAACGGTGGCGGCGTTAGTGCGAAAGGGGCGCTTGAAGCGCGTCGGAGACAAGGTGGATCGGCGTGTTCACCGCCTTGTGCTAACGGAAGCGAGCGAGGCCCTCTTGAAAAGCGATCCGCTCCAGCAACTGAGTCGGGCGCTCGAAACCCTCAGCCAAAAAGAGCGCTGGGCCCTTGCGATCAACATGGAAAAGGTTCTGCGGCAACTGATCGATATCTAGAACAAGCAGCGCGAACCGGGATCCACCCCCGGGTCGCGCGGTACGACGCGCGCGGTCGATAATGCCGGCCTTCGCCGGCGCGCGAAGGCGCGCATCTGTCTAGTGCCGGCCTTCGCCGGCGGGTCCGAGAGCATGCTTCGGCGGATAACGCTCTAGAGCGTGTTGCGTTTAGATAGAACTATAGCCGGCCTCCCGGAAGTAATTTGAGCACTCGGTTGGAGTGATGGTGCCGAGCGTCGTTGCGAGCGCATCGTGAACTTCATCGACGCTGCGGCCCATGGCCTTTCGCATGGCATG
>CAMDRB010000152.1 GCA_945906455.1 Caenispirillum bisanense
AACAGCACATGCGCGCAGCCATGGCACGCAGCTTAGATGCCGTTCACGACGCCGTTGCCAATGCGCTCGACGCCGTCACGCCAGCCGAATGCAGCAACTACATCCGCAACTCAGGTTACGCAGCTACCTAAATGCAAACCGCTCTAGAGTGTGGATACAGGCAATGGATATGAGTGAAGCCTAGGATAAATCCCTCTAAGTCATTGACCTAGAAGGATTAAATTGGTCGGGACGACAGGATTTGAACCTGCGACCCCTTGACCCCCAGTCAAGTGCGCTACCAGGCTGCGCTACGCCCCGACCTTTTCTCCCCGACAGAGCCACGATGCGGCCCCAGTCGAAGCGGCGCGCACTATAGACAGCGTCCGCGGGCAAAACAACCTGGCACCTACGACCGGTTAATCAGGAGGCCGCCCTTAATCAGGAGGCTCGGAGCCCGCCGTTCAGGTCGTCGCGCAGGGATTTAAGCTCGGCCAGGAGCCGAACAGCTTGCTCGCGCACAAGCCCCACCGGGGCCGCGCTCGAGGGGATCGCATCGGGAACCGACTGCGTGTCACTCCCGACCTTCCTGCCGGACTCACGCAGGAGCTTCTGCACGCCCTTGATGGTCAAGCCGTCGCTATACAAGAGCGTCCGAATGCGCTTGAGCAAGGTGACGTCTTCCGGCCGGTAGTAGCGACGGCCGCCGCCGCGCTTGAGCGGGCGAATCTGCGTAAACTTTGTTTCCCAAAATCGCAAAACGTGCTGCGGCACGTCCAACTCCTCCGCCACTTCGCTGATCGTGCGAAAAGCGGCATCGGACTTGGCGACACGGCGCGCATCGCCGCCGGATTCGGACTCGCCTAAGCCGGGGCCTTCAGTCTCGGAGAGATCTTCGGAGGTCACGGCCTCAAGGACCATTCAGACCAATTAGGGCGTGGCCGGCCGGGCCGCGTGGCCC
The DNA here is from genome assembly GCA_945906455.1 of Caenispirillum bisanense. Classification (GTDB taxonomy): domain Bacteria; phylum Pseudomonadota; class Alphaproteobacteria; order Rhodospirillales; family Rhodospirillaceae; genus SHVO01. The sequence continues at coordinate 941 of CAMDRB010000152.1, forward strand.
TGGCGAATGCGCCCCTTTAACAGCTGCGATGGCCGGAACACCAAGACCTTACGCGGCAGGATCGGAACCTCTTCCCCGGTCTTGGGATTACGGCCAATCCTCTGCCCTTTCTGGCGAACAGAAAAGCTTCCAAAGGACGAGATTTTCACGGTTTCGCCTTTGAGAAGCGCTTGGGTAATCTCACCCAAAACCATTTCCAGCAAATCCGCCGATTCATTCCGGGACAGGCCAACTTCTTGATAGATGGCCTCGCTTAGCTGCGCCCGGGTAATTGTTTCTCCCATCTCGCGCTCTCCTGCCAAAGTCGCGTGAAGTCAACACGTTAGCCCGACCTCCCTCGGGTCGTCAATACAGGTTCTCTATGTGTAGAAATGATTTAGGCCGCGCGCCGGGGAGCCGATTCCGCGGGTTTCGAGGGGCCTCGGGGGCCCTACATGCGCACGAGCGCCGAACCCCAGGTAAAGCCGCCACCCATCGCCTCCATCAGAACCAAGTTGCCGCGCTTGATGCGGCCATCTTCGACGCCGGCCGCTAAGGCCAGCGGGATCGAAGCCGCCGAGGTGTTGGCGTGGCGATCCACGGTCACGATGACTTTCGCCGGATCGAGGCCCAGCTTCTGCGCGGTGCTATCGAGAATGCGCTTGTTGGCCTGATGAGGCACCAGCCAGTCGACGTCGTCGATGGAAACCTTATTGGCCACGAGCGCTTCGCGTACCGCCTCGGTCAAATTGACCACCGCATGCCGGAAAACTTCCTTGCCCTTCATGCGAATATGGCCCGCGGTCTGGGTCGTCGATGGTCCGCCATCGACAAACAGCATGGCGTTGTAGCGGCCATCGGAATGCAGGTGCGTCGAGAGCACGCCGCGGTCGGCCGACGTGCCGCCGCCGTCCTCGGCGTTGAGCACGACCGCGCCCGCGCCGTCGCCAAAAAGCACACACGTCGTGCGGTCGTTCCAGTCGAGGATGCGTGAAAATACTTCCGCGCCGACGACGACCGCGCACTTCGCCTGGCCGGCTTTGATAAAATTGTCGGCGACCGCGAGCCCATAGACAAAGCCCGAGCACACGGCGTGCACGTCGAACGACGGCGCACCAGGACGGCCTACCGCCGCCTGCACGCGGGCCGCTGAAGCGGGAAAAGTTTGATCGGGCGTGGCCGTGGCCAATACGAACAGGTCAACGTCTTTTCCGTCGCGACCGGCAGCAGCCAGGGCCTTCTTGACAGCGGCAATGGCGAGGTCCGAGGTTTTCTCGCCGTCGGCGGCGATATGGCGCTGATGGATGCCGGTACGCTCGACAATCCACTCGTCGGAGGTGTCAACTTTCTGGGCGAGTTCCGCGTTGCTCAGAACCTTTTCCGGAAGATATGACCCGACTCCCTGAATCACCGTGCGAATGGTCATTGGGTCGGCGCCTCGGCGACGGCGGTTGGTTCCGTTTTGGACGGGGTAGACGGGTCGGCCTCAGAATCCGCTTGCTCCAGCGGAGCCGCCATTCGCGCGAGCTCTTCGGCAATCTTGCTATTGAGGTCGCGAGAGATCATATCGACGGCAACGCCGATCGCATTCGCGAAGCCGACGGCATCCGTCCCGCCATGGCTTTTCACGACGACGCCGTTGAGGCCCACAAACAACGCGCCGTTATAGCGGCGCGCATCGGTGCGCGCCATAACTTGCGCGAGGGCTGGTTTCGCGAACAGCATGCCGAATTTCGCAAGCAACGAGCTGCGGATCGCGGCCTTCAGGAACTCCGCAAATAACTTGGCGGTGCCCTCCGCGGTTTTTAAGGCAACGTTGCCGGTAAACCCATCGGTGACGACCACATCCACCGTGCCTTTGGCGATGTCGTCGCCCTCGATGAAGCCAGCGAATTCCATTTCAAGACGCGACCCACGCAGCATCTGGTTGGCCTCGCGCAGCGCGTCGGTGCCCTTCACTTCTTCCGAGCCGACGTTGAGTAGGCCGACACTGGGGCGGGCCATCCCCAACATGGTCCGGGCGAAGCATGCACCCATAACGGCGAATTCCACAAGATTCCGGGCGTCGCACAGCGAATTCGCACCGAGGTCGAGCATGACGGTTTCGCCGAGACGTGTTGGGAACAACGAACAGATCGCCGGCCGATCAATTCCGGGCAATGGCCGCATGATCAGCTTGGCGATAGCCATCAACGCGCCGGTGTTGCCGGCCGAGACGACGCCGGCGGCCTCGCCGTTCTTCACGGCATCGATGGCCTTCCACATGCTCGACTGGCGGCCCTGCCGAATGGCCTGGCTTGGCTTGGTGTCGCCGGTGATCACGTGCCCGGTGTGCCGGATCGTGCAATGCCCCGCCAAGGCCTTTTCGGCTTTAAGCAGGGTGTTCAATCTGGCTTCGTCGCCGAACAGGAGGAAATGGGCGGAGGGGTAGCGTACGCGCGCAAGCGCCGCGCCCTTGAGCACGATTTCGGGGGCGTGGTCGCCGCCCATAGCGTCCAGCGAAATGGTGAAGGCCGCGCTCACAATGCTCCCCGGACCTGTTAAGCCGCAACGCTTCGCTGCAACCGTCGCCTGATAGGCCGCCGGACCGCAGACAGAAAATCTCGCGCGACGTCCCCAGTCAGCTAAAGACTATATAACGAGTGGAGTTAGGCAACAGCCTCGGACTCAGAAGCGACGTCGCGGCCATCGTAATAACCGCATGAAGCGCACATATGGTGCGGGCGTTTCAATTCGCCGCAATTAGGACATTCCTGATGAGCCGGCGTCGAAAGAGCATGATGCGAGCGGCGCATGTCGCGACGCGACTTAGAGACTTTTTTCTTCGGAACCGCCATGGAAGTGATCTTTCGTGTGGTCTTTACGTGGCCCGGAACCCCAAAAGGTCCCCAAGCGGGCGGCGCCCGGTTAGGGGGCCGCAGGATCAAGGGGGGCCGGAAAGCGCGACTAGATAGCGAAAAACCCCCCCGGACGCAAGCAGGCGGCGCAAGCAGCCGTGCAGGGGGCGGGGCGTACGGCGGCTAGTCTCAGCCCCGACGGGGTCCGGGCCGCTTCAGTTTGGCCAAGGCGACAAAAGGGCCGCTGCCTGGGGTATCTGGCCCTTTTTCCGGCTCCAGACCCCAAACCTGGGGGTCAAAGGCGGCGCCGGCCGCCCGAGGGTAGGGATCCAGTGCCGGCGCCAGATGGACAATAGTCACCTCGCCCAAGTCGATTCGGCCGTCCCGGGCTACCTCCGGGGGGTCCTCCTCGGAGAAGTCCACGACCTCCTCTTCCTCATCTCTCGCCTTGGCCTTGTCGCGTTTAGCCTTCTCCCGCGCGGCCCGCTCCTCGGTCATAAACGTCGCGTTGACAGCCTCGTGAATCTTCGCCGCGACCGGTGCCAGCGTCACGCCGCAGGTCTGCACGACCTCGGCGTCGAGATGGCCCGTGACCTTGATCTGACCCCCGGCTGTGAGCTTCACGTCGAGTACGGCGGTCAATGAGTCCACGCGCTGCAAATCAAGCCGCTTGGCGATTTGGGCGCACTCATCACCGCCGGCCCGGATCGAGTAGGTGCGCCCGGCCGGCGTCAGGGCGGTGACGTCGATCGAGTACGACAGTTCGTGTTCGTTATGTTGATCGGGTGAACGCGCGGGCTTATCGGCCATCGGCGGCCCCTGCCCCAAGGATATCTAAAGTAGCGATATTTACACGAGGGATATTTACAACCGGCACATCGAAATCGAGCCGCCCCGCCAGAATCTCCTCCGCACTTTCACGCCCGACGTGGGCCGCGGCCCGGCGCACATAGTCCGCCATTTGTTCGACGTGATCCGCCGCCGGCTCAGTCTGGCGGTACAAATTTTCAATGAGTATCGCAGTCAACGCCGCTGTATCGCCGTCCAGTCCAGCTTCATAGGCCTCGGCGCGCCCGAACAAGGCCTTGGCCATGCGCTTGATGTGTCGCCCGATGCCCATATCGCCGACCCCCATCTCGCGGAGCGACTGGTCCATGTCCTTGAACAGTAGTTCCAGCAGCGCCTTTCCGGTTTGGTCGGCATTGACGCCGCCGCCGCGCAACCGCCGCAACACCAACATGGCGTGAATCACCAGCATATCGAAGCGGCCGTTGACCGTGTCCGGCACCGACAGCAGCGCGTAAAATGCCGGGTCGCGCGCCTTCGTCACCATGGTCCCGTAGAGCTGGGCGGCGATGGCTTCGGTTGGGTCGGGGCGGCGAAAAAACCGAGCAAAAACCATGAGGGGAACTCTTCCAGTATAGATTGTGGCGGCACAGCTTGTCCCCGTCGTAAGGGCTGGGCATTCACCACAAGGTGATATAATACGTCACGGCATGAAATCGAGAGCGAAGACCTTAGGACCGAGATTGGCCGCTGCCGTGGCGGCGGCCACCCAGATTTTGCCAGGCTTGGTCTTGGCTGGCTTGGTCTTGGCTGGCTTGCTCTTGGCCAGCTGCGCCAAGGATATCGAGGCGCGAGGCAATCTGCCCAACCCCGAGGCCCTGGCTAAACTGACACCCGGCGAACAGACCCGCCAGGACGTCGAGACGATCCTCGGTACGCCCGCGACGACGGCGATCTTCGATAACGAGAACTGGTACTATATCAGCGCCCATACCACGCAATACGCCTTTTATCCGAACCACGAACTCGACCGAACGGTTTACGTGGTAAGTTTCGATCCCCGCGGCATCCTTTCAGGCGTGCGCAAGCTGAACCTTGAAGATGGCCAGCCGGTCTCGATCCAGACGCGCGAAACGCCCACCAAGGGCCGCGAAATCAGCCTGATCGAACAGTTGCTGGGCAATATCGGCCGCATCGGCAATGGCCCAGGAACCGGTCCCGGCGGCCCCCAAGGACCGCCACGGTAGAGCAAGCTCGGCTCCCTCCGGCACCTCTAAATTCACCGCTGTTTCATTGTTTTTTCGTGGCTTGGACGGTTGCCAAAAGCGCCGCCGACCTTTCTATTCGTCGGATTGAGCGGACCGTGGGGGACGGGCACAGCGTGGCTGAAGATATTCGGGCATATCTAGAGCAATCGCGCCTTTTTGAAAAAGGCGGCGATCTCTTGCAGGCTTACGACCAGCTGGTCGAGGGGCTCGCGGTCTATCCCGAGAGCAACGAACTCAAGCATCGCGCCGTCCTCACCCTCGCGCGCGCCGGCGCAACCAAGCAGGCCCAGCGCGAGTTCGAGCGCTTAGGCCTTGGCGGCGTCAGGAATAACGAAGACATCCTCGCCCTCGGCGGCCGACTGCTGAAGGATATGTCTCTGGCCGCCCATGGCCATGACCGGCGCCGGCTGGCCGGAGAGTCGGCTGCGAAGTATGCGCAGGCCTATAGCCTCCACCACGGCTATTACCCCGGGATCAACACGGCGACCATGACGCTCCTTGCCGGTGGCGGCTTGGGCGAAAACCCTCGCCGACGACGCGCTGCGCAGTCTGAAGGAAGGCGCTGTCGGAAAAGTTGATGAAGCCTACTACGTCAAGGCGACCAGCGCGGAAGCCGTACTGGTGCTCGCGCGGATTCCCGAAGCGGACAAAGCCCTGGCCGAGGCGATTGCCTGCGATCCGCGCAATTACCCTGCCCACGCCGGCACCCTGCGGCAGTTCAAGATCATCAGCGAGGCGCTTGATCTCGACACCGCGTGGCTCGATCGCCATCGCCCGCCGCCGGCGCTGTTTTATTGCGGGCATATGTTCAACGACCAGGCGTCGAACGACCAGGCGGGCGGAAATAAGGATCTGACGGCGCGCCTCGACGCCGACGCTAGAGCATCGTGCCTAAAATAGGAATCGGAGGGGATTCCCTTTTGGCCTGATTTGTGATTCACCAGTGTTCTGGGGGTGGATCATGGGCAAAGCCTATTCAATAGATCTTCGAGAGCGGGTTCAGGCTGATATTGATGAGGGCCAGTC
>CAMDRB010000153.1 GCA_945906455.1 Caenispirillum bisanense
GCGTCCGAGCCCCCGCCCGGCTCCGACAGCGCGAACATGCCGATCTTCCGGCCCGCGATGAGATCGGGCACGAAGCGGCGCACCTGTTCCGCCGTGCCCCAATTGAAGATCGTGAACGGGCAGGTCATCGCCTGCATGTTCATCGCATAGCCCCATTCGGGAGCGAGGCGCGAAATTTCCTCGGCGATGAGCGCGACCGCGAGGAAGCCCATATCCGTGCCGCCCACATCCTCGGGGAAGGCGGCGCCGAACACGCCCGCCTCGCCCAAACGGGCGATAAGAGCGCGCGGAAATTCCCGCCGTTCCTCATGGCCGGGCATGGCGGGCAGGATTTCGCCCTCGAACAGCCGCGTCACGCTGTCGCGCGCGGCCAGGATGTGCTCGGGGATCGTCAGGTCCATAGCACCACCTTGCCACGCGCCGCCCCCATGCGCCAACGCGCCAAGACCGTGCACCAACGCGCAAGCTCACCGTGCCAACGCGCCCAGACCGTGCGCCCACGCGCGAACCCGCCGCGCCAATGCCCCAAGACCTTGGGCCAACGCCCCAAGACCTTGGGGCAACGCGCCCAGACCGTGCACCAACGCGCAAGCCCGCCGCACCAACGCACCAAGACCGTGCGCCAACGCGCAAGCCCGCCGCGCTTCACCCGCCGGCCTTATCGTCGAGCCCGCGATTCATGCGCGCGTTCACGGCCGCGAGCGCCTCGCGCCAGGGGCCGAACGCGCCCGAAGCGCGCAATAGCGCGATCGCCTGTTCGTTGATCCCGCCGGGCGTCTGGGCCTGGCGGGCAAGATCGTCGAGCTTCCCGTCCTGGGCCATGGCGGAAAGACATTGGAACAGCGCGCGCACATAGCCTTGTTCCGCCTCGCGCGCAACGCCGCCTTCCTCCGCCCAGGACGCGAGCGATTCCATGAGGGCGTAATAGGGCGCGATCAATCCGGTGAGCGACCACAACCGATGGAAGGCGCGTTCGTCGGCGGCGAGCACCGGCGTGCCGATGCGCGCGAAGATCGCCCTCGCGCGCGCACTCTCGGGAAAATACGCGATGGGGCCGAGGCGGCGCGCGTTCGAAGGCAAGGGTACGGCGCGCACCAGATGCCGGGCGGGGGAAACGAGCGCGCGCATCTCCCCCTCGGGCCGCAGTGCGACGAGGGACACGACGATATGATCGGCGCGAAAGCGGAGCGCCCGCACGATCTCCGGCGCGACATCCGGGCGCACGGCGAGAAAAACGATCTCGCTGGCCTCGACCACCGCCTGATTGTCCGCCGCCACCGTCACGCGGGGAAAGCGCGCCACCAGCTTCGACGCCACACCCGCATTACGCGGCGACAGCACGATGTCCTCGGGCGAGTCCGCCGCCCGCAGGCCCTCGACCATGGCGGCGGCGATGTGTCCCGCGCCGATGAAGCCGAGCGCCGTCATGGGGCCTAGCGCTGGGCGTGGATGGGCGTCGCCATGGCAACTAGCGCTGGGCGTAGATGGGCGTGCGCCACTCGGAGAATGCGTTGTCGCGCCCGCGCACGACGTCCTCGTAGGCGCGCCACAGCGCGTTCGTCGCGGTCCCGATTTGACCGTCGGCGATGGGCAAGCGATCGACATCGACGATGGGCGTGATTTCGTAGGCCGTGCCGCACAGGAACAATTCGTCGGCGACGTACAGCTCGGTGCGGTCGATATCGCGCTCGACCACGGCCTTGCCGAACTTCTTCTCGAACAGCGCGATGAGCGAGGCGCGCGTCACGCTTTCGAGGATGCCGCCGGTGACGGACGGTGTTGTGGGCACGCCGTCGCGCACCATGAACAGGCAGGCGCCGCCGGACTCGGCAACCTTGCCCTGCTGAGTCAAGAATATCGGCTCGGAATAGCCGTCGGCGCGCGCCTGGAGCGTTCCGAAGCGGCCGTTATTGTAGTTCGCCGCCGATTTCACGCGCGGCGGCATGGTCGTGTCGTCGATGCGCCGCCAGGAACTGACCTGGGCCTTGATGGCCTTCTCGGCTATGGGCTTGGCGGCGCGTTCCTCGCTCACGCAGGCGAATTGGATGGGTCCGGCCGTGTCCATGGCGCCCTCGCCCATGACGAGGGCGTTGAAGCGGATATGGCAATCGGTCTTGTGGCCGTTGGCGCGCATGTGGACGAGCAATTGCTCGCACAATTCGTCCACCCCGATCGTGGTGCGAAAGCGCATGATCTTCATCGACTGAACGAGACGCACCATGTGCTCGCGCAGGCGGAAGACATACAGCTCGCCGCGCTCGACGTTCCAATAGGCGCGCAAGCCCTCGAACACCGAGGCGCCGTATTTGACCGCCGCTGAGTGGACGTGGACAACCGCTTGCTCGTACGCGCGCGGCACGCCGTCGACCGTGATGAACTTCGCCTTGGCCATGGTGGATTCTCCGGATTGGGCGGACCGGGGCACAATAGCGGTTCACAAGGCACCGGCGCCAGGCTCCGGCCGAGCTACCGCGAACTACGCGCGAAATATTATTCCTCAGGCCGGATGGGCCTGCGTGCGGCGTTGAATCGCGATATATTGGGCAATTCCCGGCCAGAGCGCGGAAGCGATTTCCATGCCCAGCAATATCAGAGCGGTAGAAATAACAATCCCCGACGCAGAGGCGCTCGCCGATCTGTACGGAATTGCATACGACCTGAATAACGCGAAGTATCTATGCGATAAGGCGCGCGAGTTTTTCCACCCTCGCCGACATGACGTTCAAATTGTCGATGGCTTAATCGCCGCCGCAATCATCAAATATATTCGTTGTTTTTCTACGAGGCCCAGGACGGGTCTGTGCCCAAGCGACATTTCCGCGCTCTCGCAAGAAAACCAAGAAGCGCGCAAGTTTATCAAGACACTCCGCGACAAACACATCGCGCATCCGGTCAATTCATTCGACGAAGCTTACGTTACCGCGACCGTCGCCGAACGGAATGGAATAAAAAAACCCAATACGAGCAATTCATCCGGGCCGCGCCAGAATTTTATTAGCGGCAGAATTCAGCAATAAATTGTCTCGGCTGATCTCGAATGTCTTGGACCTCGTCAATAAGCGTATTGTTACCGAAGAATGCGAGCTTTTGTCCAAAATTCAGGGGATGGATCCGAAAATTTTTCACGACGGCGATCTCCATAGCTTCCAAGTCAGCCTGGCCGATGTCGGTAAATCTCGAAAACAGCGCGCCCGTTCGGGCCGGGCGTCAGGTCCGACGGCACAAAAGGCGAGGCACCATTTGACCCTACAAAACCCGAGCCGAGGCCCGCCACGATGTGTTCGATTACATCGCGATGTTCTACAATCCGAAGCGCAAGCATGTCAGAAACGGGATGCTGTCGCCCGTCGAGTTCGAAAGGCAGAAGGAAATGACAACCGAGGGCGTCTAGAAAACTCGGGGCTATTCACTCGCACACTCCATGAGGTGGCGGGCGGCATGCCCATAGCGGCTGGATTTGCCTTGAGTGAGGGAGAAATCGATCATCGCCCTCAGCACCAGTGTATGCGACGCGACAAAATCACGCTTTTGGGGAACGGTGTGTGCGCTCCCGTCATGACAGCGATAGTACGCAGTCTACTTGACTCTGCCGGCACTGCGGTACCCTTGATGGCGGCGGAATAGCCGCGGCGAGACAGCCCCCAGCCTGTTCCAAAATCACTTGATTGCCGAACACCAAAAACGGCGCTCAAAAATGCCCGTAAAGCCGACGTTCGTATGATACGAGCGGCGTTGGGTTATCGGTACAGCCTAATATTAGCGATAAGAGTCGCCGTGATCGACGGCATTGAACATGCGCCTGGTCAACCCTGGAAGTACGGCAAGCAAAGCGTTTCAACTCTTTGGAGCGAACTGGCTTGGCAACTTGGCGGTGAGGAAAGCGGCGACGCAATGCGCGGTGTTGCGCTGTTCGCGATGGTCACGTCGGCCCCGCGGACAATCCCTCAAATCGAACAAACATTTTATATCCGCGCCAAAGCGGCGTAGGCGGTATCTCGCCACTCGGATCAAAGGCATCGTCAGCGTTAGCTACTGCGACCGACGCAAAGTGCCCGACCTTTCCAAGACGAGAACACTGACTCGATATGCTGTTCCAGTTGTTAGGTGGTGCCGCATCTTTTACCGGATACCGCGTCGCACGTACCACCACCCATTCCGCCCCTCGTTCGCCAACAAACCAGATAGACGGATCGACTGCAGGATTGCCCTGGCACGACATTATCTCTTTACCGTCTTTTTTCAGGTGATCCCGAACAACTTGAACGGCAAAGTCTTGCAATTCCCAGTCTGTCATTTCAATTCGCTCATCGCTGATAAGGGCTATTGGATCGACCTCCTTGCCAGTTCGAGCGTCAATCAATCCCCACCCCGCCGCGTCGGGCGTCCATGTTCCAGCCCGATGCCGCATTGGCATGAGACATGGGTACCCCTCGCATCCGTCGGCAATCATCAGCAGTCCCCGGCGCGTACCAGGAACCTCCAGCCTTCCCTCAACATCCTCAAGGCGCACGAAGAAAAGCTGGTTACCAACGCGAAATGAAAAGTGTTCAAGAAATGGTGGCGTAAGGCTGACTTTAAGCCAACTCGGTATCGGTCCTTGGTGAAGGTGTTGAGGCACATGGGCCTGCTGGCTTTGAAGTTGAGATCCAGCCGCCTCCCAGCACTTGGCAAATTCCTCCGATACCTCATGCATCTCGATTTCGTGTGAAGTACCCTCTGGAATGCCCAAATTTCCCTTAATGTAACCTTTGTTGTCGGGTGTTTGGTCTCCGACGCCTTCAATGACCGCATATCCTCTCGCGTTTTCGCTAGATTTCGCCAGCTTGTTACACTTCTCTATCGTGTCATCCAGAAAGCGATCAGTTGCTGGAAGTTTAATCCAAGACTCCCATGCTGCAGAATCGCGATTATCCAACCGAGTGAATTTCGGAAATGACTGAAGCAACTCACCGCGCCACCCGTATTTGCCATCGGGCCGCATTTCCAAAACGCGGACAAACTGTTTAGCTTCTTCCCGATCCTTGGGAACCGGCGCATGTTTTGCGATCATTGTTATCTCGGCGTCGGGATCAAACGGTGCGGGGCCCATTTCCGGGTCAGGTTCCCAATACCAGAAGTGTCCTTCCGGGCATGTAAACCAATTTCCCCCGTGGTCGAACAAAGCGTGCCGAGAAATCGCAAGGTTTAGGCCGCTGGGTAATGTTGGCATTGGAAATCCAAAAACGACTGTGTGATTTGACGAAGATCCCTTATCCGAAGCTATTTCTTCATCAACCTGTCGAAGTCGGCCCGAAGGCTGGCTACGCAGTTTTTTATGCTCTCCTCGACCTCTTTAGTTTCATAATCTTCGTTCTCGAAAAAGAATACTCCGCCCCCCGACGCTGGCCCCATTTCCATTCGCTCTTTAAGCGTTAGAAATTCAAAAAAGGCCCGAACAACTATTGTTGGGAAGTCCTCGAGACTGAGAAATTGAACAAGGTCGATCATGTCTCTGTCGAATGAGATTTTGATTCTTCGCGGCCCCACCAGAAACTCAATGGTACGTTCGGAAGGCTGTTCCGATGTGGGATCAAAATCGCGGTATTCCTCCCACGGAAATTCTGCAAGTGGTTTGAGCAAATCCTCGGCTATAAGGCTACCGTCGTCATACTGTCCCAAAAAACCAGGATAGTTTTGGATTTCCATGTCAGGGTCTAGTTCTTCGGGCTTGATCGAGTTCTTGCGGTCTCTCACTAGCTCCTCCTTCCACCGTGTCGGCTCACTAGGGATTAGTCCGGAAGCAAAGGCTAAATCACAATGCCACACTCTGCCCAAGTGGGCGGGCTTGAGCAAAATTCCTGAACAGTTTGCGACAGGTCTTCGCCTAGGGCCGATTGCGTCGATAGATACCGACGATGCGGGATGATGCCGAGCCGGATCAGGTTCAGCCTGTCCGCATCCCACATCGCGCCGACGGTCAGGTCATCGTGCGTGGTCCCATCCGAATGACCTGCGCAAGCTTCTTCCAGCAGTCCCAGTTCATGACCGCCGAGATTAAACAGTCTGCCGTGCAACCGCCGGACCAACTTTCCGGCTCTGCGCCCATGATCGGGGTCGTCTCCCTCATCTTCGCGGCAGGCGTCGTGAAGCAGGCCAAATAGCCTGATGAGATCGTCATTGAGGCCGCCGAGGCGGCTGCTCAGGATCAGCCCGGTTCCAATGACCGATGACCAATGGTTGACGCCGTGGATTTCAGATTGGGAAAGTGGGGAATGTTCGGCCAGATAATCGATCAATTCCGCCCATGAGACCGAAGCGCCAACCGAAATTGGCTCCTTGCGTCGGGTAAGTTCTTTGATCGAGAGGCGTTGCTTAAACATGCTCTATTGTACAGTTATGGGTGCTGTCAGTCTAATGGCAACTTGTCTCTGAGTGGCTGGCGAAGGGGCGCTTTAGGCAGCCAGTTGGCGCCATTCTGCAAGAGCAGCCGAGCGGTGCTGCTTGAATGGGTGCTGGCAGGCTAACGCTAACTTGTCTCCGGTTTGCGGTCGTAAGATGTGACCGACCCAGGAGCTCCATGCGGCCCATCTCGTTCAAGTAAGCTGACCGGGCGTGGGAAGCTGCGGCTGTCGCCTCATGATTCAGCCAAAAACGAGGGGCATCGTCGGGCCAATCAACTTAACGTGTCAGTACCGTCGGCCCCATACGAGACCGAGTCCCTGTGGTGAAAGACGTCTAGCCAAAGGTGATGCCCGAGCCGGGCTCCGAGAACTCCCCGATCTCTACTCTAATTCC
>CAMDRB010000154.1 GCA_945906455.1 Caenispirillum bisanense
GCGCTGCTCGGCTGATCAGAATCGCTCGACGCCCACACCTCCACCGCTTCGGGCTGGAGCAGAAGTCCCGTGCTGTTTTCGTCACGGCTGGGGGCCAACCAGAGCAGGCGGCGGTGACGGTCGGCGATCGCGGCAGCCTCTTCGGCAAATTTCTCGTGGGTCTGCAGGTTAGGTTGAACCGCCGCCGCTGCGCCCATGTCGGCCGGGAGGTGCGAAAGATCTAGCGCTGGCAGATCAGGGAGCGACAGATCCAAAAGCGAGATCCAGGCTGACTTCGACGGCGCGACGTCGAGCCGTGGCAGGACCAGCAGTTCGCGCGCCCTGGTGGCGGCGACATACCAGAGCCGGATCCGCTCGCGGTCGAGCTCGGCTTTCTCGGCATCGCGGGCTTCGTCATATCCAACTGGATGAACGCCGAAGACGGGGCAATAGAAGATGTCGTTGTCACGGTCGGTGACCGCGCTTTCCGGCGCCATGATCCCCGTCATCGTGTTCACCGGCACGACGATCGGCCATTCCAAGCCCTTGGCGGCGTGCATGGTGTAGAGTGCAACGGATTCTTCCTGGGCGTCGGGTCGACCTTCGACCGCGCGCGACTCATCGGTCCACGCGGCTGTGATTGTCTCTGCGAAAGCGCGTAGGCCACGCACCGCATAGGCCGTCGTCAGGCTCAGATAGAGATCGACATTGGCCAGCGCGCGCTCAGCCTGCCCACGATGACGTTCCAGCAGGATCGGGCGCACCCGCATCACGTCGACCGCTTGAGACAATAGATCGTGGGGCGTGGTGCTGTTCGTCCGACGATAAAGCGTTTGCAGCTTCTCGATGGTCGCCCGCGCCAGCGGGTGTGCAATGCCGCTGGCATCCACACCAAGATCGAGTCGGGGCAGCATGTCTGGATAGTCTTCCGAACGCGGCAGCGCCCAGATGATGTCGAGCAACTCCTCCTCCGTCAGTCCGACGAGCGGACCGCGCAGCAGCGCCCCCATGGCAAGAGTGTCGCGGCGGTCGGCCAGAACACGGGTCAGAGCGATGAGGTCTTGGATCTCCTGACGGCGAAAGAGGCCCTTGCCAGCCTGTGTTGCGACCGGGATGCCGCGACGTTCGAGCGCCTCTTCATAGCGCCACAGATCGCTACCTGTGGGCGCGAGAAGGGCAATGTCGCCCGGCCGGCAGATGCGGCTGACACCGCTGCGGCGATCAATGATCATTTCGCTGCCGATCAGCCGGACGCACATTTCGGCGACGGCGTCGGCTTCAGCGTCGCGCTGCTGTTCGGCTGTGGCCTTGCCGTTCTCGTCGGCGACGGCGACGTCGAGGGCGGCGACGCACAGCGCCTCGCCACGATCAGCATGGAACGGATCGAGCGCTGTGAAGCCAGGTTGCCCGTCGCTCGAGAGCAAGGCTTCAAAACGCTCGTTCACATATGTGAGAATGGGCGCACAGGAGCGGAAGTTGGTTGAGATCGACAGGACGCTGTCTGGATCCTGCGCGAGAAACGCATCACGCGCTCGCACATAGGCGCTGACGTCGGCTCCGCGGAACCGATAGATCGCCTGCTTGGGGTCGCCGACCAGGAACAGCGCGCCAGGGCGGATGCGGAAAGCGGCCCAGTCGCCCGTCGCACCTTCAGCCGGTGGCTCGCCGCACAGGCGCCAGAAGATTTCCGTCTGAAGCGGATCAGTATCCTGGAACTCATCCACAAGGACATGGGCAAAGCGGCCCGCGAGGGAGCGACGAACGTCGTCATGGTCACGCAATAGGCCGCGGGCGGCAAAGATCAGGTCGTCAAAATCGAGCAAGGCGGCCGAGCGCTTGTGGTCACGGAAGCGCTGTAGAACTGGCTGCACCTGGACGATCACGTCAGACAACACACGGCTGGCGATATTTTGGACCATTTGCCTCCAAGCTTCGCAGCACGTGGCGTAGTGGCCTTCGGCCGCTGTGTTGAGGCGCTCGCCGTCCGCCTTGGCCAATCCTTCGCGCTTGGCCGCTTCGGCCCATTTGCCTTTTTTCTTATATGCGGAAAACGTACCGCTCTTGGTGCAAAGGTCACGGTGTGGCCGTGACACCAACAAGCGGACCAAACCCGCAGGGGTCTCCGCGGTCGGGCCAGCGTCAATCTCCCGCGCCATTTCCGAGAAGCGTTGGACGATTGCGACCGTCTCTGGCTCGACCGCCCGCGCCGTACTGATGAACACGGCGAACGCGTCGGCAGCGTCGCGGAAAGCCTGAAGGTGGAGCGTCAGCGGCGATACTGGCTGGGCCGATACTGTGCGCCGGCGGCGTAGGTTCGCGACAATTTTATGGATCAGTCCGACAGTTTCGCCGGGATCCTGAAGAACCATTTCAGCGATGATCCCGCCTTCACCTCCCGACAGTTGCTCGCGCAGCCAGGTGTCCACAATCTCGACAAAGGCGAGGTCAGCCTGGTTGCGATCCATCACGCTCGCACCCGGATCAATATCGGCCTCGACCGGATAGGGCTTGATCAGGCGCTGGCAGAAGCCGTGGATGGTCGAACAGGTGATCTCGTCGATCGACGCGCTCGCCGCCAAGAGATGCGCTTGCTGAACTTCTGACAGGCCGGCAGGCAACGCGACGCGCAGCTCCGGCGCGATATGTCCAGCTGCGAGGTTGCCGACGAAGTCGCGAACGCGGATCAGCAGCTCGCTGGCCGCCAATTCGGTGAACGTCACCGCCGCGATGGATTTCGGCGCGATGCCCTCGGCCAACATCACTGCGATGCGACCCGCCATGACGGCGGTCTTGCCGGAGCCGGCGCCTGCTTCGACCAGGATTGAGCGATCATGCACGTTGATCGCGTCGCTTCGGGCTGCATCATCTCTGAGCGCTTTGGTCGCGTCGGTCATCACTTGGCCTCCCAGACATGTACGGCGTCGCCAAAACGTTCGGTCGCGGCCGAAAGCTTGCGCTTGCAATAGGTTGCGCCAGCATTCGCCGGGAGGGCGAAGGCCAGATCGTCAAAGGCGCCGCCAGTGTCAGGTCCGATCAAAGCGTTGCCTGCTGTCAGATTTGCGCGTGCTGCTTTCAGATAACCGGTGATCTCGATCAGCGTGGCTTCGGGGTCTTCAAGCTGGAGATTGATCTGGTCGCGCGGGTAAAGAAGGGAGGCGCTGATCGAGATATCCGCACCCAGCAACGCCTTCACAGCGAAGGCGTACAGGCACCGCTGCAGTTCCCGCCCTCCGTCGAGGCCAATGCTGTCCTTGGGGGGGCGACCGGTTTTGTAGTCGCGTACCAAGGCGCGCTGACCATCACCGGAGATGTCGAGACGGTCGATGTATCCAGCGATACGGAACCCGGCGCCCGGAATTTCGACGACCATGGTTGGATTCCAAGGGGCCTCGGCCGTCGATTTGGCGGTCGCACCGCCAAACGGGACTTCCCCGTAGGCGCGCGCACCCGGCAGAGGCTCATCGCCGTACGTAAGCGCACGGCTCGTCAGAAGGCGCGCTTCATCTAGCGTTCGGCGCCAGATCACATTGGGCGGGACAGCTCGCTCGCTTTCCCAGACAACGGCGACCTCATCGGCGGCGCTGCTCACCGCTGTCGCGATCTGGGTTTCGCTAGCGTGGCCGAGGCCGCCCGCCGCTTCCAGTTTTTGGAGGGCGAGGTCAAGCGTCATGTGAACCAGGTCGCCCATGCCGAGCGCGTCGAGAACAAGCGGATCCGTCCCGCTCTCGGGCGTGCGCATGTGCATGGCATAGACCCAGACAAAGCCGAGCGGATTGCGTAGCAATCGTTTGAGCGAGCTGGCTGACTGCGTCCGGTCCAGAATGGCCAGAAGCAGGGGGTGGTCCGCGCGAACCAGGCCGTCATGGGGCGTGATTTCTTTGCGGTTCCAATTGCGCCAGCAGGTCGAGGCGCTGATCGCCTGCGGCTCATGGGTGAACTCCTCAGGCCGCGCCATCAGTCGATCGGTCTCGCTGAAAGCAAGGCCTGGGACGGCGTTGCGGCGGACGTAGATCTCGGCGCCGTGGCCACCGAGTAGGGAGCTGCGTCCGAGAAGCCGGCCCTCGCTGTCACGGCGCGAGCGAGACAAGACAACCTGGCCCGCGGTGGTCGCCAGAATGGTTTCGAAATCACGGCGATCGGCTGCACCGACCGGGAGCGGATCAAGCTCGCTGGTGGGAATGATATGGTCCGAGATCAGGCGATCCTCAGAGATGGCGCGCGGCCAGCGCGAAGAGTTGAGACCGATCAGACGGACGAACGGGCGCGGCGATGCCGCCAGCGCACTGGCCGGCATCCAGGCGACGGACACACACGCTTCCAGGCCGTCATCCTGCTTCAGGGTCTCCAATGTCGCGTCGAGTGACCCGGAGGGGCCGGCCAACAGCGCCTTGCGCCAGATCGCCAAGGCCCGTCCATTCAGAAGCGTTGATCCGATTTCCGCCGCCGCGCTTGAGCCCTTGGCGAGAATGGCGACGATGCCGCGTAAGGTCGGGGCGTGATCCTTACCGTCCGGCCAGTCGGCCGGGGTCAATCGATCAAGCAGGCGGGTCCATGCCTGTGCCGACGCCAGCGGTGCATCGGTCGGCAGGACGCGCATCCAACCCGCGGGCAGGGTCCGGAACGGTCCCGTTTCCGAGCTACATAGGGCCGCCAGACGGCGCATCCGGGTCTGAGACAGGCCCCGTATGATGATGTCGGCGAGCGCGGCGGCTGCTTGGCCGTCGCGGGTCGTCGTGATTTTGACCCCGTGGACGAAGTGCAAATCGATGTTGGCGTCGGCGCGAAGCGACAGAAAATGATCGTCGTACTCTCCGGGCGATGCCGCAGCGATCGCGATGTCAGCGGGCTGGGCTTCACCGGATGCCAGAAGAGCGCGGGCCCATCGGATCGCCTCGATGGCTTCATGATAGGCCGTGGCGGCGCTGACGGCGTTGATTTCTGGCGTCTTTGGCTTCGCTCGTAAGACAACGACGTCGGTAACCTCGAGCCAGGCGGGAGCGGAGCGTGGTCCAGCGGTCCATTGCACGGGTGTATGAGCGGTCAACGCTTGCAGTAATGGTCGCCAACAGGGCGAAAGCTCCGTGATGCCGATGATTTCGACCGGTCCAAGAACCGCCGGCGCATGATCAAGCCGCTTGCAGGCTGCCGCGGCGATATCGGCCGGTCGCATCATGGCAGGCGGCAGTTGTGCCAGAACCGCAGATTCGAGACGCGCGATAGAGTCGAGGCGGGGATGGTCGTCAGCCCTCGCGGCGAGATCGATGCCGGCCCGCCACGCCTTGTGGAGTGTGTCGGCAGCGGCATCAACCATGCCCGGAAGCAGCTTGATGCTCTCCAATTCGCCAAGCGGTGTTGCGGGCAAAACGGCCTGAATCGCTGAGCGAAGGCTATCATCGTCGATCGCCAACGCGAACCCGCCAGCCATGCGGACGGCTAGTTGCTCGAAAGACAGAATCTGTAGGCCGTGACACCGCTTTCGCGCGGCATCGAGCCTTACCTCGCGCATCGCCAATCGGCCGTGGACGACGATCGTTCGCCGGTTTGAGATGCTCATCACTGATCGCCTTTTGCCAATTCTGGGGTCACGACAAGAGTAGTTCGCAGGTGTCCGGAATCAGTGAACAGAAGGTGAATATTGGTTCCATCGTCTTACCCTCGCCAGGCGGCACCACGTCATTTCTCTTGGGCTGCGCGCAACGGGCGGAAGGAGCCGGCGTGTCTGCGCTGTCGCGCGCCTTTAAGATCAGCCGCCAGACCATCATGAGGATCAGAGATGGCGCCTCAGCCGCATGATCCGACCCCTGATAGAGCTACTGAACACGCGGCAACCCATCGTTGCCGTTATGTTCACTGATTCCGGACACCTGCGAACTACTCTTGTCGTGACCCCCCTTTGTCGTGATCACAGCCTGATCCTCTCAACCTCATCGAGCGTGAGCCGCTCTTTCGTCCGGTCATAGAGCTTCGTGGTACGCGGACTCTCGTGCGCTGCCATCTCCTGGGCGTGCTCCAGCGCGCCGCCATTGGCGAGATAAGCGGTGATGCCCGTCGCCCGAAACGAATGATTGCCGATCGGCGCATGAATGCCGACCGCCACCGCCCGCTTGCGGATCATCCGCCAGGCATCCGGCTGCCCCATTGGCCCCTCGGACAGTTCAACGCCGCGGTGCCCGCGCGAGGTGCGGAACAGATACCCCTTGCGATCCTCGGCGATGCCGGCAGCGTCGATGTAGGCCCGCAGCGCCTCGGCGAGGGCGTGATGGCAAGGCATGACGTGGTGTTTACCACCTTTCTCATGCAGGCGGATTTGCCAACCGGCGCCCTTCGGCCGCAGGTCCTCAACCTTCATCTTCAGCGCGGCCCCGATGCGCGCGAAGGAGTAGGTGAGGGTGGCGATCAGCGCACGGTCCCGCAGATCGCGCACGGTCTCGGTCGGGATCGCATCGAGCAGCTTGCGCCACTCGGGCGCATCGAGCACCGGCGTCTTGCCGGTCTTCACCACATGCTTCGGCCCGCGGACCGCGGCAGCCGGGTTGGTCGGCACGACCTGGCCGATGATCAGCCAGTCGAACAGCATCCGGATCGCCGCGAG
>CAMDRB010000155.1 GCA_945906455.1 Caenispirillum bisanense
ATGCCCAGGGCCTTCTTCTGGTTGGGCCAGATTACAAACCAGACGTTGAACCACATGATGAGCGCGATCCACATGCCGATGCCGATGAACGTGGCTTGGCCGGTCTGGGAGCCCAACAACAAGGCATCAACCATGTAACCGTTGAGGTGGGCAACGATTAGTCCGGTAATTAGGGTCGCCATGGCGGCCCAACGGAACCAGAACAATGCCTCCGGCGCGATGACCTTGCCGATGGCGGGTTTTTGTTCGTCGGGTATCTTCGGCATGCTGGGAATCTGGACGAAGTTAAAGTACCACAGCAGCCCGATCCACATAACGCCGCTAACAACGTGCAATAGCCGGAAGACAAATGCGAAAAAAGCCATTCCGTACCCGGTTTGAGCCTGGCCGGTCAGAATGAGTAGGGTGAAAATGACCAGGGCTAGAACGACGCTGGCGATAACGGTATTGCGTAGCGAGGTGAGAATGGCGCTCATGGGCGACCCCCTTTAAGAACTGCGATGGTCATACGACCGCCGCTTTAACCAGCCGCCATGTTACTCCATTCTGTACGCCGCACAATTGGTCTAAAGTGTCAAAAATGCCCATTCGTCAGAATGTTAAGGGATGCCCCCGCGATCCATGTCCATCACCGCCGACGATTACGTTTCCGAAGTGGTCAATAGGGATGACCACGATCGCTTTTTGACGGCGGTCTTTGCGCCGCCGCCGGCACGGAGCGGGGTTATGGCGCTCTACGCTTTTAACGCCGAAGTGGCGAAGGTGCGCGAGAGCGTATCCGAAAACCTTATCGGGCAGATCAAATTACAATGGTGGCGTGACGTCGTTGCCACGATCTACGCCGGTGGCGATGTATCCGTAGGCAATTTGCCGAGGGGCAACCCCGTGGTGGAAGCCCTGGCGGCGGCGATCCGCGGGCACGGTCTATCGCAAATTTATTTCGACGCCTTGCTCGACGCGCGCGCCCAGGATTTGGCCGATGAGTCGCTGCCCGATGTCGCGGCGTTGGAGCAGTACGCCGAAGGTACGTCGGCAAGTCTCACAGCGCTGGCGCTGGAGGTGCTGGGGGTTGGTGACGCCGACAGCAAACTGGCGGGTCGCCACGTCGGCATTGCTTGGGCGCTGACCGGATTGCTGAGAGCCGTTCTATTTCATGCCCGCGCCAACCGTTTCATGCTGCCGCAGGACCTTCTCGCGGGGGAGGGCCTGAGGCCTCACGATCTGCAGGAGCAACGCAACGCCGCAAAAATCGCAGCCGTGGTGGAACAGATCGCGCGCCGAGCACGGGCGCATATCGACAAGGCCCGAAGCTTCCGGAGAATGGTCGACCGGCGCGCACTGCCGGCCCTGTTACCCGCGACGCTCGCGGATAACTATCTGAAAGGACTCGCCCGGCGCGGCTTTGACATCTTCGATCCGCGCCACGCGCTGCAACGCCCGGCGGTCCTGCGCCTCGCTTGGAACGCTTGGCGCGGGACATTCTGATTCTGTGCCGGCCCGCGCGCGCTACCCCGCCGCCAGGTGCGCCAATCCCAGCCAACGGTCGATGTCGGAAAGCGCGCGCAGAGCGAGCGCCTTTTTACGATCGCGGCCCCTGAGGATACGACCTTTGGCGTCGCGCCCCCGACCATCGTTCGCTTCGATTTCAGGAAATAGTCCGAAATTCACATTCATGGGTTGGAACGTGGCGGCGTCGGCGCCGCCGGTTATATGCGCGAGGATCGCGCCCATGGCTGTCGTCACGGGCGGCGGCGCTTGCACGGCACCCCGCCGCTCAGCCGCGGCAAAACGTCCGGCCATCAAGCCCACGGCCGCGCTTTCAACGTAGCCTTCGCAGCCGGTGATCTGCCCGGCGAATCGCAGCCGCGGCATGGCCTTGAGCTTGAGGGCGCCATCCAGGAGCAGGGGCGAATTGATGAAGGTGTTGCGGTGGATTCCGCCAAGCCGCGCGAATTCGGCGGCTTCCAGACCGGGGATCATGCGGAACACACGAACCTGATCCGCGTGCTTAAGTTTGGTTTGGAACCCGACCATGTTAAAAAGCGTGCCCAGCGCGTTGTCTTGGCGCAATTGTACAACCGCATAGGGACGTCGCCCGACGCGCGGATCGCGCAGGCCCACCGGTTTCATAGGCCCATGGGCGAGGGTTTCAACCCCGCGTTCGGCCATCACTTCGACCGGCAAGCAGCCTTCGAAGTAAGGCGTATCCTTTTCCCATTCCTTGAATTCGGTCTTTTCCCCCGCGCGCAAGGTGTGGATGAAATCTTCGTACTGCGTTTTGTCCATCGGGCAATTGATGTAGTCGGCGCCGCCGCCTTCCACTTCGGCGCCGCGGTCGTAGCGTGACTGGAACCAGGCGATGTTCATGTCGATGCTTTCCCGATAGACAATCGGCGCAATAGCATCGAAAAAGGCCAGCGAATCTTCACCGGTGAGACCGCGTATGGCGTCGCTCAAGGCGGGTGACGTGAGCGGGCCGGTGGCGATGATCACCGAATCCCAATCCTCGGGCGGCAGCCCGGCAATCTCCGCGCGATCGATGGTGATCAGCGGGTGCGAGGCCAAGGCGGTTTCCACGGCGGCGGAAAACCCGTCGCGGTCCACGGCCAAGGCCGAACCCGCCGGCACACGATGCGCATCGGCTGAACGAAGTATCAACGAATTTGCCCGGCGCATTTCGGCGTGGAGCAGCCCGACGGCGTTGTAGTCGGCGTCGTCGGAGCGGAAGGAATTGGAGCATACCAACTCGGCCAAGCCGGCGGTGTTATGGGCCGCGGTCGTTCGGACCGGGCGCATTTCGTGCAAAACGGCGGGAACGCCCGTCTGCGCGATTTGCCAGGCGGCTTCGCTGCCGGCCAGTCCGCCGCCGACGATATGGATGGGCCTTGCCGTAGGCGCGGGATAATTCATGCCGTCACCATAACCTTCCCGGTCTGAAGTTCAATGATGCTCCCCTCCACGGCTGACCTAAGGTATGTTCGCCGCAGATTCCAAGGATTCAGGAGTTTACCGGGTTATGTTTTCACAGAGATACTATGTCGTGGGCGGCGAGTATGCCGATACGTCCTTTACGATTCCAGCGTCGGGTACGCAACTGGAAGTGCGCGGCCCTTTTAACGAGCGCGAGGCCAAGGTGTGTTGGCGCGAACTCACAAGCAAGACTGTCGACCATGCCACGGTCCGCTACTTTCTGAAGGCTGAGGATGAGGTCGCCAGCCGAAGCTACTGGGTGGTCGGCGGTGAATACGCCGACTCGTCTTTCACCAAATTGCAGCCTGGGAAAGAACTCGAGGTCTACGGCCCGTTCGGAAAGTGGGAAGAAGCTCTGGGATTCTGGCGTGGCATGACTTCGAAAAGCGTCGATGACGCGCTGGCGCGCTATGATATTCGGGAGAACTATCAAGCCGGCGAGGGCCGCGCGGGGCAGGGGAGCGGAAAGCTCGCCAGACCGCCCCATCTTACGATCACGAAATCGATTGCGATGGCGTGCGAGCCAAAGAAGGCTTTCGATTTCTTGATGGAAGCGCGCAATTGGCCTCGGTGGGCGGTGCAAATCGTCACGACCGGCTCGCTTCGAAAGGACGGCGCCTGGGATGTCGCCACGGTGCGCGGTCCCGGCAGTCTAAAGTTGACCGGCAATGCCGCGAGCGGCGTATTCGATTACCTCTTTACCGACGTCGATGGCACTGTGTGGGCCGTGCCCGGCCGCGTGGTTCCGGGCGGTGGCGGTGCGGTTTACGTGCTGACCTTCACCAAACCCGCGGACATGGGTGAGGCGCAATTCTCGCAGTCCATGAGGAAAGTTGACGACGATTTGGCGTCGCTGAAACGGACTCTGGAAGGCGCGTAAGTCGCCGCGAGTCTCACGGTACGGCGAGGCTCACGGCGTCGCGGCGGGCCGATTCGGGATCTCCGAGCATCCCTGTGGTCCGCAGAACTGAACGCCGCCGGCGAGCCGGTCAATGCGGTACATGAAACCGTTCGCCGAATTCGGCGCGGGGACAAGATCGTATCGGCTGCCCAAAAGCCCCGCAGCAAGGCCCGCAAGGCTGGCGATGACTCCGGTGATTACGATGGCCCGCGAAAGTCCCGTCGGCAGGGTCTTTTGCTTGAGCACTAAGGTTTCGCCCGGCTTTTCTTCACCCTCATCGTCGGTGCCGGGCTTGCCCTTTTTCGCGAGTCCCGGCGGTGCTGCAGTCTTGGGTGGTTCCTTGGGAGATTCTGGGGCAGCCATTTCGGACTCCTATTTTCACTGCGGGTTATCAGCGATCCGTTAGAGCATGATTCGGAAAAGTGGGCTCCGGTTTTCCGAAAAAATCGTGCTCAAAGTAGAATCGAGAGAGCGACTTCGTTTCAACTTAAAGTGACCGCGCTCTATAACACTCTAACCCGTCGGCGGGTTGGCGCAAAGCAGCGATGTAATTTAGGGATTGCATGGCCTGGCCCGCGGGCCTATTAGCCCGACGGTGCGGCGGTGGGGTGCATTGCGATGAATTGCTGTAGAACTTGTCTCAGCCGCGCCGTTCTCCGACGATCCCCCCAAGCCTCGGCATCGGCGAGGTCGCTTTTAAACGACTCATCGAGGTAGAGCTGCCCCGTGGGAATGACCACGAGATAGGAACTCAGCTCGGCGGCGATGACCGCGGGGTAGCGTTCATCGGCCGCCGGGGCGCCGATTTCAGCATCCTTCACCTTGGCAAGCGCGATGCAGTCTTCATAATTCAGCATGATGTGGGTCTAAAAATGCAATTATTTACGGAAACCCAGATTGCATGTGACGTTGACAGGCGGTCCGGCGCAGCGCCTTGACGCCGATCAAACCCCGCGTCGAGAGTTTCTCGCCCGAATTTAATCGCAGAATCGTGCGGTATTATCGTTGGATCTACTTCCGTGAGCCGTGCTCGTGGAGCTTTCCCGGCTGGACGTTCGGTACGAGCCAAACTGCTGCCGCCGCGATCAACGCGATAGCCAGTGTGACCCAGAATACGTTAGCAAGGGAATCGGCGATGGCTACGGTGAGGCGCTGGACCTCGGCGGCGGGAAGAGCTTCGCGCAAGACCGGGTCCATGACCGCCTGCACCGGGTCATGGATGAGGGGAAGTTTCCAGGCCAAGCTGAGGTTGAGTACGGCACCCAGAATCGCCGTGCCGAAAGTACCCCCGACCATCCGCATGAATGACTGCGTGGCGGTTGCAATGCCGCGAAGGCCGGCGGCGGCCTCCTGCATGGAGATATGCTGAGCGGAATTCATGATACCCAGGCCCGCACCGATGAGAAACGCGGCGGCGGCCGGCCACCAGCCGCCCAACACTTGTGCGCTTGTCTCAAGCGGCGCGGCGGCCAATACCGCCAAGACCAAGCTGCCGATCACCAAGATCACGCCGCCGCCGATTGCTGTCGTCCGATAAGTGGTGCGGATCATGATACGGGTTGCGATCGTGCTGGCGATTGGCCAGCTAAACGACATGATCGATAGCGCGATGCCGGCGACCAGAACGCTATTGCCCAATACTCCCTGCAAGTAGGTCGGGAGAAAAACGCTCACACCCATGAGCGCGCCGCCGGCCGCGAAACTGCCGACGTTGGAGCCAAACAGTGTACGGTCGCGCCACAGGTCCGCCGGCAAAAGAGGCTCTGGCGAACGCTTTTCCACGCGCAGGAACAGGAGAAAGACCAGGGTCGAAGTCGCCATCAACGGCAAAATCCACCAGCCGAGTTTGTCGGCCTGGAGCATGGCGATGAGTGCGCCGGTAATCGCGGTCATGAGGAGCAGTGCGCCAGTGGCGTCGATGGTATGCGGTACGACGCGCGGCGTTTCTTTCAGGAACACGGCGAACATGATGACCGCGGCCAGGCCCAGCGGCACATTGAACCAGAAGATCAGCGGCCAACTCAGGTGTTCGACGATGAAGGCCCCGAGTACCGGTCCGATGATCGACGAGCCGGCGAAGACGCTGGCGAGATAGGGCTGGACGCGCACCCGCTCTAAGGCGGGATAGCTGTCGCCGATAATGGTCAAGGTCACGGGCATAACGGCGCCGGCACCCACGCCCTGTATGGCCCGGAAGACCACAAGCATGAGCATGGACGAGGCAAACCCGCACAAGGTGCAGCCGATCAGGAAAAGGCCAAGGCCGAAAAACAATACGCGCTTACGGCCGTAAAGGTCGGCGAGACGGCCGTAGATGGGGATGGTAACCGCCTGGGTCAGCATGTAAGCGGCGAACACCCACGCGAGCAGGGAAAATCCGCCCAAATCAGCGACGATTGTCGGCATCGCCGTCGCGACAATGGTGCCCTCGACCGCCACCGTAAAAAGCGCGGCAACGCAAGCCGCGAAGACCAGGCGCCGTTGACGGGGAGCGAGTTCGGGTGACATGGAAGGCTGTTATTTCAGGGGCAGGACTGTGGGAGATGAATTCGGCGGGGCTTTACGTCGTCGCGAACTGAAATATCCCTTATTCCGGCGGCTGTCATGGGGATTTCTCGGTCGACGACTTTGATCGCTAGTGGTCCGACTCTGTCAGACCGGTCTGGTCTGTCAGAGTCG
>CAMDRB010000156.1 GCA_945906455.1 Caenispirillum bisanense
ACCGACCGCAAGAAGGACATCATCGTCGTTTCCGGCGGCGACAACGTCTCGCCGCAACGCATTCAAGGTATTTTGTGTTTCGAGGACGCGATCGCCCAGGCGATGGTCTACGGCGATAAGAAACCCTTTATCACCGCGCTGATCGTACCCGAGGCGGATTTCACCGCGGAATGGGCGAAGACCCACAATGTCGCCGACGATCTCGCTGCGCTTTCCGGTAATAGCGCGTTCAAAACGGCCATCGGCAAGGCCGTCGAAAACGCCAACGCCCAGCTCAGCCCGATTGAAAAAGTGCGCAAGTTTACGCTGGCGACACAAGCCTTCACGGTCGAGAACGGCCAGATGACGCCGACGCTGAAGGTCCGCCGTCACGCGATCTTACGCGACTATCGCGCCGACCTCGACGCGTTGTATGGGCAGTTTTAGGCGAGCGAGTCAGAACCTACATACCGATGGCGTCGATGTAGACCTGCAACAACGCTTCCTGTTCCTGGCGCTCGGCCGTATCCAATTTGCGCAGGGCAATGACTTTGCGCATGATCTTGGCGTCGAAGCCGCTGGATTTGGCCTCGGCATAGATCTCACGGATATCCGCGCCGGTGGCCTTTTTCTCCTCCTCCAGCCGCTCAATGCGCTGGATCAGGCTTTTCAGCCGCTGCGCCGAAATCCCCTTGTCTGTCGCGCCGTCGGGCATCGTGCGGCCTCATGATATTTCGTGTGAAAAGTTGGGATGTGAGGACGGACCATAGCAGCGTCGAAACCCCGGGCAAGCTGTGGATAACGGGGATAACGGGGATAGAGCCGCTACTCGATCACGGCAATTTTGGCGTGCAGCGGCTTAGAGTCTTCGTAAGCCTTATCCTGGGCCGGCGTGGACGGCTTCTGGTGTTTCAGTTTCCAATCGGCATGGGGCATGCCGTACACGCGTTCCTGGGCCTGCTCGTAGGTCATCGGGGCGCCGTAATGCTCGGCGGCGGCGCGGTACCATTTTGCCAGGCAATTCCGGCAGAACCCGGCCGTGTTCATGACATCGATATTCTGCACGTCGCTGCGCTTTTGTAAGTGCTGCACCAAGCCGCGAAAGGCAGCGGCCTCGGCTTTGAGGCGGGTCAGTTCGTCCATGGCATTGCTCCACACGTGAGAACTCAATAATGCTCGACCTTCCGAAGGTCGTCGTGATTCAGTACGGTCTTCAGCACTGCGGCCAGCAGTTCGGCCCAACGCTCCTGGCCGGCGGGCGTCGAGATCAAATCCTGGCGGATTTCCAGCTCCGCGTGCGGCAGCCCGTGGGCAATCCCGTGAACCTTCAGGCCGTAGCCGTGGGTAACGCCCGAATAGGGTTCGTTGGCGCCAACGACAAGGCGAGTGCCCATGAACTTGGCCGCTTTCAAGGCCGCCAGCAAGAGTCGCGAAAGCCGCTCGTCGCGCCCGAATAATACGCCGACGTGCCAGGGCCGAGGGCAAGCGCCCTCTTGTAGCACGTCCGCCTGCAGCGCTGGCGTGAAGCTGTGCATGGCTAAGACTACGGGCACATTGCCCAATCGCTGGAGCCGGCCAATGTGCTCGTCGATGGTGCGGTGATAGGGCCAGTAGAGAGCATCGGCGCGCGCGCGGCGGTCGTTTTCGGTCAGACTCCGGTTGGCGGGGATGGGCGTGCCGTCGCTAACCTCGGGGATTGACTGCGGATCGCCCAAGGGACGGTTCGGATCGATCAGCAGCCGCGAATAGCGCGCGAGCACCGCTGTGCATTCACGTCGTGCGGCGAGTGCCCGCGTCAGCCCGGCGACGCCGATATCCCAGCCAATATGCCGATCAAGCTCGCCAGGGGCGAGGCCCAGGTCACCGAGACTCTTTGGCACCGCGTTGCCCGCGTGATCCCCGGTCAAAAGCAACGGGCGGACCGCCGCGGGGTTGATAATCTCAACCGGCGCCGCGTCGACTTCGAAAAGGACCGGCGCCCGTTGCCGGGACTCGAACATCAGCCGTGCGGCTTCGGCGCCGCCGCTGCCTTCTCGCGCGTCAGCGTCCGCGGCGCCAAGCCCTCGAAGGTCAGCACCATGATATCGTTCTTGACCTTAACCATGAGCGGTTCCCCGAAAGCATCGATCGGCGTGGCGAGAAGGGAGCCGTCGGCTAGTTTTCGGTATTGGACGGTTATGGTGGTCGGCGGGCCCAGGCTCATGCCTTGGGCGTTGACCGAATAGAATGTCACGGTATGCGCGGTAAAACCGGTGATCATGGAATTGCCGTCGGGAAGCCGATCGACCCACCGGCCAATGATCGGCGCCGTATCGTCGGCCGCCATGGCCTGGCCGAGAAGCATAAAAAACCCGACAACCGCCGCGCCAATTCGTACAATTCTCATTCCGTCCTCCTAATCCCCTGCCCGGGGCAGCGGGGATTATAGATGAGAATTAGCCCAGCTCCATGCCCGTAAATGCCGCCGGAAATCCCCTTTGAAGCCCGACCCCGACGCCCTCGTCCTGGCCCCGGTCAGCCTCGTGCTGCCCTCAAGCAGCTTCATCGCGCGGCACGCCTTTCCGATTCTATTTCTCGGACTCGCGTTCGCGGCATTCTCGCCGATCTTCGTCCGGCTCTCGGAAGTCGGCCCCATCGCCACGGCTGCCAACCGCCTCGCCTTGCCCCTGCCGCTGTTCTTCGCGCTCCTGTGGTTTCGCCCGCAAGATCGCCTGCCCCTGGCCTCCACGGCCGGCCGTCATGACCTCATGCTCATCATCCTGAGCGGCGTCTTCTTTGCCGGCGATTTGGTCCTATGGAACACATCGGTCTTGATGACCACGATCGCCAACGCCAGCGTGCTCGCTAACGTAACGCCAATCTTCGTCGTCGCCGGTAGCTGGATTCTGTTCAACGAACGGCCCGGCCGCCTGTTCGCAGCCGGCATGACTGTCGCCATGTCGGGCTCGGCCATCATGATGGTGGCAAGCGTGAACCGAGGCGAAAGCTCCCTCGAGGGCGATCTGCTGGCCATGGGGGCATCGGCGTTCTACGCCGGGTACGTGCTCACGCTCTCGCGAGTCCGCAAGCGTGCGTCTATCGTCTCGACCATGGCCATCAGCGGCGCGGCGGCTTCGGTCATCCTGCTCGCCCTCGCCACCCTCACCGAGCAGCAGATCTGGCCTCATAGTCTGGACGGCTGGCTTGTGGCGTTGGCAATGACAGTGTTCGTTCAGATCAGCGGCCACATGCTGATTGCCATGTCCTTAGCGCATGTTCCGGCCGGCCTGGTCGCGACCATGTTCCTGATGCAGCCGGTCATCCCCGCCGGCGTCGCCTGGATATTGTTCGGCGAGAACGTCACGATCCACCAGATCATCGGCGCGCTGGCGCTGCTGGCCGGCCTTGAAATCTCACGGCGCGGCACGGCGAAATAGTCTGAGTCCTCAAAAGAAAACGCCCCCGGTCAAATTTGACCGGGGGCGATAGGGCATTGTCGCGGAATTAGTACTTCACGCGCACCTCGGCGCCAAGGATGCGACCCTTGTTGAGCGGCGAGAACGTCGGATTGGGCCGCGGGCCCGCGCCGTCGCCACCGAAGGCGCCAATATTCGGCAATTGGGTGTCGCCGCCATAGCTGACTTCCTTGGTCAGGTTGGTGCCGTAAACTGAGAGCGACCATATGCTGCCGTTGGGCGTGAAGGTCAAATTCGCGTCGACGGTATCGACGGCGTTGAGGGTTCCCAGGTTATTGTCGGTGTAGAAGGCCCGGCCGCGGTGGTTATAACCAAGTCGGCTGGAGAGAACGCCCATGCCGAGATCGAGGTCATAGATAATATTCGCACCATAGCTCCATGGCGAGAGCCGGGGAATCTTGAGCGCGAAATCGGTCGGGTCACCGATCCCGCCGACGCCGCTCAGGTCGACCAATACACTATTGTACTTGCCGGTCGTGTGGCCGGCCTGGAAAGTCACGAGCAGATCGTCGGTGATGGAGACGCGCCCCTCGGCTTCGAAACCCTTGATGGTGGCATCGCCGGCATTGGTGATGAGCTGTGAGACGCCGGACAAGGGGTCGGGGAGATTTTGTTCGCGCTGCATGCCGTGAATCTTGTTCAGGAACAGGGCCACGTTCAAACGCGCGAAGTCGGCGACGTCGTGTTTGATGCCAAATTCGAAGGAATCCTGCTTTTCGGAATCAAACGGGGCCGGTTTGGTCCCCAATGCCGTGTGACGGAAGTTGGTGCCGCCGCTGCGGAAACCTCGCGCAAAGAATCCGTAGACCTGCGTGTCGCCAGTTGGCTGCCACTGCGCGCCGATGCGGGGCGAAATGTCGTTCCACTTCTGAGCATATCCTGGATCGGAGATAACCAGCGTACGCGCTACCATATTGCCGCCGGTCTGCCCCTCGCCCGGCACGTCGAGGCCGGCGGCGCCCAAGGGATCGAAAAACCCGCGGACGCGGGAAATGCTCGAGTCTTTTTTCTCGTGCGAATAGCGGATGCCGCCGTTGATGGTAAAGGCTTCGTTCAAGTGCCAATCGGCCGAGGCGAACGCGCCGGTGGTCGAAAAGTCGCCGATGCCGCCGCCGATCCGGGTTACAGCCGGGTTGGCGTCGGCGAGGTTGGTGTCAAGCAGGCGACGCTCGATATAGAGCAGATCCTGCTGGAAATAGTAGAGGCCCGTGGTGACGTCGACCGAACCGAATGTGCCGGCATAACGCAACTCGTTGCTGATCTGGTCTTGCTCGGATACGATTTGGGCATGGAAGCCCGAGCCCCCGGTTGCGTCGATGTCCGACAAGGCGTCGGCGGAGAAATCGCGCCAGCCGAAAATGTTCGTGATCAGGCCGCTACCCAAAGGAACGCGCCAATTGGTTTCAAACGTCGCTTGTTTCCAATCGTTTTCATAGTAGCCGGGTTCGTTGACCGCGAAATCGAAGGACGTACGAGAATAGATGGCGTGGTTCTGAGCGGCGGGGCCGTCGCCTTGGGCGTCGCCCAGCTCTAGGCGCAGGAGAAATTCGAGGTCGTCACTCGGCGTGAACCGCAGCGCCGGCCGGATAACAATTTGGTCGGCCTCGCCGAACGAACTGTTGTTGAAAAGATTCTTGTACGAGCCGCCATCGCTGGAGCCATAGATCGCCAGTTTACCGCTCAGCTTACCGTCAACCAGCGGACCGGTGACGACGACATCGCCAGTCAGATTGAGGCCACTTTCGGCGGACAGGCGCGCGCTGGCTTTGAAGGTGTCGGAGGGCGCCGTGGTGCGGACCAGGACAGCGCCGCCGGTGACGTTGCGGCCGAACAGCACGCCCTGGGGCCCGCGCAGCACTTCAATGGCCGCAATGTCGAAACTATCGATGATGGCGCCGGTTGTGATGCCCAAATAAACGCCGTCGACGAATATGCCGACGGTGGGGTCGATGGAGGGAATCGAGCTGTTGATGCCCAGGCCGCGGATCGAGAAGTTCGCCACGCCCGGCGTAGTGCCGATGTCCTCGAGCTGAACGTTCGGCATGGCATAGCTCAGGGATTGAAGGTCGCGGAAGTTAAGGGCCGCGAGCTGGTCGGCCCCGTAGGCGGTGATCGCCGTCGGTATGTTCTGAACATTGGCGCCCTGGGCGCTCTTGGTGGCCGTGACCACGATTTCTTCCAATATCGCATCGGTGGTGCCGCTCTGGCCGGCGGCCTCCTGGGCAAGGGCGGCACCCGCAAACAGGAACGGCATCAGGGCCGCTGCACTTACGCCGCACAAGAATTTCCTATTGATTCGCGCCATGGTTTTGGTCTCCCCATTATAAATGTCGCCGTAATTTTGCAACAAAATACAATAAAATACAAGGCTTTAAGAGAATGCGTCAGGCCGCTAGGCGTGGCTGGGAGCGATCAGATGTGCGCCCGGCGCGCCTTGATCTGCGTCAAAGCGCCCCCGGGGGCAGACGCCCGATAGTTCGCGAGCCGGCGCGCGAAGGCGCGCGTCTGTTTAGTTCCGGCATGGTCCGGAGTCTCGATAGGGGAGTTCAGCCAATGATGCGCTTGCCAAAACTTTTCGCTACCGCCGCCGTTATGGCTGCCTTCGTGCTGCCGATGAGTACCCAGGCCGTCGACGACAAAGACGTGATTGATTATCGCAAAGCTCTCATGACGACGTTGGACGAACAAACCGCGGCCCTCGGGATGGTCGTATCGACGCAGGTGCCGAACGATAATCTAGTCGCCCATCTCGATGCCATCGCCCTCACCGCCAAGGTTTCCTTGAAAAGCTTCGAAGCTAAAGTCGCGGGCGGGGAATCCAAACCGCTAGTGGATCGAATCTAACACTTGGTGCCCGCGTTTGACTGCGGCGATGATTTTGTTTGGGTCTTTGGTCCAGGTAAAGGGTTTTGGCTTGGCGTTGATCTCGGCGAGGAATCTGTGAATAGCGGCTTTGAGGTCCTCGATAGATCG
>CAMDRB010000157.1 GCA_945906455.1 Caenispirillum bisanense
ATCTATCGAGGACCTCAAAGCCGCTATTCACAGATTCCTCGCCGAGATCAACGCCAAGCCAAAACCCTTTACCTGGACCAAAGACCCAAACAAAATCATCGCCGCAGTCAAACGCGGGCACCAAGTGTTAGATTCGATCCACTAGCTCCGAGGGGAAGCGGCCGATTTACGCTGCCAATCGATAGGTGACCGGCCCCTAACTGTCTTGTTCGATTATATATTCCTAGCCGTCGAGCCGAGCGGGGCCTTTAGGCGGTTATTCGGTCGGCGGACGTGCAGAGCAAAAGACGCGGGTTGGAGAGGCAGATATACTTGGATTAATTGCCGAACCTCGGTATTGTTTGCCCATCTCCAAGTGCGGGAAAGATGATCGTTGGGAGGCGATGACATGCTGTTTCTGAAGTTTGGCGAAGACGCGGGGACGATACGGAACGCCAAGCGCCCGATCTCGCGTTTCCTAGTGACCACGGCCGTGGTCCTCGGTTTCGCAGGTCCGTCGCCGGCCGCCGCGGAAACCAGGGACTTTGTGGTTTCGTGGTGGATGCAAGCCGCCAATTCCTCCAAAGACGACAGCGACTGTCCGCAAGGGATCAATCCCTCGCTGGAAGAACTGGTCCGCCAGCAATTGCTGGCCGTGGACATTCCCAAGGCCGAAGTTGAGAACGCCATCAGTGTTCTGAATGGCGGGGCACCGCCAGCCGACGTGGTCGACATGATCATGTATCGTGGTCGCCACAACGGCAAGCCGATGCATGTCTATACGTTTCCTTCGACGGTGCCAGATGTCCCGGGCATGACGAGATTCAATATGGGTCCCGAGGCCTACGGCTTTAATCTCGATGGAAATTCTAAAACCGGCTACACCGAGGCCGACACCAAGGAAGCGGGCATCGACAACGGCTTCTGGCGCGCGACCGGATGCTTCATCAGCCACCGCGGCAGTCGCGAAAAGGGCCCAACCCATGGCATCATGCATTGGGACCTTCAGCGCGATAAGCAGCCGGCTTGGGCGATCAGAGTTGTCGCCGACGACTTCACC
This sequence comes from Caenispirillum bisanense, assembly GCA_945906455.1. Lineage (GTDB taxonomy): Bacteria > Pseudomonadota > Alphaproteobacteria > Rhodospirillales > Rhodospirillaceae > SHVO01. The sequence continues at coordinate 1,040 of CAMDRB010000157.1, forward strand.
AAGGACGGCGACGTCACGGTGAGTCTCTATCGCGCGATGGAGCGGGTTTGGCGTGATGCCAACGGCGACGTGCGGCGGTACTCGACTTTCCGCATCGACCCCGACAAGCGCTGGCAGTCGAACACGCTCAAGGGCAAAATCAAAAACGGCGAGGTCACGGTCAGTGGCGAGCAGCTGCATTTGCTCGGCGATCCGTACGTGCTGACCGACCTTGATATGAACAAGGCGCAGTTCCGCTTCAAGCTCGACGCCGACGGAAATCTTGAGGGCGTGCTCGGCGGCTATATCCCGTGGATCACCATATTTTACGAATACGGCAGCTCGGGCTTTACGACCGAGTTCATGACGGGTGTCAATCTGCCGGCCATGTACTGGGCCTTGAGGAAGAGCGCTGACGGTAGCCCGGATCCCAAGACCGGGGAGAACACGACGATTTCCTCGGCCTACCGCGTCGCGGCGGTGCCGGCCTTCTTGGTCACGAAGGATCAAAACGAGGCGCGGCGGTAACCGGCCCCCGGCCCCCCGGACTGAAAACTGTAGACTGCGGAAGTGTGAGGATAACGACATGAAGCGTGCGACAAGACCGATGGGGCGGCGTTGGTTGACGGCGACTTTGGCGTGTGGCGCCGTCGCCTTGACGGCGCTGTTGCCGATTTCCGAAATGAAGCATGCGTTCGCGGCGGGCGCCGGGCTTGCGGCCTCGGACCAAGACGCGCCGGTCATGCGTCGATTGACGCCGGCGCAATACAAAATTGTGATTCGCGACGTCTTCGGCCCAGGCATCGAGATCGGCGGGCGCTTCGAGCCCTGGCAGCGTGTCGGCGGCTTGCTGGAAGTCGGAACCGGCAAGGTGAGCCTTGCGTCCACGGGCTTTGAGCAATACGACGCCATCGGGCGCAGCATCGCTGCTCAGGCGCTCGACCCGCAACGTCGCGACCTGATCATGCCGTGCAAACCCGCGCGGGAGACCGCGCCGGACGATGCCTGCGCCCGGCAATTCCTGCAAGCTGTCGGCGAGCAGCTGTATCGCCGTCCGCTAACCGACATTGAATTGTCGACCCAAGTCGACTTGGCGAACGAAGCCGGCGCAAAATTCAAGAACTTCTATTCCGGCCTCGAGACCAGCTTGGCTTCGATGTTCGTGCAGCTGCAGTTCCTGTTCCGCCAGGAAACCGTGGCGCCAGTCAAGGGCGTTCCGGGCCGCTTTGATCTCGATGCCTATTCCAAAGCTTCTCGCTTGAGCTTCTTTTTGTGGGACGCCTCACCCGATCGGCGGCTGCTCGCGGCCGCCGCCAGCGGCAAGCTGAACACCGAAAAGGGTCTGAACGAGGAAGTCGAACGCCTGCTCGCCTCGCCGCGCGTCGAGGACGGCATGCGCAGCTTCTTCAGCGACATGTTCGGCTTTGACTCGTTCGACTCGCTCTCCAAGGACCCGACGCTTTATCCGAATTTTACACGCACCGTTGCCGACGACGGACGCGAGCAGACCATGCGCACCCTTGTCGACCTTCTGCTTGCCAGGAACGGCGACTACCGTGATCTCTATACGACGCGCCGGACGTTCCTCACTCCGGTCCTCGGCTCGATGTACCGCGTGCCTGTGACCACCAACTTGCCCAACGGCTTTCCTGAAACACGTTGGGCCGCGCACGAGTATCCGGCCAACGATCCGCGCGCCGGAATCTTGACGCAGGTGAGTTTCGTTTCGCTGCATTCGCACCCGGGGCGCACGTCGCCGACGCTGCGCGGCAAGGCCTTACGCGAAATGATCCTCTGCCAGAAGGTGCCCGATCCGCCGGGCAACGTGAGCTTCACCGTGGTTCAGGACACCTCCAACCCGCTCTACAAGACGGCGCGGGAGCGGCTGACTGCGCACGCCACCGAGGCGATGTGCACCGGCTGCCACAAGATCACCGACCCGATGGGGCTGGCATTGGAGAACTTCGATTCCGACGGCGTGTTCCGCACGGCGGAGAACGGCGCCGCGCTCGATACCTCCGGGGTCCTCGACGGAATCCAGTTCACCAACGCTCCCGGTCTCGGAAAGGCCGTCCGCGACAATCCCGCGACGACGCGGTGCCTAGTCAATCGCATGGCGTCCTATGCCTTGGGACGCGGACCGGCCCAGACCGAAGGTGATTGGATGGCGGCTCTGCAAAAGGCCTTCGCCGCGAAGGGCTACCGCGTGCCCGACCTGATGCGCGTGATCGCCGCCAGCCCCGAATTTTACCAGGTATCCGTTTCACAATCGCAGTAACCGACGAGTCCCCGTGCACATACGCACAACGACCTGACGCCGACTGATCTCTTTAAGGAGAATGGACATGAACACAGCTTTGAATCGCAGAACGGTCCTTCGGGGCATGATGGGCGGCACCGCGATTTCGGTCGGCCTGCCGCTGCTGGATTGTTTCCTGAACACCCATGGCGACGCGCTCGCCGACGGCGGCGCGCTGCCGAAGTGCTTCGTGTCGTGGTTCCAGGGCTTGGCGTTCGTCCCGGGCTACTGGGAGCCCAAGACGACCGGCGCGAACTACGAGCCGGGACCACACTTGCGCGCCCTGGCCCCGCTCAAGAGCAAGATGAATGTCTATAGCGGCATGAAACTCTATCTCGATCAGACTCCCGCCAACGCCCACGGCAGCGGCCCGGCGGGTGTTCTGCAAGGCTCGGTTTCCCATCCCAATCTGCCGTCGATGGACCAGATGGTCGCCGATGCCATCGGCACGCGCACGCGCTTCCGCTCGCTGGAAGTCTCCTGCGATAACGGCACTGACGCTTTCAGCCGGCGCAGCGCCACCGCCGTCAACGCCGCCGAGCCCGATCCCGCGAAGCTCTATATGCGGATCTTTGGGCCCGATTTCAGGGATCCGAATGCCGCCGACTTCACGCCCGATCCGGCGGTCATGGTGCGCAAGAGCGTTTTGTCCAGCATCAAGGATAAGCGCGAAACGCTCATCCAGAACCTCGGGTCCTTGGACAAAGCGCGGGTCGACGAATACTTCACGTCATTGCGTGCCCTCGAGCACCGGCTCGAAATCGAACTGGAGAAGCCGCGGCCGCTCGAGGCCTGCGTCATGCACGCCAAGGTCGAGGGGATTACGCTCGGCAAGGTCATGGAAGATGCCCGCGCGACACATAACCTCCACGCCAGCCTCTTGGCGCATGCGATGGCTTGCGGCCAGACGCAGGTCGCGCACCTTCGATTGGGCTCGTCTGCCTGCGATCTTCGCCGCCGCGGCAGCCAGCAGGTTTATCACATGTATACGCACGAAGAGGCGGTCGATCCGGTGCTGGGCTATCAAAAGGAAGTGGCGTGGTTCAGCAATCAGTCTGCCGAAGCGTTGTTCGATTTCGTCAAAGCCTTTGAGGGCATTCGCGAAGGCACCGGAACGCTGCTTGACCGTGCCCTCATCATGTATTCGACCGACTGCGGCAATGCCCGCACGCATACGCTCGAGAACATCCCGATGCTCACCATCGGCAGCGGCGGCGGCGCCATTAAAACCGGCCTTCACGTCAACGCCACCAGCGACCCGATCACGCGCGTGGGCCTGACGCTCATGCAGGCCATGGGCGTGCCGATCGGTCAGTGGGGCATGGTCTCGAATACAACGTCGAAGACCATCACGGAGATTTTGGCCTAAGCAGCGCGGCGGCAACGGGAGGCTTCGTGATGCGAACCTATAAGATGGCATTGATTGCGGGCGCCGCCGCTGTCTTGGCGTGCGCCGCCGGGGCCGCCCAAGCGGCCAGCCCGGCGAGGTCGAAAGGTCAGAGCGATCTGATCACCCCGCTTGGCGTGACGCTCCAGGAGGTATTTGGCGGCGGTGGGCGCCCTGAAGTCAAAGAAAGAAAGACCCCGGGCTTTTTTACTGAAGGCACGCAGCGTCGCGGCGGTCGCGGAGTCGGCAACGCCGTCGCCTACTACTTTGCCGATACCGCCGGCCTGACGCTTTACACCTCTGCCCAGGACACCGTGCCGGGCAAATCGGCCTGCGTCGCCGAGTGCGCGGTAGCCTCGCCGCCGGCGCTGGTTCCCGCCGGCGCTAAGCCCTTCGGTCCCTGGTCGGCCATCAAGCGCGATGACGGTAGCCAACAGTGGACGTATGAGGGGAAGCCCCTCTACACCTCGGCGAAAGACGAGGAAGCGGGCGACGCCAGGGGCGCGGGCGGCGGGTTCGCCGCCTTACGCCTTGACCCCAATTCGTTTGTCAAACGGCCCTTCGGCGTCGGCATCGACGACGTGCGTACGGTCAACGGCTACGCCCTGGTTAATGACATCGGGCGGGCGATCTATGCCTATTCCGGCAAGGGCGAATACGCGCAGAAAGGCTGCACGACGTCGGTCTGCCCCGATCGCTGGGAACCGGTGATGGCGCCGCGGATATCGCAAGCCATGGGCGAGTTCACGCTGATTGATCGTTCCGATGGATTCCAGCAGTGGGCCTATCAGGGCAAGCCGCTTTACACTTACGGCGGCGATGTCGTCAGTGGCGATGCCTTTGGCGTGGGCGTCAACAAGGAGTTTGAAGTGGCGGTGGTTGCCCGCAACTTCCGGCCTCAAAGCACCGGCATGTTTTTTGATGCGGCACGCGGCGCGATCATCTCGACCGACAAGGGTATGACCCTCTATCGCGTCGATTTCAGTTATCACAACCCCGACGGCCACGGACTTCCGGGATCGTTCAACGGCGCGCCCCGAGTTGGACGGGCCATGGGCACGGCGCCCTGCGTCGATGAATGTCTTAAGACCTGGCGTCCGTTGGCGGCGTCGGCAAACGCGCTGCCCTCGGGGCACTGGTCGATCATGGAGCGTTCCAATGGCACGCGGCAATGGGCCTACAAGGGCTTTGCCGCCTATAACTATGCCGGCGATACCAAGCCCGGCGAACGCAGCGGCAGCGACATCTATGACATCCTCATCTCCAATGACCCGAACGTCGACGTCTATAAGGATGGCAACGTCTATAAGTCCAACAAGGAAATGAAGTACGGTCGGCCGGTGCTGCGCGCCCGCGACTCGGCTGCCAATTTCTGGGCTTACATCGAACCGTAGATCCGGGAACCCCGACGCTTAGGTTTTCTTATTCGCGCAGCGAATTAGGAAAGCTAGCGCCCCTTCGAGCCCGGCGGGCGAAGGGGGCCGGTTGCCGCAAGCTATGGATCGTCACATTTACCGGCCCCGACGATCTTTCGGGCCAGTCGAAGAAAATCCGCTCTAGAGCGGTTTGCATTTAGGTAGCTGCGTAACCTGAGTTGCGGATGTAGTTGCTGCATTCGGCTGGCGTGACGGCGTCGAGCGCATTGGCAACGGCGTCGTGAACGGCATCTAAGCTGCGTGCCATGGCTGCGCGCATGTGCTG
>CAMDRB010000158.1 GCA_945906455.1 Caenispirillum bisanense
CTCGCGCGCCGCGCCGGGTGATCATTGGTGGGCTCGACGTCAATGCGGTGAACGATGTCCTGGTCAGGGGCTTCGGCGAAATCAAGGACCGGGCTTTCGAAGATCCACCCATCGACAATCTATTTACCGCCGCCTTGGCGGGCCTCAAATCCATCGATCCGGAGATTCGGACTATAAGCGCCGGCGGCCGCCTGATCGTCACTTACCGCGGCCAGACCATCAGAGATCTCGGAAGCGCATCGCGCAACGACATCCCCGCCTGGAGTTTGGCGACACTCCAGGCTTTGGTCGCGAGCCGAAAGGCATCGCCGTTGATGTTGGCCGCCGATTCCGAAACGATCTACAAGGCCGTTTTCGCGGGCGCGTTGACCGCGATCGATCCCTACTCGCGCTACGCGACGCGTGAGCGTGCGATCCATAACAGGTTGGTGCGCGACGGCGTCATCGGCCTCGGCGTCCGCGTCGTCCTCGAAGATGACGGCGCCTCGATACAAGCCATTGTTGACGGAGGCCCGGCCGCCCTTGCCGGGCTTGATCTTAACGACCTCATTACCCACGCCAATGGCGTCGCCTTAGCTGGCCGTTCGATTGCGGATATACGCCGTCGCCTCGACGGCGCTATCGGCACGACGGTCACATTGACCGCAAAGCGGCCCGGCCAAGCCGAACCACGCGTCGTAGCCGCCGAACTGGATCTTATCGTGCCCGATACTGTGACGAGCGGGCTCAGCGATGGCGTGTTGGAAGTAAGAATTGCGAGCTTTAACCAGCGCACGGCCTATGCGGTTGAAAAGGCCGTGACCACGGCTCAACGCGACAACGGCGGCGCGCTGAAAGGTATCGTGCTCGATCTACGCGGAGATCCCGGCGGGCTTCTGGACCAAGCCATCGACGTGGCCGACCTGTTCCTCGAAAGTGGCACGATCGTCACCCTGCATGGGCGTCACCCGGGCGCCAATCAGTATTATGCCGCCAATCGCGGCGATGTTGCCGAGGGCGTTCCCATGGCCGTGGTCATCGACGGCAGGTCGGCGTCGGCCACGGAGATCGTTGTCGCGGCATTGCAGGACAACAAACGCGCCGCCATTGTCGGGACCGTCAGTTGGGGCAAGGGTTCGGTACAATCCCTGAGACGCCTTCCCAACGGCGGCGAGATCGCTCTGACATGGGCGCGCATGGTAACGCCGCGCGGTGCGGATGTGCATGGCCTCGGCCTCTTGCCCGACGTCTGCCTCAGCGGCGCGCCGGCGTCCGTCAACGACGTCGTCGATCGGCTCTTGGCCGAGGCCGCGACTGGCGTCGCAGCCCACCGCCGTTGGCTATCGCCCGCCGACGACCCGGCATTACACGAGAGCCTGCGGATGGATTGCCCCGCAGAAACTCATGCCGACCGGATGGTGGACCTCGAAGTGGCGCGGCGGATCGTCACCGATCCTGTCCTCATGGGCTTGGTGACATTCGACGACGCCCCACAACTGGCTGTAATACCCTGATTATCTTGATATTTCTGGGCCAGCCCAGCGCTTGACACTGATTTCGGGCAGTGTATTGTGCGCCGCTCATCGGACCGGCCGCCGCGCGCGGTTCCGCGTATTTTTGAGGACAGGGTACGACCATGGCGAAGCCGGCCACGATCCAGATCAAGTTGGAAAGCACAGCGGGCACGGGTTATTACTACGTGACCACGAAGAACCCGCGCAATATCACCGAAAAAATGGTCATGAAGAAATATGATCCGGTCGTGCGCAAGCATGTGCCGTTCAAGGAACACAAGATCAAGTAGGATCAACCCTTCTTGCCAGATCAGAAAGCCCACCCGGTTGGTGGGCTTTTTCATTGCGGCGCGGGACTTAGAGCCTTTTTGGGAAAAGCATGCCCTACGGAGGAGTCTGCGGCGCCAGAAAACGCGCGACCGCCTGCAGAAAGCTCGAGACGGTGATCGGCTTGGCTATATAGCCATCACAACCGCCGTTGCGAATCTTCTGCTCGTCGCCTTTCATGGCGAAAGCGGTCACCGCCACCACGGGAATGCCGCATAATTCTTCGTCGGCCTTCAGCATTTTTGTGAGATCGAGGCCGGATATCTCGGGCAGGTTGATATCCATCAAAATGAGATGAGGCCGGCACTTGCGGACCATATCCACGACCAGCCGACCGTCCGTGACCTGCACCGTATTGTAGCCATGCGCCTGCAACACGTCGTTGAACAGCTTCATATTCAACTCGTTGTCTTCGACGATCAGGATGGTCTTGGTCATGTTCTTTAGAGCGAACGGCGATTATTCAGGATCGCGCTGTTCGCTCTAACCGTTTGTTTGAGCATCGCTTTCTCCGAAAACCGGAAGTCCACCCCCGGGTCGCGCGCTACGACGCGCGCGGTTCAATGATGCCGGCCTTCGCCGGCGCGAAAACCGGTTCCCACTTTTCGGCACGATGCTCTACGCTAGTGCCAGCTGCGGCATCATCGCCCTGGCTGCCGCCGATTCAAGCGCATTCGAGGCCGTTACCACTGACTTTTGCAGCTTGGCAAAGGCTCGGTTTTCGATCTGGCGGACCCGCTCACGGCTGATGCCGTAATCGGCGCCGATCTCCTCCAACGTACGTGGGTTTTCGGCGAGACGACGCTCCTCGATGATTCGCCGCTCGCGATCGGTCAGCGTCGCTAGGGCTTGACGGAGTAAGCTTGCGCCAAGCACGCGGTCTTGCTTCTCGATCAACGCGCTCTCCTGGCTGGGCTTGTCGTCAACCAAGAGGTCCTGGCGTTCGGTATCGCCGTCCTCGACGACCATTTGATTGAGCGAGGAGTCGGATCGTGACAGCCGGCGGTTCATGTCGATGACCTCTTTCGTGGTCACGTCAAGCCGCTCGGCGATCGTCTTGGCGGCCTCCGGCGGAATATCGCCCTCGCCATAGACGCCAAGCTTGGCCTTGAGCTTGCGCAAATTGAAGAACAACTTCTTTTGCGCCGCCACGGTGCCAATCTTCACCAAAGACCAGGAATTGAGCACGTATTCGTTGATGGCGGCCTTGATCCACCACATGGCGTAGGTCGCCAGTCTGAAGCCCCGGTCGGGTTCGAACTTTTTCACGGCTCGCATCAGGCCGACATTGCCTTCGGAGATCAGGTCCGAGACCGGCAAACCGTAGAAACGGTAGCCCATTGCGATCTTCGCGACCAAGCGCAGATGGCTGGTGACAAGCTTGTGCGCGGCTTCGGTATCGCCGTGGTCGGCAAAACGGTGCGCCAGCATGTATTCTTCTTCCGGTTCCAGGAGCGGGAACTTTTTGATCGCCGCCATATAGGCGGATAGTCCGCTCTCGGACGCCAAGACAGGAACACGTGAAATAGACATATCAATTCTCCCTCGGGCTCAAAGCCCCCAACACTGCCTTCGCTGGTGCGACAGGCATATTAAGCGCCGACATGCTCCCAGCGTCCTTAACGGGCGGACCCGCAAGACAAAAGGGTGGCTGCTGTTGGATGGAAATGAAGCGCCGTGAAGCGCATTGGGTCATATCCTTCTTAAGCAACATGACACGTCGGTGGCCCACCACATGGTCTGGCCTTTTAAGCCGGAAAGCCCGCGGACGGCGCTTCCCGATGCCGAATACTATCCGATTTTGGGAGCCTGCGTAAAGCCTATCCGGCACGCCAGCTATGCAGATTTGTAATATTAGTTTCAATGAGTTAACCGGCGCCGCAATTATGACCGGTATCCGCCATATCCCGGCCACAGAATGCCGCCAGGCTGCGCGCCAGGTCCAAAAGGGGGAAAGCCCATGCTGAGGATGCGAGCATCACTGAGATCGAGTATCGCGGCATTGCTTATGGCGAGCACGGCGTTTGGCGCCGTGGCGCCGGCCGTGGCCCAAGACCGCGACCGTCGAGACGGTCGCGAAGATCGGCGCGAAGATCGGCGCGAAGATCGGCGCGATGATCGCAATGGCGGGCGCGGCATAGCCCGCCCAGAGTGGCGCGGCGATCGCCATTGGCACGGCCAGCCCCGCGTGGTCGTCGTCCAGCGCCAACCGCCCTCATATCGCCGCATCGCCATGCCCCGGAACCGCTCGTACAATCAAATCCAGGTTTTCCGGCCCTACGGCCGGCTCTATCCGGGGTTCGGGTTTTACTATCGCGATCATGACGCCCTGCGCTTCCTTGGCCTTACCGCCCTTGGCCTCTTCGTATTCAATGAATTGAATGAAACCCAGCAGCGGGCCCACGAGGAGGCCCTGAAAGAGGCGACCTCGGCGCCGATAGGTGACGCGATAATCTGGAACGAGGCTGGTCGTTCGGGCACCGTCACCGCCGTCCGCGACGGTGTGACCGCTGACGGGCGCCAGTGCCGCGAATTCCAACAGGAGGTCGTCATCGGCGGGAAAAAGACGCAAGCCTACGGCACCGCGTGCCAGCAGCCCGGCGGAAATTGGGAAGTGGTGAACGACTAACCTGATTGCGGCGTGGCGGCGGTCATACTCACGGCGATCGCTTCGGCGACACGGATACCGTCCACCGCCGCCGACAAAATGCCGCCGGCATAGCCGGCGCCCTCGCCCGCTGGATAAAGACCTCGCGTATTGAGACTTTCAAAATCCGCGCCGCGCTTAATGCGGATCGGCGCCGAGGTCCGGGTTTCAACGCCGGTCAGGATGGCATCGGCCATGGCATAACCTTTGATCTGCCGCTCAAAGGCCGGCAAGGCCTCGCGGATCGCCGCCGTCACGTAGTCGGGCAAACACGCGGCGAGGTCGGTTAGGTGTACGCCGGGCTTATAGGACGGCGCCACGGAGCCGAGCGCGGTTGAAGGCCGGCCCGCAAGAAAATCACCGACAAGCTGCCCCGGCGCTTCATAGGTTCCGCCGCCTGCCGTGAAGGCTAAGGACTCCCACGCGCGCTGGAAGGCGATCCCCGCGAGCGCATGTCCCGGATAATCGGCGGGCGTGACGCCGACGACAATCCCGCTATTGGCGTTGCGTTCGGCGCGCGAGTACTGGCTCATGCCATTGGTGACCACCCGCCCGACCTCCGAGGTTGCCGCCACGACTTGGCCGCCGGGACACATGCAGAAGCTATAGACCGCGCGGCCGTTGGCGCAGTGGTGCACAAGCTTGTAGTCGGCCGCTCCGAGAAGCGGATGGCAGGCGTACTTGCCGAACCGGCAGCGGTCAATCATAGCCTGAGGATGCTCGATCCTTACACCAATGGAAAACGCCTTGGCCTCGACGTAGACGCCGCGATCAAAGAGCATCTGGAAAGTGTCGCGGGCACTGTGTCCCACCGCCAACACAACATGGTTCGTAGCGATATATTCGCCGCTTTCGAGCACGACCCCGCGCACGCGCCGTTCCCCGTCCGCAGCCGTATCGATGTCGATGTCCGCTACCTTGCTCTGAAACCGAACGTCGGCGCCCAGATTTTGCATGGTGGCGCGCATGGTCTCCACCATCGACACCAGTCTGAAAGTTCCGACGTGCGGCTTGCTGACATAGAGGATCTCGGGGGGCGCGCCGGCCTTGACGAATTCATCCAAAACCTTGCGGCCGCGAAATCCGGGATCCTTGATCTGACTATGGAGCTTGCCGTCGGAAAAGGTGCCCGCGCCGCCTTCGCCGAACTGCACATTGGATTCCGGGTTCAATACGCCGTTGCGCCACAGCGCGAAAGTGTCCTTGGTGCGCTCGCGCACGATCTTGCCGCGATCAAGGATAATCGGGCGGAATCCCATCTCCGCCAGAATGAAACCGGCGAATAATCCGCATGGGCCGGTGCCGATGACCACGGGCCTCGCCTTAAGCGCGCTCGGCGCCTTCGCGACAAACTTGTAGCTGGTGTCCGGACTTAGACCCACGCTCCGATCGCCGTGCAAGCGCTTCAAGACCGCCGCTTCACCGGGGACATCCGCATCGAGCGTGTAAATCAGGCGGATCGCCGAAGGCTTGCGAGCATCGAAGCCCCGGCGGAAGACCGAGTATCCTTTGAGCTCGGACGCGGCGATTCCGAGCTTCGTGAGGATGGCGCTCGCGATCGCACCTTCAGGGTGGTCTAACGGCAGTTTGATGTCGGTGAGGCGGATCACGGCGGGTATCCATATCTATTTCGCCAATCGGGCGTCACCATAAGGGGAATTCTTGGCGCCTCCTAGGGCGGGCCGGCAATCGTGTTATACTTATTCGTCACCTCTGGAGCCTGGACCACTGTGAGCAAGGCTTTCACAAAAGAGACCGACGCGGACGACGAAGAGCTGGAGGCACCGGAGAGTCCGCTGCCGGGCGGTAAGAACTATGTCACGCCCGAAGGCTTTCGAAAAATTCAGGACGAACTGCTCAATCTGCGGCGCGTCGAGCGTCCCAAGGTCGTCGAAATTGTGTCGTGGGCGGCGGGCAACGGCGACCGGTCCGAGAA
>CAMDRB010000159.1 GCA_945906455.1 Caenispirillum bisanense
CAGCCTCGGCTACCGACCGCCGGCCCCGGAAACCGCGACACCGCCATTACCGCCTTCCGGTTCCGCTACGCTCCACCTCCAGTCGGCAATGGCGAAGGAGGCAACAATGCACTAACATTCAACTTGGACCACTCAGTGGGGGCCGATCAATGGCCGGGCACTTGCCGTACGAAGCCGTCGCCGACTACTTTGTACGCCACCGCGTTCGGCCCGGTATCACCGGATGGGCACAGGTCAACGGCTCGCGCGGTGAAATCGACTCATTACAGAAAGCCGAGGAACGGGTCGCCTTTGATCTCTATTATATCGACAACTGGTCGGTTTTGCTCGATGCCAAGATCTTGCTTATGACGGTGAGGGCAGTTCTTCTTGGTGATAATGCCTATTGATGGCGATTGGCGCCGCGGCCTGCAGGCGGTTCCAATGACATCGGGTTAAGTGTCAGTATGGAGCCGGCAGCAGGCAAACCTTTCCGGCTACCCATAGGCCTGTCACCGGAAAAATTCCAAAATAACCAGATATTTCAAAAGGAAAGGGTGATGGCGACGGCACCCCGACCGGGCGGCTTGGAGAGGACGTCGCACTTCTCCGGAGACGGCGAAGATGGGCTGAATTCGCATGGCGGTCGCCAGGAATGCTCCGCTTTACCCTCTTCGGGAAACTCGCCATAGTGCCGTCGCAGAGCGGGCCTAGGGTCCCTTATCTGGCTCCCGGGACCACCGGGCTGTGTTCGGTACGGAGTTGATCGGCAATGAGTTTCGGCACCTGGCTGCACACCAAGCTGCACGGCGAACTGGTCGGCGAAGATGCCTACGGCAACGTCTACTATAAGTCGAAGCGTATGCGCGGGACTCGCCAGGAGCGTTGGGTGATCTATAAGGGCGAGCCCGAGGCTTCCAAGGTGCCCGCCGAGTGGCATGCCTGGCTTCACCACACTACCGATGCCCCGCTCACCGGCCCGGTGCGGTTCTGGCAGAAGCCCCACCAGCCTAATCTTACCGGCACGGCCCAGGCCTACCTGCCGCCCGGCGCGGATCAGCGCGGAGGCCAGCGCGCCAAGTCCGCCGACGATTATCAAGCCTGGACGCCGGGGGCTTAAGTCGCACGTGGGCGCAGGCGTATCGCTTTCCAGAACCGAAAAGCGCGAATACCTCGCCGGCATCGCAGCCGCGATGGTGCTCGCGGCGATATTGGTGTTCACCGCGCTCGCCAACCGCGGCGCCCAGCCGGCCGCAGATAGCGCGCTCGTGCTGACGGCGGCGTTCCAACGCGCCGACGGCGTGCACATCGGCACGCCGGTGCGCGTCGCCGGCATTAATATCGGCACGGTCTCGGCGGCGGCGCTCGATGACCAGCGGAACGCCGTCCTGACGTTCAGTTTCACCCAGGCGGCCGCGCTGCCGACCGACACGGCCGCCGTGATCGAGACCGACGGCATGTTCGGAAGCAAATACGTTGAGCTCCGCCCCGGCGGCGAGGAGGAGATGTTGAAATCCGGAGATCGCATTTCCTACACCCAGGACGCGGTGATCATCGAGGATCTGGTCGCCCTGATCGTACAACGGGCCAAAGACGCGCGCGCCGCGGTTCCTTCGGCCCCATCAAGTGAGCGTATGCCATGAAACGCAATCCGATCGAAACCGTGCTCGGCGCCGTGGTGCTGGTGGTCGCGGCCATGTTTCTGGTGTTCGCCTATTCGATCGCCGACCTGAAAGCCGTGACCGGCTACGAGGTCAAGGCAGCCTTCCTGAAGGTCGGTGGATTGGAGCGCGGGAGCGACGTGCGTATCAGCGGCATCGACGTCGGCACGGTCACGGCCCAGACCCTCAATCCCGACACTTTCCAGGCCCTCGTGACCATGTCGATCGTGCCCGGCGTGGTTCTGCCCGCCGATACCGAGGCCGCCATCGTCAGTGACGGCCTGCTCGGCGGGAAGTACGTCAATCTGGTCCCCGGGCGATCGGCCGACCGCATCGCCGTCGGCGGCGTCATCGGCAAGACCCGCGACTACCAGTCGCTTGAGGATTTGGTGGGTCAGATCATTTTCTTGGCCACCAATACCGAAGGTTCGTCGGATAACGCGCCGGCCGCGCCGCAGTGAGTTACGCCATGAACCTGTTTCGCTCGGGCCTAATCGGAATGCTCGGCCTCGGCGTTGCGGCGAAATCCTCCGCCGCCGATATCCCAATGGATACCATCGTACTCGGCGGCCTCGACAAGGTAGCCGCGCGCGTCAATACCGTCAGCGGCAAGGTCGGCTCGTCGGTAAAATTCGGCACCCTCGAAATTATTGCCCGCACCTGCGTGAGCCGCCCGCCCGAAGAAACCCCCGAGAACGCCGCGTTTCTCGAAATCTATCAGCTCGGCGGAAAAGACAAGCCGAGAGTCTTCAGCGGTTGGATGTTCGCCTCATCGCCGGCGCTTTCGGCGCTCGATCACCCGGTCTACGATATCTGGGTATTGCGCTGTGAAAACAGCGCGGCTTCCAAGTCACGCTGAGCGAGCGGACCCTGGAAGCGGCCCTGGCTGGTCAAGGCCGTGCTGAGCCGCACGAGGTAATCCTGCTGGCTCATCTCAATCGCACCAAAGCGTTTCAGATGATCGGTGATGAACTGGGTGTCGAGCAGCAAGAATCCGCCCTGTTTCAGAATCCCGACCAGATGGCACAAAGCCACCTTCGAGGCGTCGGTCGCGCGGCTGAACATGCTCTCGCCGAAAAACGCCGCACCCATGGCCAGACCGTAGAGGCCGCCTGTGAGCCGGCCCTGCTTCCAAACTTCGATGCTATGAGCGACCCCGGCTTTATGGAGTTCGGTGAACAGCCGAATGATGCGGTCGTTGATCCACGTGTCGGCGCGGGTATCGGTGGCTTCGGCGCAGCCCACCATGACTTCGTCGAACGCCTGATCGATTGTCACGGTGAACGTGCCTTGGCGCAGGCGTTTGCGCAACGAACGCGAGACATGAAAGGCATCGAGGGGTAGGACGCCGCGCAGCTTCGGCTGCACCCAGAACACATCGCTGTCGCCGCGCGACTTGGCCATGGGAAAGACGCCATAGGCATAGGCTTTGAGGACAAGTTCCGGGGTAATGTCGGTCAAGGAGCGGCCCTCCCGCGATGCTTACGCATCCCCGAATTCAGCAGAGCCGGCGTCAGGCAGGCTTTGGCGATTTGAGCAATTGCGCCATGGCGTCCACAGCCAGCTCATAGCCTTGTGCGCCGAAGCCGCAAATGACGCCGGTGGCGGCACGCGACACGAAGGAGTGATGGCGAAACTCTTCGCGTTTGAAGATATTTGAAAGATGGACCTCGATCACGGGTACGCCGCAAGCCAAGAGGGCGTCGAGGATTGCGACCGAGGTATGAGTATAGGCGGCGGCGTTGATGACGATGCCGGCGGCGGCGCTCCGGGCGCCCTGAACCCAGGAGACCAATTCGCCTTCTTCGTTGCTCTGGCGGAAATCGGCCTTGAGTCCATGGCTTTCGGCGCGGGCCGTCGCCAGGCCGCGGATGTCCTCAAGCGATGTGCGTCCGTAGATATCCGGCTCCCGCTGGCCGAGCAGGTTGAGGTTCGGCCCGTTAAGTATAAGAATGACCTGGCTCACGTGGATTATCCCTAAGTCGAGAGGTTATGCCCTGGCCGGCGAGGGGCTGGTCGCGGACGCCGGGCTGGGGTAGTAGCTCGAAATATACCACCACCGGCCTACCGGCAACCAGCCGTTGGCGCGGGGCGGGGCGAAATGTCTTTTGCACACCGGGACTTGTTGCAACACCTGGGCGGTGGCCACATAATTAAGCCCCGACCGGTCCGGTCGCCTACAATCAGCCCCTGAACTTGCTCTTTCGATGAATATTGTTCTCAACGGTGAGTCTCGGGCGCTGGCGCCGGGTCTATCGGTCGCGGGCCTCCTCAAGGAGACCGGCCTGGATGCGCGCAAGGTCGCGGTTGAACGCAATCTCGAGATTGTGCCCAAGTCGGCGTTCGAGACGACGCTGCTCGGGGACGGCGATCGGATAGAAATTGTGCACTTTATCGGCGGCGGATAGCGCGTGATCCGCCAATGCGGACGCCGGATTTGCCGAGCGATCAGACGCAAAAAATAAGGGCTTTAGATGGACGGTAACCAGAACAGCGGCGAGGACTTTTTCCAGGTGGCGGGGCGTCGCTTCCAGTCACGGCTATTGGTCGGCACCGGGAAGTATAAGGACTTTACCGAAACCGCGCTGGCCATCGAAGCCTCGGGCGCGGAGATCGTGACGGTCGCCGTGCGGCGCGTAAACGTCTCGGATCCGAAACAGCCGATGCTGATGGATTTTGTCGATCCGAAAAAATACACCTATCTGCCCAATACGGCCGGCTGTTACACGGCCGAGGATGCGGTCCGAACCTTACGGCTGGCGCGGGAGGCCGGCGGCTGGAACCTGGTGAAACTCGAAGTTCTCGGCGATCAAAAAACGCTTTATCCCGACATCGTCGAAACATTGAAAGCGGCCGAAGCTTTGATCAAGGATGGCTTTGAGGTCATGGTCTATACCAGCGACGACCCGATCATCGCCAAGACCCTCGAAGGCATCGGCTGTTGCGCGATCATGCCGCTCGCGGCACCCATCGGCTCGGGGCTTGGCATCCAGAATCCCGTCAACATCCGTCTGATTATCGAAGCGGCTAAAGTCCCCGTGCTGGTGGATGCCGGTGTCGGCACGGCTTCCGATGCCGCCATCGCCATGGAGTTGGGCTGCGACGGTGTGCTGATGAATACGGCCATCGCGGCCGCCAGGTATCCCATCCTCATGGCGCGGGCGATGAAACTCGCGGTCGAGGCGGGGCGGCTGGCCTATCGAGCGGGGCGCATGCAGCGGAAACTTTATGCCGATCCGTCGTCGCCTCTCGGAGGGTTGATTTAGGTTCGCGCTGCGGAGACCCGATCGCCGTCGCCGGGCGATCGCCCGGCAGAACTTGCCGGGCCTCGCCGTCTTTACCTGCCGATCCTCGCGCCCAGCGCCCTGTCATCATGGCTAAGCCGTTGATTGTGCTGCCCGGCTCCGTGGCATGGGCCT
Organism: Caenispirillum bisanense; assembly: GCA_945906455.1. Taxonomy (GTDB): domain Bacteria; phylum Pseudomonadota; class Alphaproteobacteria; order Rhodospirillales; family Rhodospirillaceae; genus SHVO01. Next base: position 5,060 of record CAMDRB010000159.1, read on the forward strand.
TGCTTATAACTTCGTGAACGCCATAGGTGCGTGCCGAGATATCGGCTGCGCCCGCGAGGGCGTCACAACGGGATTTGACTGGAGAGTTGCGATGAGCCTCCAAGGTACATTCAACACAGCCGTGCAGGCGATGAACTCGCAGTCGCAGGCCATGTCCAACATCTCCACCAATATCGCCAACGTCAACACGACGGCCTACAAGGCCTCGGACACGCACTTCCAAACCTTGCTCAATCATATTCAGCCGGTGGACAAGAAGTTCTTCACCGTCAACACCTTTGACTACCGGCAGGTCGATAAGCAGGGCATTCTTGCGACAACCAACCGCGCGCTCGACCTAGCCATCAACGGCCGGGGCTTCGTCGTCACCAATACCGCGCAGGACGGCACCGGAGTCTGGCAGTACACCCGCGACGGCGCGCTCTTTGGCAAAGCCATCGATCTCGGGACGGACAGCGACAGCGACGGGCAAAACGATCAAGGCACGCTTCTGATCACCTCCAGCGGTTCCTACGTGTACGGCTGGGAAGCCGATGCCGACGGCAATTTCCTGGAGACCAATAGCCTCGGTTCGTTGACGCCCGTTCGGTACAGCAACAACGCCGTATTCCCCTCCAAGGCGACAACGATAATCAATCTGCAGGCCAATATCTCCGCCTCCGACGTTGGGCGCCAGAACGTCGGCCTTCCCTTTGTCGATCAGGAAGGCAATTCCCGATCCCTGGCGATCGGATTTAACGCCGCGCCCAGGGGGCTCTGGACATTGGATATGGCCTGCGTCGATCTTAACAACCAGCCGGTTGATGTGGTCTTCGATCCCGCGGACATCGAATTCGACGGGAACGGCAAGCTGGTTGTGCCCGCCGACGGGCTCCTGAACGTGACGGTCAGCGATGCCGTCGGGCCGCAATCCTTTATCGTCGATCTCAGCAAGGTCACACAGTTCAGCGATAACGACAGGCTTACGGTCGTGAGCACCGACCAGGACGGGTACATCGCCGGCCGCCTGCACAGCTCTTATTTTAATGGCATGGGTGTGCTCGTCGGCAGTTATACCAACGGCGAATTGAAAAACCTTTTTAAACTGCCGGTCGCGACCTTCGCCGCCGACAATAATCTGGAAGCCAAATCCGGAAACATTTTCGTGCAGACCGCCGAAGCCGGCGATCTCAAACTGAACAGCTTGGGCTCGCCCACTAGAGCGGTTTGCATTTAGGTAGCTGCGTAACCTGAGTTGCGGATGTAGTTGCTGCATTCGGCTGGCGTGACGGCGTCGAGCGCATTGGCAACGGCGTCGTGAACGGCATCTAAGCTGCGTGCCATGGCTGCGCGCATGTGCTGT
>CAMDRB010000160.1 GCA_945906455.1 Caenispirillum bisanense
ACTGGCCCTCATCAATATCAGCCTGAACCCGCTCTCGAAGATCTATTGAATAGGCTTTGCCCATGATCCACCCCCAGAACACTGGTGAATCACAAATCAGGCCAAAAGGGAATCCCCTCCGATTCCTATTTTAGGCACGATGCTCTAGAACTGCGGGCGACGTCGGGCGCTAAGGGCTTGAGTCAGTTGCAACCCCATAGGCAGTATGGTACCAACCCGCCGACGATGCGGTCGCGGTTTCCGCTGGCGCGAAATAACATTACAAATCAATCGATTAGATTGGTTTCCGAGGCAGTCCGAGGGGTTTCTAGGACCAGCCTCGGGTTGACGGTAAGTTGGGTTCTGAAGGGGCGATTTCCAGGTGCCAGCCGACGGTGTGAGGGTCAGTGGCGTAGCGGCGCGTTATGCGTCGGCTTTGTATGACCTGGCCGACGAGCAGGGCGCGCTCGATGCCGTTGCCGGCGACCTCGCATCCTTGCAAAAAATGATCGACGCCAGCGACGACTTCCGCCGCTTCATCAAAAGCCCGGTGATCTCGCGGCGCGACCAAAGCAAGGGCATCGCCACCATCGCTACTAAGGCCCAGCTGTCGCCGCTGGCGCACAAATTTCTTGGCTTGCTCGCCGTCAAACGACGTCTGTTCGCGCTGCCCGGAATCATCGCCGGCTTTCGTGCGATTCTCGCCGACCGCCGCGGTCAAGCGACCGCCAACGTCACCTGCGCCGCGCCGCTCAACGACATCCAGACGGCCGCGCTGATCGAGGCCTTGAAGAAGGCCGTCGGCCGCAACATCGATCTTGTTTCGCACGTCGATCCGTCCATTCTCGGCGGCCTGATCGTCAAGGTCGGCTCGCGCATGGTCGACAGTTCCCTGAAATCCAAACTTCAACGCTTGAAGCTCGTCATGAAAGGGGTCGGATAAATGGAAATCCGCGCCGCAGAAATTTCCGCAATCCTGAAACAGCAAATCGCCAACTTCGGAACCGATGCTGAATCCGCCGAGGTCGGCCAGGTGCTGGCTGTCGGTGACGGCATCGCCCGGGTCTATGGCCTCGATAACGTCCAGGCCGGCGAGATGGTCGAGTTTCCGGGCGGCATCAAGGGCATGGCGCTGAATCTCGAGACCGACAACGTCGGTATCGTGATCTTCGGCGACGATTCGACCATTAAGGAAGGCGATACGGTCAAGCGTACGGGCACGATCGTTGACGTACCCGTCGGCAAAGCGCTTCTGGGTCGTGTCTTGGATGGCCTCGGCAATCCGATTGACGGCAAGGGCGATCTTAAGACAACCGAGCGCCGTCTCGCCGAGTTGAAAGCCCCCGGCATTATTCCGCGCCGCTCGGTGCACGAGCCTGTGCAAACCGGCATCAAGGCGATCGATTCGCTCATTCCCATCGGCCGCGGCCAACGCGAACTGATCATCGGCGATCGGCAAACCGGCAAGACCGCCGTCATCCTCGACACCATCATCAATCAGAAGAAGATCAACGACGCCGCCACCAGCGAAAAGGACAAGCTGTTCTGCATTTATGTCGCCATCGGCCAGAAGCGTTCGACGGTCGCACAGGTGATGAAGACGCTTACCGATTACGGCGCGATGGAATACACGATCATTGTCGCCGCCACGGCCTCCGACCCGGCGCCGACGCAGTTCATGGCGCCCTACACCGGTTGCACCATGGGCGAATACTTCCGCGATAACGGCATGCACGCCGTCATTTTCTATGACGATTTGTCCAAGCAGGCCGTCGCTTACCGCCAAATGTCGCTGCTCTTGCGCCGCCCGCCGGGCCGCGAAGCCTATCCCGGCGACGTATTCTATCTGCATTCCCGTTTGCTCGAGCGCGCCGCCAAGCTCAGCGACGCTAACGGCTCCGGCTCGCTTACCGCGCTACCCGTCGTCGAGACCCAGGCCAACGACGTCTCGGCCTATATTCCGACCAACGTGATTTCCATCACCGACGGCCAGATCTTCCTGGAATCCAGCCTGTTCTATCAGGGCATACGCCCGGCGCTGAACGTCGGCATCTCGGTCAGCCGCGTCGGCTCGGCCGCGCAGATCAAAGCCATGAAGCAGGTCGCCGGCTCGATCAAACTCGAGCTGGCCCAGTACCGCGAAATGCGCGCCTTTGCCCAGTTCGCCGCCGACCTCGATCCGGCCACCCAGAAGCTGCTCGCGCGCGGCGAACGCCTGACCGAGCTGCTCAAGCAGCCGCAATACCAGCCGGTGCCCATTGAAGAGCAAGTGGTTTCGATCTTCGCCGGCACCAAGGGCTATCTCGATAAAATCGCCGTGCGCAATATTGGCCGCTTCGAAAAATCGATGCTGGCGGCCATGCGCGAACGCGCGCCCGACATCCTCGCCGCCATTCGCACGGAGAAGCAGTTGACCGACGCCACCCAGGCTAAGCTCAAAACCTTCCTCGACGATTTCGCTGGGTCGTTTGCCTAAAGATTGCTGTTGAGTTCAGGAGTGGGCCCGTCCCATGCCAAGTCTTAAGGACCTCCGCGTCCGCATATCGTCGGTTCAGTCGACGAAGAAGATAACCTCCGCCATGAAGATGGTGGCGGCATCCAAACTGCGCCGCGCGCAGGATGCGGCCGAAGCCGCGCGTCCCTATGCCGAACGCATGGAACGCATGCTCGGCAATCTGGCGGGCGGTTCGGCGGCGCGCTCCGGCGCGCCGGCAATGTTGGCGGGTACCGGTAAGGACGACGCCCACCTGGTTGTCGTGTTGACCGCCAACCGCGGCCTCTGCGGCGGCTTCAACTCCAATATTATCCGCGCGAGCCGCGTTCTCATCCGCGAGCTGCTGGCGAAAGGCAAGACCGTCAAGATTCTCTGCGTCGGACGCAAGGGCCTTGAGAGCCTCAGGCGCGACTACAAGGACTTGATCGTCAATTCGTTCACCGACTTTGGCCGCAAGGTGGTGGTCTTTCGCGAGGCCAACACCGTCGCCTCCATGGTCACGGAAATGTTCACGGGCGGTCAATTCGACGTGGCGACCATGGTTTATGCCCGCTTCAAGTCGGCCATGACCCAAGTTGTGACCCGCCAGCAGATCATTCCGTTCCCGGTTCCCGCCGCCGCGGCATCGAGCGATGCGACGACGGTCTACGATTACGAGCCGTCGGACCAGGAAATTCTCGGCGAACTTCTGCCACGCAATCTGGCCATCCAGACCTTTCGCGCCATGCTGGAAAACGCCGCGTCCGAACAGGGCGCGAAGATGACGGCCATGGACAGCGCGACGCGCAACGCCGGCGACATGATCAATGCCCTGACGATGAAATACAACCGCAGCCGCCAGGCCATGATTACCAAAGAACTGATCGAAATCATTTCCGGCGCCGAAGCCATTTAAGGGCCGAACCCGGACCGAACGAACCAGGAGCTGAAGATGGCAAAAAACAATGTCGGCGCGATTTCCCAGATCATGGGAGCCGTCGTGGATGTCAAGTTCGAGGGCGACTTGCCCGCGATCTTGAACGCCCTCGACGTCGAGCACAAAGGCAAGCGCCTGGTGCTTGAAGTTGCCCAGCACATCGGCGAATCGACGGTGCGTTGCGTTGCCATGGACTCGACCGACGGTCTGGTGCGCGGCCACAAGGCGACCGACACCGGCACCTCGATCCGCATGCCCGTGGGCCCCGGCACGCTGGGGCGCATCATGAACGTCATCGGCGAGCCCGTGGACGAACGCGGCCCGATCGTATTCACGGAGACCCTGCCGATTCACCGCGCAGCGCCTTCCTTCGTCGAGCAGTCGACCGAAACCCAGATCCTGGTCACCGGCATCAAGGTCGTCGACCTGCTCGCTCCCTACAGCAAGGGCGGCAAAGTCGGCCTGTTCGGGGGTGCGGGTGTGGGCAAGACCGTGCTGATTCAAGAACTGATCAATAACATCGCCAAAGGCCACGGCGGAATTTCGGTGTTCGCCGGTGTCGGTGAACGCACCCGCGAGGGCAACGACCTCTATCACGAGATGATCGAGTCCGGGATTATCGACTTGAAGTCCAACACCAGCCGCGTCGCGCTGGTCTTCGGCCAGATGAACGAGCCGCCCGGCGCGCGGGCGCGGGTCGCGCTTTCCGGCCTCACCCAGGCCGAATACTTTCGCGACGCCGAAGGCAAGGACGTGCTGTTCTTCATCGATAATATTTTCCGATTCACGCAAGCCGGCTCGGAAGTCTCGGCGCTTCTGGGACGCATTCCCTCGGCGGTGGGTTATCAGCCGACGCTCGCGACCGACATGGGCGCCTTGCAAGAGCGCATCACCTCCACCAAAAAAGGATCAATCACGTCGGTGCAGGCGATTTACGTGCCCGCCGATGACTTGACCGACCCGGCGCCGGCCACCTCCTTCGCGCACTTGGACGCCACCACGGTGCTGTCGCGCCAGATCGCCGAGCTTGGCATTTATCCGGCCGTGGACCCGCTCGACTCGTCCTCGCGCGCCCTTGACCCGCTGGTTGTGGGCGAGGAGCACTACGAAATCGCCCGTGCCGTGCAGCGCGTTCTCCAGACCTATAAGTCGCTCCAGGACATCATCGCCATTCTCGGCATGGACGAGTTGTCGGAAGAAGATAAGCTCACCGTCGCCCGCGCCCGGAAAATCCAGCGCTTTCTATCGCAGCCCTTCCACGTCGCCGAAGTCTTTACCGGTTCGCCCGGCGTGTTCGTGCAGCTCGCCGATACCATCAAGGGTTTCAAGGGCATCGTCGCCGGCGACTACGATCATCTGCCCGAGCAGGCCTTCTACATGGTCGGCACCATCGAGCAGGCGATCGAGAAGGGTAAGAGGATGGCAGCCGCTGCTTAAGGGCGGCGGGTACCCCAATAGCTTAGGACATTTCGATGGCCGATACGCTTAAGTTGGAACTGGTTTCGCCGGAACGGTTGTTGCTTTCCGAGCAGGTCGAGATGGTGCTCGTGCCCGGTGCCGAAGGCGTATTCGGCGTGTTGCCGCGGCATGCGCCGACGTTGTCGACGCTGCGGCCTGGTTTTGTCGACGTCTACGCGGGCAATGCCGTGAAAGAGCGCTTTTTCGTCACCGGCGGGTTCGCCGAGGTGACGCCTTCGACGTGCACGGTTCTGGTGGATGAAGCGATTCCCCAGGCCAGCCTCACCGTTGCTTTCGCCGCCGAGCGCGTCGCTCGGGCGAAGTCCCAGCTTGAACAAGCCACCGGCGGTGAAGAGCGCAAGAGGGCCGACGCCGCGCTGGCTGCCGCGCACGTGATGACCGAGGCCGCCGCCGGTCTTCATTAGCAGACTGACATTGGCTAAGCTTGCACCCATGCAGCCGTGTTGGACCCTCGACGATATTGACTGGTCGCGCTTCGATCCATCGAAGGTGTCGCCGGACGTTCTCAAGGTGATCAAGACCGCGGCCATGGTCGAGCGCAATGGCGCCGACTACGGCCGCTACCTGAGCAATGTCTTTGGCGATGATTCCGCATTTTGTGCTGTTGCCGTTGCCTGGGCCGCCGAGGAAGAGCAACACGGCCTCGCCCTGGGCCGCTGGGCCGCGCTCGCCGATCCCGCCTTCGATTTCGACAAAAGTTTTGCCGCGTTCACCGCGATGTATCGAATTCCGGTGGAGGCGACGGCTTCGGTACGCGGCTCGAAGCTCGGCGAGTTGTGCGCGCGCTGCGTGGTCGAAACCGGAACCAGCTCGTTCTATTCCGCCATCCGCGACGCCGTCGACGAGCCCGTTCTAAAACAGATCTGCAAGAACATCGCCGCCGATGAGTTTCGGCACTTCAGATTGTTCTTCACCCATATGGAGCGCTACGCCGCGCAAGCGACCGGCGCGTCCAAGTGGGGCCGCCTGCGTGTGGCTTTCACGCGCTTCCGGGAAGCCGACGACGACGAAATCGCCTCGGCTTATCATGCCGGCAACGCCGTGGCAGGCCCTTACAACCGGTCACGCGCCGCGGCCGATTACGGCCAGAGGACCTTTGGGTTTTACCAGAAACGTCACGTGCGCCGCGCCGGTTATATGTTCGCGCAAGCCGCGGGCCTCGATCCCGAGGGTTGGGCGGCTCGGCTCCTGACCAAGGTCCTGTGGCTTTTTGTTGGGTTTCGTGGCCGGCGCTACCGGGCCCAACTCACCGCCGCCTAAAGGTGTCCCAGCGTCCCATTTCCCGGGCTTGCGAAAAATGGGACAGCCTCGCATTCAATTGTACACGGTACGATTATCTCTGGCCGCTGTCTCACTGTCTCACCCCCTAGTGGATCAAATCTAAGAAAGAGAATCCATTGGGGGTTCCCTGACCGATACTGTCGTGCGGGTCTGGCGGATGCACCAGACAAAGCACGTTATCAAGCGACTGAGTGCCAAGTCCCGCGCGACGCTTGAGGGGGTATTGGCGGAC
>CAMDRB010000161.1 GCA_945906455.1 Caenispirillum bisanense
CGTTGCGATTCTTCAGCAGCGCCTTCAATCGGCGCCGCGCTGACGCCGTAACTGTGAGCAAAATGCCTTTTCGCATGCGGCCACACTCGCACGCCACGACCCAACCGGGAATCCCCGGCGGGAATCAAATGTTAGATTTCATCCACTAGGTTATACTGCTTATTGATGGCTCCAGATGGATGGATTATATTAACTCTGTAGCGTTGCGACATGGGGGCTGCCCGGGGGCGGGAGGCGTCCTTGTGCCCCAACCTTTGCTCGCGCGGGAGTTGTATTACCAAGTCGCCGCCGGCGGAGTAGAAACTAGGGTTGTACGTAAGGGAGGCCAGATTGGGCCCGGATTTTGTTAGCGCTAATCCACATCGGCGGGGAGTTCTAGGCCGCGGCCTCATGGCGGGCGCCGGATGTCTCGTTGTGGCCCTCGCGCTCATGGGCTGCTCGGACTTGGCGTCGGATAAAAGTGTCGCGGCAACGGCGTCTAAGGTCGTGGCCGGATCCGCTGCCGCTGGGCTCGACTACCCCGCCACGCCGGCGCGCGTACGGCGCATGAGCGCCGAGCAATACGCTAATACCCTGGTTTATGTGTTCGGCGGCGACCTTGAAATCGGTTCGCCGTTCGCGCCGTTGCAGCGGACCGATGGGCTCATTGCCTCGGGCGCCGCCAAGGCGGGCGTGACCGCCGGCGAACTCCAGCAGCTTCAGCGGAGCGCATCTGCGATTGCGGCGCAAGTCGTGGCCAAGGGCAACATCGAACTCAAGACATCCTCGCACCGGGACTATTTGGTTCCGTGCAAGCCGGCCAGCGAAACTGCCGCGGATGACGCGTGCTCCAAGCTGTTCATCACGCAGACCGGGCGGCTCTTGTACCGGCGTCCGCTGGCCGCGGCCAAGGTGACCGAGATGGTGGCCCAGGCCCACAAAGGCGCCACCGACTTGAAGGACTTCTACGCCGGACTGGCGACGGTGATCGAAGGCATGCTCATCGATCCTAAGGTTCTTTTGATCGCCGACACGACCGAACCCGACCCAAAGAACCCCGGAAAGCGGCGCCTTGACGCCTATGCGCTGGCTTCGCGGCTTAGTTTCTTCCTGTGGAACGCCGCGCCTGACGACGCGCTACTGAAGGCCGCGGAAAACGGTGAACTCTATACCAAGAAGGGCCGCACGCGCATTGTCGATATGATGCTGGCCAGCCCGCGCCTGGAAGTCGGCGTGCGGACGTTCTTTGACGATATGCTTGGCTTCGACGGCTTCGGCAATCTCGCCAAAGATGCGGCGGTCTATCCCATGGTCACGGGTGCCACGCTCCGCGATGCTCGCGAACAGACCATGCGGACCATCATCGATCAATTGATCACGCGTAAAAACGACTATCGCGACCTGTACACGACCCGCGAAACCTTTATGTCGCCGGCGCTGGCGACGGTCTATCAGGTGCAGACGGCGCCCGGCTGGGTGCCTTATGCGTTTCCCGAAGGCAGCCCGCGCGTCGGCCTGTTATCGCAAATCAGTTTTCTGGCCTTGAACGCGCACCCCGCCCGTAGTTCGCCGACCTACCGGGGCAAAGCGTTGCGCGAGAAGCTGCTCTGCCAGAAAGTACCGTCACCGCCGCCCAACGTCGATTTCACGTCGGTCACGAATCCCGACCCCAGCCTGCGCACGGCCCGCGCGCGGCTGACCGCGCACAGCACCACGCCGGCCTGCGCGGGCTGCCATAAAATCACCGACCCGATGGGTCTCGCGCTGGAGAACTTCGACGGCGCCGGCAAGTTCCGCGAATTGGAGCAGGGTTCGCCTCTCGACGTCAGCGGCGCCCTGGACGGCAAGCCTTTCAACACCGTTCAAGGGTTGGGCCAGGCGCTGCACGATCATCCGGCGTTGGCGTCATGCCTGGTAAAACGCCTTTACAGTTACGGCACGGGCGGGCCGCTGACCTTGGCCGATAACGCGGCCCTGACCGCCCTCGACCGCGGGTTCGCGCAATCCGGGTATCGCTTGCCCGATCTCCTGCGCATGATCGTGATGAGTGACGCCTTTTCAGAAGTTGTTGAAAATCCAGTTCCACCGGCATCGGCGGTGAAGACGGCTGATGCGTCGTCGACGCAAGCCCCTGCCGCCAATTGATAACAAGGGAGATATCCATGAACGGTATCAATAGACGTCGTGTCCTGCGCGGCCTACTCAACGGCGGTGCCGTCACGGTCGCCCTGCCGCTGCTCAACTGTTTCCTCAACGGCAATGGCACGGCGCTGGCCAACGGCACGCCGATCCCCGTCCGTTTCGGAACCTGGTCGTGGGGCCTCGGCATGAACAAGGACATCTTCGTGCCCAAGAAACTCGGCGCGAATTTCGACTTGCCCGAAGAAATCGCTATGCTCGCGCCGGTGCGCGACCGCATCAATCTCTACACAAGCTTTAACGGATTCCGCGACGCGGCGCCGAACCTTTGCCACAAGACCGGTTGGGTCATCGCCCGCACCGGCATCGCGCCCATGAACCAGACTGATCTTCCGGGCGAAACCATCGACGTGACCATTGCCAAGAAGATCGGCGGCACGACGCGCTTCCAGACCTTGACCGCGACCGCCACGGGCGACGTGCGCGACAGCTTCAGCTACGAGAACGTCAATTCGATCAATATCGCCGATTGGTCGCCGGTCCAGTTCTACGCCAAGCTGTTCGGCGATGATTTCCAGAATCCGAATGCGGCCGAGTTCAAGCCGAATCCGCGCGTCATGGTGCGCAAGAGCGTTTTGTCGGGCGTCATGGAGAGCTCGAAGGATCTCAGCAACGCCGTCGGCGCCGAAGACAAGGCGCGCCTCGACCAATACTTCACCGGCTTGCGCGATCTTGAGCGTCAGCTCGACCAGCAGCTCCAGAAGCCCGATCCGCGCCCTGCCTGCGTTCTCAATAGCGCGCCCAAGGAAGACCCGAACCCGGGCTTGGATGTTGAACTCGTCGGCGCCCGCCACAAGATGATGACCGACATCATGGTTATGGCGGTCGCCTGCGATCAGACCCGCGTTTTCAATATGGCCTACGCGCAGTCGGCAGCCGCGACCAGCAAAGCCGGCTACGACAAGCCGCACCATACCGCCTCGCACGAAGAAGCGGTGGATGCGAAGCTCGGCTACCAGCCGCAAACCTCGTGGTTCATCCGCCGAGCCCTCGACCACTGGGCTTACTACGTCGAGGCTTTCTCGAAAGTGAAGGAAGGCGACAGCACGTTGTTGGACAATATGCTGATTTACGCCACCACCGACCAAGCGCTCGCGCGCATTCATTCGATCGACAATCAGCCGATGTTCACCGCCGGACGCGCCGGCGGACGCATCAAGACCGGCTTGCACTTAGAAGGCGGCGGCACGCCCAGCACACGCCTTGGCCTGACGGCGATGAAGGTTTTTGGCCTCGATGTCTCCTCGTGGGGTACCCAGTCGAATACTTCATCCAAGGAAATCGGGGATATGCTGGTCTAAGCCGTTCACGCGACACCTCATCAAAGGACGACAACGGATGCGCAAAGTTCTGAAGATCGCCGGCGTTCTCACGTTTGGGACATTTCTGGGCACGCCGTTCCTAGGCCTCGAAAAGGCCGCCGCGGCCGAAACCAAGCCCGCCGCCGTCGAGACCGAGGACTTCTTGCGCGTCCCGATGCCCGGGGGCTTTCGCGTCGAGAATAGTGAACTTGACGGACCGGTGTTCGCCGATGCGCGGGGCATGACCCTTTATTACTGGCCGCAGTCGACGATGCGCAACGGCATTACCGGCGATCCGAAGAATCAATCCATGTGCACCGATAAGGTGACCACGCATACGGCGGGGCTGATGAGCCCCTATCCTCCGGGCCTGGAATTACCTGAATTGGAAAAGCGGCTAAGCTGCGCGGCCGTGTGGCCGCCGGCTCTGGCATCCGACGATGCCAAGCCCGTCGGCGCGTTCACCATCGTCACCCGCACGGACGGCAGGAAGCAGTGGGCCTACAACGAGCACGTGCTTTACACCTCGATCGTCGACAAGGTGCCGGGCGATGTCATGGCCGCGACCACCCGCCAGTCGGGCGGTGACGGTCCGGCCGCCCGCGAAGTCGCCACCGTGCCGCCGGCGATCCCGCCTGGCTTTTACGTGACTTCAACCGCCTTGGGCCGCCAACTTGTGACAGCCAAGAATTTTTCGGTTTATGCCTCCGCCAAGGACGGCCCGGAAAAATCCAATTGCGACGCGGCTTGTGCGCGCACCTGGGTCCCGGTAATCGCGCCGGTATCGGCCCGGCCCCAGGGTGAATGGTCGATTTTCGAGCGCACCGCGGGCGTCCGGCAGTGGGCGTTCCGCAAGGCGCCACTCTACACAAATGCGCTGGATTCAGACATTCGCAGCCTTCAGGGCAGCGACGTCCCGGGTTGGACGAATGTCTATACGCGGAAAGCCCCGTCGCCGCCGAAAGAGTTCACGATGCAAGACACCGAAACCGGCGTCGTGCTCGCCGATGCCAAGGGTAAGTCGATCTACGTCTATAACTGCGCCGACGACTCCGCCGATCAGATGGCCTGCGATCATGTGGCCGCGCCGCAAGTCTACCGCCTGGCCATCTGCGGCGGCGGTAAGGTGGAAAGGTGTCTGCGCGATTGGCCCTATGTTGTGGCCGCTGCCGACGCCAAGAGCACAAGCCGCACCTGGAGCGTGATCGAGATCGACCCTCAGACCGGGCATCTTGCCAAACCCGGCCAGCCAGGCGCCTTGCGTGTTTGGGCCTATCAAGACGCGCCGGTCTATACGTACGCGGGCGATAAGGCGCCGGGCGATATCTACGGCAACGGTAACGGCGAATTTGGGGGCAGCCGCAATGGCTTTAAAGCCTTCTTCTTGCGTGATGACTATTTCAATAATGCCGGCTAACAACCCCTACAAATGAGGGAGCGACTTATGAAAATTCAATTTCCGAAAGATCCTGGTACCGGTTTTGCGGCACGTGCGCTGTGCGCTGCAATGGTCGTTGGCGGCCTCGGCTCGACCGCCGCCTTCGCCGATGATGCAGCCGGCGCACTTAAGGACGGCAAGATCGGCTACGTATTGACCGGAGCCCGCTGGGCGCTTCACCAGACCGAGGATGGCAAAGCCGAATGTCCGGACGGTTATAACGAAGGCCCGCGCGAGCAGTTCAAGGCGCTGTTCCCCAATGGCGGAACCGTCGAGGGAACCCAGCTAGAGCGTGAAGGCGTCGCGCGCTATCCGACCGACAAGGAAGACAATTTCAGCTACCGCGAAGCCAAGGGCAAGACCGCCATCGGCCTCAATCTCGACGGCAAAGTCGGGCCCGGCGATTTCACCTCGGTGTCGGGCGAGCAGGGCGTCGACAACCAGCTGTTCCGTGCGATCGGCTGTACGCGCCTGTTCCGCGCGCCGGACGGTACCTTCGCCCACTTCACCAACATGTGGGTCCGTGAGATGAACTTCAACCGGGTCCTGATGGAACTCACCAAGGTCGATAGTCTCACCGACGATGACTCGGTCGAGGTGACACTTTATCGCGGCAAGGACCGGCTGATGACCGATGCCACCGGCGCCAACATTATGCCCGGCGGCTCCAACCGCGCCGACGAGCGCTTTGGCGCGCGGTTCATTCATCACATTAAAGGCAAGATCAAAGACGGTGTCCTGACCACCGAACCGTCCGACGTGCATTGGCCCTGGGCGGTGTTCCTGGGCCGGCCCGGCGCCTACGACATTCGCGGGCTGCGCTTCAACGTCAAGCTGGGTCCGGAGAATGCCGAGGGCTTGCTCGCCGGTTACGCCGACGTCGAGACTTGGTACGCGCAGCTGGTCCGGTCTTGGTCCACGCACCATTCGAGCTACGGCGGGCTTTCCCAGCCTTCGCTCTATCGGCAACTCCGCCGGCTGGCCGACGGCTATCCGGACCAGTCGGGGGCCATGACTGCCATCTCCTCGGCCATGACCATAAAACTGACCCAGGTGTTCATCGAGCATTCCGGACAAAAGGTTGCCTCTGGTCCCGACCAGCCGCAGCGCCTGGCTTCGGCTCCGTGATGCCCGGTTAAGTTGATTGAGTGAATGAAAAAGGCGCCAGATGGCGCCTTTTTCTTTGCCGTGCCGCTCGGTCGCACACTGCCGCCCTAACCGCCTCCGGGCGGCGGGAGTTTAAGGCACGAACTTCAATGGGTTATCCCATTCTAGAGCGTGTTGCGGTTTGACTGAATCTGGGGATTCCCTGAATGCTTGAATTGTGATTCAAGCTGACTGCTGGGTTTGGAGGCCAGC
>CAMDRB010000162.1 GCA_945906455.1 Caenispirillum bisanense
ACGATCTGGGAGCGCCATACGTACTTCTGCGGGCTGTTGCGGTCCGCCAATACCCCCTCAAGCGTCGCGCGGGACTTGGCACTCAGTCGCTTGATAACGTGCTTTGTCTGGTGCATCCGCCAGACTCGCACGACAGTATCGGTCAGGGACTCCCCAATGGATTCTCTTTCTTAGATTTGATCCACTAGCGCGAGACAATGCGACCACATCAAGAATCTGGACCGCAATCGCGATTCAATACGCTCGGAATGCGGTCTAGAACATGGCCTGGAATCGGGCAACCACGGCATCGAGTTCAAGGCCTGCGCCCACAGGCTGGGGATTCGTTGCTGTGACCGGATTCGCTTTATCTATGTTGGTATGGATGAAGTTGACCTTCACCAACATGTTCGAATTCCAATACCAGTTAAGGCCGGCGGTATAGTTGGTCTGGCGCCCGCCGTTGACCATGAAAGGCTGAGCGGCCGCGGGCAGACTTGAGGTGTAGTGGTCAACGAGGTTCGCATAACTGACGCGCGCGGCGAACTCGAAGGCGCCCAAACCGCCCTTGTTGGGCGAGAACGGCGTCACCGGATTGACCCCCGAATAGGCACCGGTGGCCGGTGAATAAATGCGGCGGCCGCCAATCGTGTAACTAATCTGCGCATAGGCGCCGTCGAATTTAGCCGCGGGCTTGCCGCGCCGGTCTACGACATAGCGGAAGTATTCGCCGTGATAATAAAAGTTTTCATAGGTCGCGGCGGTTTCAAAGTCATAGACCTGGACACCGGTCACGGGGCTGGCGACGCTGCCAAGGGCGCCGGTGCTCAGGAGCTGCGTCCCGTCGATGCGATTTTCGGGGCGGTCACCCATGGTGAAGCTGGCCGCGGTGCCGGGGCCCGTGTTCGGTGCTTGGAAAACCTGCGCCCCGCCTATGCCGACATGCAACGAGGTTAGCTCGGTCTGAACAATCTGATAGGTGGCGCGCTCGTAAGCACCAAAGCCCCGGTTGGTCAGTCCGTGGGCGACGTTGGGTGCCGAAGCAGTGAGATATGCGCCGAACCACCAATTCGCTTCCCAGGTGCGAAAGCCCGCGGCAGCGCGCGGATCGCCGGAATTGAAGTTGGACGCGAGCGTCGCGGGCGTACTTCTCTCCAGGAACATGATGTCGTTGGAACTGGTGGCTTCATCCAGGGTGAAATACTGCGAGCCGTATCCGATCTCGAGGATGGTGTTCCGGATGCCGGAATAGCCGAACCGCGCTTCGTTGATGTGCGCCGTCGAGTCCCCACCCCCGCCGCCGGCATCCAAGATCAGGGAGTAAGTGAAATCGCCCATGGCCCTGCCGGCGATGCCGAGGCGCGCGCGACGAACGTTGACGCCGCTGGAGACCTTGCCACCGGCCGTTGTGCCGGGACCGGTGGTGCCTTCGGGCTCCTGATTCAGGAATCCGCCGACGTCGAAATGGATGCGACCCGTGGGCCCGATGCTCCAATTGCCGTCGGGAGTGGTCATGGTGAACCGGTGGGTGCCGGATTCGGCGACTTTGGGGTTAGCGGGCGGAATCGACTTGACGACGCCGTTTTCAAAAACGGTTTGGCCACCGGCGGCGAGATTGGCCTCGCGCGCAGCCAGGACGGCAGCTTCACGGACAGCGATTTCCTTGTCGATCGCCTCCTGTTGCGCGGCACTACTGGCTTTCATCGCTTCCAGCTGTTGCTGAATTACGCGCAGCTGCTCCTCGAGGGCCTTAATCTGGCGAGCAAGGTCGGCCGGGTTTTCGGCCGCGAAGGCCGGCGCTGCCAGCAGTGTCAGAGCCAGCGCCGCTTTGGCGTAAGAAATCTTTCGCATTGATCTTTCCTTGGTCCGGACCGTTTTGACGCCGCGGAGCGGTTCTTGCGCTGGCGAGATCTTCGCACATGGCGGCGTGGATTATCTTTTATTTACAGCTAGATAGATGTCAGTTCACAGCCCTGGGACCATAGGGGAGCAATGTAACGTCTTTTGTGACGGTAATTTGACGGTTTTGTGAAATAGGTCGCCGAGGTGCGTTCGGCGCAACGGACTACGGGGCTGTCATCCGAGCGGTAGTCCGGCGGTTTGAACAGGATTTACCAGCCCTTCGCAAGGGCATGGAGGTTGGCTATAAACGGCCCCCGGTCGCACAATTATATATGTATTCAAGGTTCCGGACCGCGATGCCGGTGTTTAAGGAGTTATCGATATGGTCAGTAGACGCCACGGGATTTTCGGGTCGACGACTTTTGCCGCCCTGGTCCTGACCCTGGCGCTTGCGGGATGTAGCTCGGATAACTACCAGGCGGCCCCTACGGCTGGCGGCGACCGGGATCCGTCCGCCTCCAGGAACGGTGCGCTTGGCCCCGGCGGCTCGGGCGCCAACCTCTTCAGCGGCAATGCCGAGAAGGGTGGCAGCGAAGGCTCTGTCGCCGTGAACGCGTTCTTATGGCGCGCATCCCTCGACACCATATCTTTCATGCCCTTGGCTTCGGCCGATCCCTTCGGAGGCGTCATCATTAGCGATTGGTACGCGCCGCCCGAAACACCGGACGAGCGCTTCAAAGTCAACGTCTACATCCTCGGACGTATGCTGCGGGCCGATGGTCTAAAGGTCTCGGTGTTCCGCCAGCAACGCAATGCTGCCGGCAGCTGGAACGATGTCACGGTAGGTCCCGAGGTCGCGGTCGAGTTCGAGAACGCCGTTCTCAGTCAAGCGCGCGAACTCCGACTTCGCGCCGTCGCGCAGACCGACTAGAGCATTATCCGGCGGGGGGCTTCCACCGCGCCGGCGAAGGCCGGCAACTATTAGATGCGCGCCTTCACGCGCGGGGAGAGGCTCCGGGGCGCGATAGTATTCGCGAGCCCCCGGGGCGTTGGGAATTGCGATGGCATCACCTGAAGAGCGATATAATTTCCGCGAGGCCGAGGCCAAGTGGCAGAAGACTTGGACAGCCAACGGCTGCTTCAAGGCTGACGATTCTTCCTCCAAACCTAAATACTACGTGCTCGAGATGTTTCCCTATCCCTCGGGGCGCTTGCACATGGGCCATGTCCGCAACTATACGCTCGGCGATGTCGTCGCGCGCTACAAGCGGGCGAAGGGGTTCAACGTTCTGCATCCGATGGGTTGGGACGCCTTTGGCTTACCCGCCGAGAATGCCGCGCTGGAACGTGGGATTCATCCTGGCACCTGGACGCGCCAAAATATCGGCGTGATGCGTGATCAGTTCCGCCCGTTGGGTTTGTCCCTGGACTGGAGCCGCGAACTCGCCAGTTGCGAACCGGCATATTACAAACACGAACAAAAAATGTTCCTGGATTTCTTGAAGGTGGGCCTCGCCTACCGCAAGGAGTCTTGGGTCAACTGGGATCCCGTCGAACACACCGTGCTCGCCAATGAGCAAGTCATCGACGGCAAGGGCTGGCGATCGGGGGCTGATGTTGAGCAGCGCAAACTCAATCAGTGGTTCCTCAAGATCACCCACTACGCCGAAGATCTGCTGCAAGCTATCGAGACCCTCGACCGCTGGCCCGACAAAGTGCGCCTGATGCAGCACAACTGGATCGGGCGATCGGAGGGCGCGCGCGTGAGTTGGCCGCTCGTCGACGGCGCCGGCAAGGACTTAGGCGACGCGCTCGAGGTGTTCACTACGCGCCCCGACACGCTGTTCGGCGCCTCATTCTGCGCGGTATCGGCCCAGCATCCGGTGGCGGCAAAAGCCGCCGAGCGCGATCCGGCTTTAGCTGACTTTATCGCTCAGTGCAGCCGCAGCGGCACCTCGACCGCAGCCATCGAAACCGCGGAGAAGCAGGGCTACGACACCGGCCTGAAGGCGCGCCATCCCTTTCTCCCCGACACTATGGTGCCGGTTTATGTCGCCAACTTTGTGCTGATGGAATACGGCTCGGGTGCGATTTTCGGCTGCCCCGGACACGACCAGCGCGACATGGAGTTCGCGCGGAAATACGCCCTCGCCGTGCGCTGTGTGGTGGCGCCGGCGGGCGAGGATGCTGGCGACTTTGCCGCCAAACTCGAGGCCGGCGACGTCGCCTTCACCGATGACGGTATGGCGATCAACTCGGACTTCCTCAACGGCCTGAAGGTGGATGCCGCCAAGGGCGCGGCCATTTCGAAACTCAAAGCGCTCGGTCGCGGCCAGGGAACGGTCCAGTACCGCTTACGGGATTGGGGTGTTTCGCGCCAGCGCTATTGGGGCTGCCCGATTCCGATTATTCATTGTGCGTCTTGCGGCGCCGTGCCGGTGCCCGATCGCGACTTGCCCGTGACCTTGCCCGAAGATGTGACGTTCGATCGACCCGGAAATCCGCTCGAACGGCACCCGACATGGAAACACGTCACGTGCCCGACCTGCCGCAAGGACGCGGTGCGCGAGACCGATACCTTCGACACGTTCTTTGAATCGTCCTGGTACTTCGCGCGGTTCTGCTCGCCGCATGTTGACGACCGGCCGTTCAACCAAGCCGAAGCGATGAAGTGGCTGCCGGTCGATCAGTATATCGGTGGCGTCGAACACGCCGTCCTGCACCTACTGTATTCGCGATTTTTCACACGGGCGATGTCGGCGTGCGGCTACCTGAACCTCAAGGAACCCTTCGCCGGTATGTTCACGCAAGGCATGGTCTGCCATGAAACCTATCGCGCCGCCGACGGGACCTGGCTTGAGCCCGCCACCATAACCAAGAGCGGCGAGCTGGCCACGCACAACGGCAAACCGGTGACCGTCGGCCGCTCGGAGAAGATGTCTAAGTCGAAGAAAAACACGGTCGATCCGCAGATTATCCTCGACACATTTGGGGCAGATGCGGCGCGGCTGTTCATGCTCTCGGACTCGCCGCCCGACCGCGACCTGGAGTGGACCGATGCCGGGATCGAGGGCGCGTGGCGCTATTTGAACCGGCTTTGGCGACTAGCGGTGGCGGCGGCTGAAATCCCCGAGGTTCCGTTGCCGGCGGTTTTGGCTCCAGCCGCGACCGCGGTCTTGCGCCAGGTTCACCGCGCCGTCGCCGCCGTCAGCGACGATTTGGAAAAGTTCCGTTTCAACTCGGCCGTCGCGCGCATCCGTGAATTGACCAACGGCCTCGCCGAACTCGACCGCGGCGAAGCCGGCGCCGATGCGGTTTATCGCCTTGGCGTCGAGACCGCCGCACGTCTGATCAATCCGCTGACGCCCCATATCTCCGAGGAAATGTGGCTGGCGCTCGGCCACACCACGAATTTGACCGCGACGCCGTGGCCAAACTTCGATCCGGCATTCCTCGTGGACGATATGGTCACTATAGCCGTCCAGGTGAATGGAAAGTTGCGCGGCACGGTTACGGTCGACAAATCCGCGGATAAGGCCGCCTGTGAAAGCGCAGCCCTCGGGCTGGCGGCGGTGCAAAGGCAATTGGACGGCAGGGCGCCGCGAAAGGTGATTGTCGTGCCGGGTAAGATCGTCAATATCGTCGCAGCGCCATAAGCGGCTGAGTATAGTGGACGCGGAATTGTGCGGAGTGTGAGGCTTGAAGCGGTCTTGGTTTAAACGGCTGGGCGTTGTGCCGAGCACTGTGGCCGCGGCATTGGTGCTGTCGGCTTGTGGATTCACGCCGCTCTACGGCCAACATAGCACGGCCGCTGCGCCGGGCGTGGTCGACGCTCTTTCCACGGTTTCGATTCGCTGGCTGGCCAACCGCGAAGGCATGAAGCTGCGCCAGATCCTCCGTGAGGAGTTGCAGCCCAAGGGCTTGTCGACGGCGGTCTATGATCTGGACGTCAGATTTTCCACGCGCGTGGAGGAACTTGGCATCCGTTCCGATGCCACCAGTTCGCGCGCCAACCTCATACTCTTGGCAACATTCGATCTCAATGAAGGCGGCCGATCGGTCTTCGCAGACCGCGTCCAGTCGATCGTCAGCTACAATATTCTTGATGATCAGTTCGCCACGGTTACTTCGCAGGCCGACGCCGAAAATCGCGGCATCAAACAGGTCGGTGCTGAAATCAAGACCCGGCTCGCTGTCTATTTCCATGGCCGAATAAAATCGACCCAGCCGGCCGTGGAAAACCGCTGAACGCGACGGCGCGTAGCGCCCCTTAGAGCGTGTTGCGGTTTGACTGAATCTGGGGATTCCCTGAATGCTTGAATTGTGATTCAAGCTGACTGCTGGGTTTGGAGGCCAGCAGTCATGGCAAGACCCCTTTCAATGGATATCCGACAACGAGCGATCACGCGGCTCGCCT
>CAMDRB010000163.1 GCA_945906455.1 Caenispirillum bisanense
CGGATGGCGGTCAACAAAATGTATCCGGACGCGAAGGCGGCGCTGGCCGGCCTGTTGCGTGACGGCATGACGATCATGTCCGGCGGCTTCGGCCTGTGCGGCATCCCGTCAGCGCTGATCGAGGCGATCCGGGAAAGCGGGGTGAAGGACCTGACCATCATCTCCAACAACGCCGGCATCGACGACGCCGGGCTGGGCCTGCTGCTGGTCACGCGCCAGGTGAAGAAGATGATCAGCTCCTATGTCGGCGAAAACGCCACCTTCGCGAAACAATACCTCGCCGGTGAACTGGACATCGAGTTCAACCCGCAAGGCACCCTGGCCGAACGCATCCGCGCCGGCGGCGCCGGCGTGCCCGCCTTCTTCACCGCGACCGGCGTCGGCACCCAGATCGCCGAGGGCAAGCCCACCCAGGTCTTCGACGGCCGCACTTATGTCATGGAGCGCGGCCTGCGCGCCGATCTGGCGATCATCCATGCCTGGAAGGCCGACACCGAGGGCAACCTGATCTACCGAAAGACCGCCCGGAACTTCAATCCGATCATGGCCACCGCCGGTGAGACGGTCGTCGTGCAAGTCGAACACATCGTCGAGGCCGGCCAGATCGACCCCGACCACATCATCACCGCCGGCATTTTCGTCAATCGCATGGTGAAGCTCGATTCCGTCGACAAGCGGATCGAACAACGCACCGTACGCAAGCGTTCCTGAGCAGGAGGCAACCACAATGCCCTGGACCCGCGATCAGATGGCCGCCCGCGCGGCGCTGGAATTGCAAGATGGCTTCTACGTCAACCTTGGGATCGGCATCCCGACCCTGGTGGCGAACCACATCCCAGACGGCATGTCCATCCAGCTCCACTCGGAAAACGGCATGCTCGGCATGGGCCCGTTCCCGTTTGAGGGTGAGGAAGACGCCGACCTGATCAATGCCGGCAAGCAGACCGTGACCGAGCTGCCGACCACCAGCTTCTTCGACAGCGCCGCCAGCTTCGCCATGGTGCGGGGCGGGCATATCGATATCTCGATCCTCGGTGCCTTGCAGGTGGCGGAGAACGGCGATCTGGCGAACTGGATGATCCCCGGCAAGATGGTGAAGGGGATGGGCGGCGCCATGGACCTGGTCGCCGGCGTGCGGCGCGTGGTGGTGCTGATGGAGCACACCGCCGGCGGCAAGCCCAAGCTGCTGAAGCGGTGCAACCTGCCGCTGACGGGGGCTGGGGTGATCGATCTGGTGATCACGGAACTTGGGGTGTTTGAGATTCCGGTGAAGGGTCAGGATGGGGGGATGCGGTTGGTGGATATCGCGCCTGGGGTGACGGTTGAGGAGATTCGGGAGAAGACTGAGGCGGGGTTTGCCGTGGCCGAAGGGCTGAAGGCCGCTGCGTAGTCGGAATTCCCCCAACCGGACCGTCATGCGGCGCCGTTGGGGGAGAGCGGCTTAAGTATCTATCCGGAACTAGAGTTATAATGTGACTTTTCGGCAACCCTGTGAATAAAATGGGTTAGACCTGTTGCGAAAGTCCACCGTAGAATCTAACTGTTTGAAAAGGCATGATTCTACTCAGAGTTGAAATTAATTGTTTTCAAAGAGGTAACTGCCCAGGTACCCGGCTGGCGTGCCCAGGTAGGCCCTACGAATGAGGTCTGTGGGCATGCTGAGGGCCATTTATCGGGCATTTCTGGCACCAACACGTCCACAGACCTCATTCGCTGGGCCTACCTGGGCAGTTACTCAAAGAGTTGTTTGCTCGCATTTCCTGCGCGCCGCCTTTCGCAACAGATCTATTGAGCGACGAGGTCGATCGTGTATCAACTGCTTTTTGACTTCGCCCGTGTTGCGCCCATTGTGAGTTCCGAGCGATAAAAGCCTTCGAACTGACCCGCTTTGGCCATGCGAAGGCGGATGCCGCTGGCCGTCGGCCCTTTTGGCAGGTGGCGGCGGATAGATGCGTCGCCGCTTAGTACGCGCGATCACGGCTTAGGGTAGCAGAGGTCGAGGGAGGTCCGCTAAACCGAAGTTCCCTCTTCAAAAAACAACAAACCTCTGATAAGAAACTACAATTTGATGTTCGGAGCTGGCCTTACTGTCTACACCGCGATCCCCAGAAGGTCGAAGGCCCGGCGTTGGATCGCGGTTGGCCTTGTCATCACGGTCAGCGGCAGGGCCGGTGCCACCGCGGTGACGATGGTGTTTGACGCCAATGTGGCGAGATCGCCGAGCAGTGTGCGGAAGCTATGGACCGGCAACCCGTCCTGGGTGAGGCCGGTGGTTTGCTTCCGGATCGCCGCCGGCGAACGTTGGGCCTTGGCCACCGGGCTTTCCCGCGCGGCTTCGGCGGCTTCCTTATCGGTGTCGTCGAACAGCAGGGGCGCCAGCGCCCGGCGCATGTGCCATTCCAGATAATAGGCCAGCATGCAGAGGAAGACATGTGCCCGGACCCGCCCCGCCAGCCAGTGGTGGATCGGACGCACCTGAAGGTCGACCGTTTTGATGCAACGAAAGGCGCGCTCCACCTGGGACAGGGATTTGTAGCTCCGCACGGCGGTCGCGTCGTCGATGATCTCCGCGCCCAGGCTGGTGCGTACTATATATATGCCATCGGTGGCGGCCTCGGCCTCGATCGCGTCCGTTTTGCGCGCGAACGTAAAGCTGGCCTCGTCGATGGTCAGATCGAAGTGTTTGCGCATTTTGTGCTTTTCGATCACGGCGCCCACGGCGAGGCCGATCTCGGCCTTGCCACGCAGCGGGTTCCGCTGGCGCGCGACAGCGGTCCGGATCCGCGCGAGGTCGCGTTCGGTGGCTTCCAGCAATTCCCGGCGTTTATGCGCGCGTTTGGCGGCCAGTTCGGGATTGCGGCAGACTATCAGGCGTTCGCCGGGAAAATCCGGACTGGTGATGCTCGCCATGTCGCGCTCGTCGAACAGGGAGAGCTGCAAGGCCCCGCCCTTGACCAGTTCCTTGATCGCGGGCGCGCGCAGAGCGGTAATCCAGTCCAGCCCCGCGGTTTTGACGTCTTCGGTCAGCCTCGCCTCGGTGAGTGCGGCAGACGCCTTCCGGCACATCAGTCCGTTTCGCGGCCTGATCATGCCGCGATCGCCCACCAGCACGACGTGATCGAGGCCGAAGCGCTGTTTCAACTTCTGTATCTGAGGGGCGAGCGTCTTTGGATCGCCGGTATTGCCGTCGAACACCTCAATGGCGACCGGACAGCCATCCGGGGCACAGAGCAGTCCATAAACAATTTGCAACGTGCCCTTGCGCCCGTCCCGGCTGTGGCCGCGATGGGCAAGCGGGCAGTGGGTGCCTTCCATATAGCTGGAGGAAAGGTCGTACAGCACCAGCGTGCCGTTTTTCAGGTGCCGTTTGGCCAGAGCCGTCTCGATCGCGGGCTGGCGTTCGCCCAACCAGTCGAGGGCGGCGTAAAGCTCGTCCTCGCCGACCTCGCCCAGACCGAGTTGCGAGCCCAGGCTGGATGAGGCTGTTTCGGGGGAGAGCGCCCGCGCGGCGGCCAGTTTCGAGCCAGGATCGATGATCCGGGCGGCGATCATGGCCAGGACAAGGTCGCGGCAGCGGTTGCCGCCGGGTCCCAGCATGGTGTCGAGGCCGATTTTCCGCGCGGTGCCGAGCGCGGCGGCGGCGTGCCCGTGCGGCAGGGAGCGGGTGACGGCGAAGGCGTCGCGGTCCGGGGCGATGACGGTGCCGCCTTTCAGCACGCCGCGCAGCCCTTCGATGTGCGCCGGAGCCCAATGGGAGAGGTTACAGAGCGTGCGTTTACGAACCTTGCCGCCCTCGCGGTAGCTTTCGCGGAGGAGGATGGCCGGGGGTGAGTTCCGGTTGGGGACGGATTCGATTTGCATGGGAGGATGAGGGCATATTTGGCCCTGGCGTACAAGTCTCAAGAATGATATTACATGACTACATTCTGGAGGGGTTTCAGGCGCTGAGTCGAGGCTTTTCAAGGAGTTGAAGTATAGGGGAGAAGGAAGCTCGGTCTAGTGGAATCCTAGAACTGAGAAAAATGTCAGCAAACAGATGGAAGTTTGAGGGTGGTTCCGTGCGGTCTCTTGCCGTCCGTAAAAGAGCTCTTTTATGGAGGCCTAATCTCGCCGAAGCGGAGTAGCGCCTCGCTCCGGCCGCGAGATGATCGGTGTCTTTGAGTCACCGGCAAAATACGCGAAGCAGAAATCAGCTTGCAGGATGCATTTATGTGTGCTGTATGTGCTATAACTTGAGGCGAACCTCGGACAGTTGGGGAATACGATGAAATGGTTTCTTGCGTTTGGCGCACAAATTCTCCTGATTGCTATCACTTTCGCTACACCAGCGCGCGCACAGGCCGACTTTCGTGTAACCCTGCTTGGCACCGGGGCTCCGCCACCATTACCGGATCGGTTCGGCCCAGCGACCCTGGTCGAGGCAGGCGACCAGAAATTGCTGTTTGATGCCGGGCGCGGCGCCACGATCCGACTATTTCAATTAAAGATACCTTTACGTAATGTCGGCCCTCTTTTTCTTACCCATTTTCATTCCGATCACGTTTCTGGCATACCTGATATCTGGCTGAGCGGCTGGCTCGGCGCACCTTGGGCGCGCCGCACAACGCCGTTTCATGTGATCGGCCCCGTGGGTACGAAGGAGTTGATGACCAATCTCGAACGCGCGTATGCGGCAGATATTCGCATTCGGATCGCCGACGAGAATTACCCACCAGAAGGCGTCGCGGTCATTTCAGAAGAATTTCAGAAAGAGGGAATAATCTATGAAAAGAATGGCATTCGGGTGATCGCGTTTGAGGTTGATCACGGCGATGCAATCAAGCCCACCTATGGGTATCGGATAGAATACAAGGGGCGGACAGTCGTCATATCAGGTGATACGCGGTTTAGTGAGAACGTCATCAAGTATGCCACCGGTGTGGACCTGCTGATTCACGAGGTCGCTGCGATACGGCCCGAGCTTGAGAATGACGCGCAGGTTCGACGTGTCATGGCTCACCACACCTCTCCGCAGGAGGCGGGGCGGGTGTTTAGCCGGGCTCGTCCGAAACTTGCTGCTTACACCCACTTTGTTTTGCTTGCCCGTCCTAACGTGCCATCGGTCACTTTTGCCGAGCTAACGGCGCAAACGAGGGAAACATATGACGGACCGCTTGAGATCGGAGAGGATTTGATGGCCTTCGAGATCGATGAAAATCGCGTGACCGTGAAGCGCTGGCCGAGCAGTAAGTGATTGAAGGACACCTCTAAAAATCCGACTGGAGGGAAAGCGGTCTATTGATATCACGCATTATTCCCTTCGTAATGCGCTGAAATTCGGGATTTTTAGAGGCACCCTGAAGTCGTGTTTTCATCGGTGCCATCTGACTGCTTTAGTTCCCCAAGCCTGTCGGTCAGGCGCGCAGTGTTCAACCACCAACGGGTAAGCAACCTGGGCTCAGTCTAGCGCGTGACGTCGCTGACAATAGCGATTGTGTTGATGACCCTGGCATTGCTCGAAGCAACCTGGAGCATTCGCCCCGCGCGGCGGCTTCCCTGTAGAATGGCGCAAGCAATCGCGGATCGTGTTCGGCTTGGCACTGGCGATCGATGAATTCATCAGCCCCGCCTCCTCCGCGTCAATTGCGCCGCCGGTCGAGCCTGCTGTTTCGCCTTCGTCCCTTACTCAGTTCCAACCCGGTCGCTGTAGCCGTCGCGCGACTGCGGCAGCTTCCGGCCGAGGAGCCGCGAGGCAACAACAGTCCGCAAGATCTGTGCGGTGCCGCCGCCGATCGTGAACATGCGGGCATCGCGTACCATCCGCTCCAGCGGCCGGTTGCGCGAATATCCAGCCGCCCCAAAGGGCGTGTCCGGTATCGACCAAGGCGGTTGGCGCGACGGACCGGCCCATCCCGGTTGTGGTAGGCGAAGGCTCCGCCATGATAATGCTGTGGCCTCCGACCCCAAGTGAAGCGGTCAATTCCGGACATACTCTCAGGTGAAACCAAGGCACGGATACGGCAGCCCTTCCCGCCGCTAATACTCCTTGGCCCCGACTACCCAGGGCTGCGTCAAACAAGCGCCCCAACGGGCGTCAACCGACAGGTCAGCCCCGTCGGTCTGCCGCTGCCGCCGGTCTGCGGATCGCTATTCCAGCGCGAAACCAACTTTCAGCGTCACCTGATAGCGAC
>CAMDRB010000164.1 GCA_945906455.1 Caenispirillum bisanense
CCGATTTATCTCATCAATAATGAAAACGACGTAGCTCGACACTTCTTTCGCGCGCCTGCACGCAGTTAAAAACAGTTTGTCTACGACTCCGAAGCCCGATTTTTTATCCTCGCTGGGACGGTAGCCTTCAATGAAATCCTCGTACCCAAACGATGGGTGAAACTGCACGCGGAAAATATCTTGGTCCACGTCGGCGACAATTGACGCTGCCACTCGCTGGGCATAGTAAGTCTTTCCTGTTCCGGGCGGGCCGCTGAAGATGATGCCAGAGGTGCCAAGCCTCAGAAGCTGCTGGACCTGAATGAGAATATGGTCGTCAGCGTCTTCTAGCTTGGAGATCGCTGGGACAGGTTCTTGATCCTCTGGGTTTGCCTCATCCGATATCAGAGCCGCAAGCAGGACTGCATCATAATCTCCGGGTACGTTAACCGGGTCAGAGGTAAAGAGATATTGGGCCGGTTCTTCTTTAAAATCGAATATTTGCTGAAAATCCGGATCGCGCTGACTAAACGTCTGTCTGAACTTATCAACGATAGTGGTGGCTGTTGATCCATCAGGAAATTCGTCGGTCCTAAAAAGGGCGATACCCAGATCTAATACGGGTATCTTGAAAAGGTTGCCGGCCTTCGTCAGAGCTTTGGTGCGGAATATTTCGGCATAGTCATCCGCAAGGGTCCAATAGCTGTTTTCCCCATCTTCTCGCAATTCCACTGCGTGCCACGATGCGAGGAAGGTTCGTTTCCTAATGGTCGCGGCATTGCTGTGCGGGTAGGTCTTTGTGCCTCGCTTCAACGTCAGAAAATTGAAGTACGGCTTATCAGAGGCGTCATCTATCCGTAGATAGCGATCCCAAAAATTGTAATCGTTTGGTGGATGATCGTCCTTATCGGTCTCCTCAAGGCGAACCTCCGACATATTTCCGGCGCCCGCTTCGAGAAGCGCAAGGAGCGGGATGATATGCTTCGCTGCTTGAGGTTGCGTAGACGTGTACCATTGCTGAATGCTGTTTATTGCATGCTTAACCCTCTCCGGCTTGAGGTGGACCATTTCCTAACCTCTAAGCGACGATCTTTAGTTTAGCGCGCCGGCTCTCGGAACGACGATTGATCAACGTGATGATGTGTTGTCCAATTGCCGAAGCGAGCAGAGGTGGCACAGCATTTCCAATCTGTCGTTCATAGCAGGCGCCATAAAAATGGAAGTGATCCGGGAACGACATCAGCCGTGCGGCTTCCCGATGTGAGATTGCCCGATCTTCCCGTGGGTGAAGGAAGGGACCCGATGCTATGTTCGAGTAGTTACACGTAATCGTATACGACGGCCTGTGGGGGTGGAGGCGATGATAGAGTGTGGTGCAATCGCGCCTCAATTCACCATTGCTGATACGCCGCATTTTTTTGAATCGGTCTGGCAGATGTTCAAACGGTACTGATCGCAGGCCTTCACCTTGACCGACAAATTTCGCTATTCCTGCCGCCAAAACTGAGAGTGACCGGGCTTGGTGCAGACTAACGGTCTTGGCAGATTTCTGTCTTGCCTTTCGTTGAAAGTCAGACTTTGGCTTAGATGCGTACGACCATGTTTCTTGTTTGTAGGCGTTCCCCATCAGAGGAAGATCACCGATGGCTTCGCTCACCGTTACCAGCGGGAGCAAGCCATCAACACCGGCCCCATGGCTTGGCATTGGGAACGAGAGTTCGCCATCTTCGAGCCGTGTGCCGATAAACACGATACGGTGGCGCATTTGCGGCACGCCATAGTGCGCGGCACAGATGGTTGTTGATGCAACCCGGTATCCAATCGCGCTGAATGAGGTTTCGATCAGATTTTGAAAGTGCCCCTTGCTGTATGTAAGCAAGCCTTTGACGTTCTCCATAAGGAAGTATTTTGGTCTGATCTCACCGACCAAGCGAACAAATTCCTTGAAGAGATAGTTCCTCGGATCATCCTCTACGCGCTTTCCGTGGGTGCTGAATCCCTGACAACTTGGCCCGCCGGCAACGAGATCGATATCTGGCGTCCCTGCTAGTTCCATGAGTTGCTCGCCGGTGACAGTCCGTATATCCGAGAGGACGGGCTTTGAGGCGGGGTGATTTTGCGCGTACGTGGATAGCGCGTTGCGATCAAAATCGACGCCCACAGCGGGGATAAAACCAGCCTGTCGAAGCCCTTCGCTCAAACCTCCGGCACCACAGAAGAGGACAATCAGCACAGGGCTTCGTGAGTGGCTGGACATCCCGATAGGAACCTCAAACAGAGTCGGAGCGCGCGATTCTCGTTTATGCCGTCGATTCCCGGCAAGGGAGAACTTATAGAGAACATACTAAAACTGTCAATTCGCCCGATGGCTTCCCCCTCTTCATGATGCGGAATGACCGCCACTGGATGCCCTACACCGGTTTAGGCTTTGCCCCGTCCTGCCGGTAACGCTCGACATCCATCGGGCGCTTTCCGACGAACCATTGCTCCGGCGGCGGCGCATCGTGCGATGTCGCCACCAGCAGCTTGGCACCCGTGCCGCTGTCGAAGGTGCAATCGGCTTCGACATAACCGGCGATATAGGGTCTCACCGAGCGGCATGCCGTGATGCGCGGCTGGCCGTGCGGTATCAGCTTGCCGTCCGCGTCGATCAAGGCGAGTTCGTGGGCACGGGTTCGGTCGATGTCGTGCAGCAGGCCGGCGCGTTCCTCATGGAGAGTATAGTTTCCACTTGCCGGATCGCGCACGCCATAGCCGAGCTTCGGCAGGTAGTCCCAGCCGAAATCCGTGACGGTCCCCCTGCCCTCGTCCCAGCCCAGCACCAGGTGCGCCGCGACCGGCTTGTCCGGCGCGTCGGCGAGCGGCAATTCCGAGATGTCCACAATCAATGCGGCGGCCGGTGACGGCGTGATACGTGCCGCGGCATCGAGCTCGGCCGACCGCTCGTCGTCCAATTCGGTGATCTTGTAGAAGCGCCGTAGGGTTCCGACCGTCTGCTTTCTGCCACCGACCAGGAGCGTGGCGGTGCGCCGGTCCAGAAGGAATGTGTTGACGCCCATG
This sequence comes from Caenispirillum bisanense, assembly GCA_945906455.1. GTDB lineage: Bacteria > Pseudomonadota > Alphaproteobacteria > Rhodospirillales > Rhodospirillaceae > SHVO01. The sequence goes on from CAMDRB010000164.1 coordinate 3,040, forward strand.
GGAGATAATCTGAGTCAGCGTGGCGCAGGCGTCACGTGCAGCTGAACGCCCGCCTGTTCTTGCAGATAGACGAGGACGCCGAACAGGTTGCGCGCCTGCGGATTGCCGCGTGGGCCAAACATGCGGATCAGGCTCTTGGGCTGGGTTCCCGTGGCTTCGCCCAGCTTCTCGAAGCCAACGGTCGCCTTGATATAGTCGCGTAGGATCGCCTTGCCGGTGCCCACGTCGCCGGTCAGCATGGTGTCGATGCCCTCGCGCAGAAGCGCGCCGGCGAAATCCGGATCGGCCGCGACGCGGCGCTGTACCAGTTCCTTGAAGCTCTTCGTCAGTGCCATGGCTGCCTCCCTATCCTCCCCGCGGCCGGCGCCGCTTGTAGTCGGTCCACAGCGCCTTCACCGCGTCGATGTCCTGTTGCTGCCGTTTCTTGGTCCCGCCCGTCAGCAGGATCACCAGCGCCTCGCCGTCACGCCCAAAATAGACCCTGTACCCAGGCCCCAATCGACCCGGTATCCGAGGACCCCATCCCCTACCCCTTTGGCGTTCGAGAGGTTGCCCTGTTCGAGCCGTGCAAGGGCGACCGACACCCTGGCCGCCGGAGCGGCTTCCAGGCCGGAGAACCATTCTTCAAACGGGCTTTGCCCGTCACTTGCGAGATAGTAGCGAAGCTCAATCACAGCAAATGGTAACACATGAGTTACCTTATTTCAAGCCTGTTCTCAACCCGACGGTGGCCGACGGATACGTCCTGATGATCCGAATTCCCGGGAGGCTCATCATGCCCCTGCCCCGCACCATCGACATCGACGGCCGCCGCTACGCTTGGCGCGATCTGGTCGCACTCCGCCGGACCCAGGCGACGCCACGAGCCGAGCAGCCGACCTTGTTCGCGCTTCGGGAGGATCACCGGCCGCCAGGCGAGCGCAGCGCCGCGGAGCGTTACGAGGCACCAAGCCTGTTCGCCAGACTGAACCGGCCGGAATAGACCCCCTGCCCTTCCAACAATTGGGCAGCCCGGAGAACCGTCGGGTCTCGGAAGAACGAAAGAAAGAAAACACGAAAGCACGCAATTTGCGCGATTCTGGACCGGAGCCGTGTGTCAGCGGTCTTTTGGCTCGTAGCGATAGTCCTTCAACCGCCGCCGCGCCCTCACGAGCTCTTCGCTGGTGAAAAGCGGATGCCAGGCCGGGTTCTCAACCACGACGGCCTCGACGGTGAGATCCAGCCGATTTGCCTCATACAGCCGGGTATAGCCGTCGGAAGGTTTCGCTGCGTTGATCAGCTGCCTGGCCGTCGCGATGCCGCCACGCTTGTGCAGCATGTCGAGGAAGATGGTCGGACGGTAGCCGAGTTCGGCATCGGCCCGGCGGTAGATGTCGAACATGGCGTGATCGAACGCCTTCGCTATGTCGGTCACCGCAATCCCCCCAATCGAACCCCACGATAAGCCGTTCCGGCCAGGATTCCAGGCGATTTGAGAATGGCCAGCCGCGCTTCGTGCAAGCACGAAAGCACAAAATATTTCTGATTGCGTTATTTCGTGCTTTATGGCTAAATAAAAAGCACAGATTCGTTCTAGCCAGAAAGCCAAAATGCACGTTATCGTTCTAGCCAGCCAGAAAGGCGGCGCCGGCAAGACCACGCTGGCCGCCCATATTGCCGTCGCGGTCGAGGCTGCCGGCGACGGTCCCGCCGTGCTGATCGACGCAGACCCGCAGGGATCGCTGTCCGCTTGGTGGAACGTGCGCGAAGCCCAGACGCCGACCCTGGCGCCGACGACGATCGCCGAGCTGCCGGCCAAGCTCGCGGCGCTTGCCGAGGCCGGATACGCGGTCGCGGTTGTGGATACGCCCCCCGCCATTACCGAGGCGATCGGCGCCGTGCTGCGGTCCGCCGACTTCGTGGTGATCCCGACCCGGCCCAGCCCTCATGATCTTCGTGCCGTCGGCAGCACGGTTGAGTTGGTGCGGGCTGCCGGCAAGCCGTTCGTTTTCGCGGTCACCCAGGCCAAGGCCAACGCACGGCTCACCGTGCAGGCCATGGCGGCACTGTCCGAGCATGGCACCGTGGCGCCCGCCGTCGTTCATGACCGCGTGGATTACGCCGGTTCGATGATCGACGGCCGGACGGTTCAGGAAACCGACCCAAAAGGCCGTAGCGCCGGTGAGATGTTCGAGTTGTGGCGCTTCGTGAAAGCACAAATGGCAAAAAGCACGAAAGCACGAAAAGAAGGGAAGGGGAGCTGATGAGCAGAAAACCCGCCGCTACGCTGTCGGCAAGCCTCGTCGCGGTCAAAGGGATGGCCGCACCCGCAGCGGACATGCCAGGCCGGATCGCACCCACGCCCGCCGCCGCAGCTACTCCCGCAACGGCGCCCGTGCCGGCTGCCGTCTCTGCCATGCCAACCCCCGAGCCCCGGGCTGACGGGGCAGGGCAGGGGGATAGCGGCGGACAGCCGCTGAATTTCAGGGTGCCGGAGACTTTCCGCCGGGAGTTCAAGACCTACGCAGCCCAGCACGACATGAAGCTCAACGAGCTGTTGCGCCTGAGTTTCGCGGCGCTACGCCGCCAGAACGGCGACTAGGCAAAAGGCACGAAAGCACGCTTTCTGCCGGGCACTTGATCCTGACGGATGCCGAGTCGGCATGCGGCCGGCGCTGTGAAACTCGCGGCAGCGAGCCGGCAGAACGGATCCGCATCCGACATTCAACAGGAAACTTGGGAAAAATCAGTGCCTAAGCGCGACTCGGTCACACGAATCAGTAGACAAAGGGTCGCGCGCGCTGGAAAGTCCGACTCCCTAGTGATTTTGATTCGGGTTCGTCGATGCCAAAAGCCACTGCCACTGTCTCTGCCGAGAACAACCGGATTTATCGCCAGCGCCTTCGCGCTGCCGGCGGTAAAGAGGTGCTGTTTCAACTCCCACGCGAGACGGTCAAGCTGATCGACGAACTGAAGCAACGCCAGGGGCTGCGCAGCCGCAGCCAGGCGCTCCTGCAACTGATCGAACACGGGAGGGCGATCGCCCAGTAGACCCACCAGAAATGCGAAAGCCCGCCTTGCCGGGCGGGCTTTTGCGAAACTCGTGACGGGCCTTACGGCTGGCGT
>CAMDRB010000165.1 GCA_945906455.1 Caenispirillum bisanense
GGTCTGCCTGGACGGGATATCGCTGACGGTCAATGAAGTCGGCCCGGCCAGCTTCGGCGTGAATATTATCCCCCATACCCTTGCGGTGACGACGTTTGGCGGCTTGAAACCTGGCGATTCCGTCAACATGGAAATCGACATGCTGGCGCGCTATGTTGCTCGCTTGCTCCCACATGCCCCATAGAGACGATGCCCGACACCGCGCGCGACAAGGCCGACCACGCCGATTTCCTCTCGACCATCGAGGAGATCCTCGATGATGCCCGCAATGGGCGCATGTTCATTCTCGTTGATGACGAAAATCGCGAGAACGAGGGCGACCTGATCATTCCGGCGCAGATGGCCACCCCCGAAGCGGTGAATTTCATGGCCAAGCACGGCCGTGGCCTGATCTGTCTGTCGATGACCCGCCAGCGCACCGAGCACCTCCGGCTGCCATTAATGCCCGCCCACAACCAGTCCCGGCTGTCCACGGCCTTCACCCTCAGCATCGAAGCGCGCACCGGCGTGACGACGGGAATATCAGCCGCCGATCGCGCGCGCACGATTGCCGTTGCCATTGACCCGAATTCGACGCCGCAAGACATCGCGACCCCCGGCCATATCTTCCCCCTGGTCGCCAAGGACGGCGGCGTCCTGGTGCGTGCCGGCCACACCGAGGCCGCGGTCGATGTCGCCCGCTTGGCGGGCCTGATTCCCGCCGCTGCCATTTGTGAAATCATGAACGACGACGGTTCCATGGCGCGCATGCCCGACCTGATCAAGTTCGCGCAACTGCATGGCTTGAAGATCGCGACCATCGCCAACCTGATCGAATATCGCCGGCGCAATGAGCGCCTGGTTCGCATGGAGGTAGAAGCGCCTTTCACCTCGAAGGTCGGCGGCGAGTGGCGGATGCGTATCTATATCGACGCCATTTCGGGCGTCGAGCACGTCGTCCTGATCAAGGGCGCGTTCGACGGCGAAGCACCGGTCATGGTGCGTATGCACCACGTCAACCTGCTGCCCGACATCCTGGCCGACGCGCAGTCCGAGCGCAGCGGCGAACTGCACAAGGCGATGGCGATGGTGGCCGATTACGGCCGCGGCGCCCTCGTGCTGTTTCGCGAGAAACATCCGGGCCAGTTGGTCGACCGTATCCGTGCCCGCGCGAGGGGCGACGAGCACACCACGCGCCTGGTCGACTACGGCGTCGGCGCCCAGATCCTTGTCGATCTCGGCGTGAAGAACATGATCCTCTTGACGAATACGTCAAAGATCGTCGTCGGTTTGGAGGGCTACGGCTTGCACATCGCAGAGCAGCGTCCGATCAAGGTCGGGTAGAAATTGCCGGCGACGGCGCTCGCCTAGCGCGCTTCCCGGAAAAGTGGTTTTGTGAAAATCAACCCAGCGGCTCGCGGGTCGTGAAGAGAACGCGGGTCGGCAATCTTCGCGCCCGATCAGGATCGGCGCTTTCGCGCCGGATCACCAGGACACCCGTCAATGGCGAAAGAATTTGGATATCGGCGGGATTGCCGCCGTGACCCGCGCGGAGGTCAGCCGCCTCACTTCCGAATTAACTCATTGATAATATGTAATATTATGCCATCTATGGGCCAGCCGCAGGCACGGCGTCTCTGGGTTCGGAAATTTCCGCCGGGGCCGTGAGTCGGTACTTTTTGTTACTTTCCACGGCCACAAAAATACCTAGAGTGGCGTGCATTTTGGCACCGAGCCGAAAGTCCGCACACACGAGACTTTGGGGAGAGAATAGAGCGATGCGTTTTTACTGTTGGATTCTTGGTTTCGTTCTCGCGATTGCTGTCGGGCCGGCTCATGCTGCCGAGCGCTCGGGTCAACGCGAGGTCGATGTAGCACTTGTCCTCGCGGTCGATGTATCTTCAAGCGTGGACGAAGGCGAAGCCGGTATCCAGCGAGCCGGTTACATCGCGGCCATGCGCGACCCTCGCGTAGCTGATGCCATTCGCGGCGGATTGTACGGGCGCATCGCCCTGACCTATGTCGAGTGGTCGAGCCCGACCGACCAACGCGTCGTCATTCCGTGGCGCGAAATCTCCGACGGCGCCGGCGCCACAAGCTTCGCCGACGAATTGAAAGCCTCGGCCTATAAGCCGGGCAGCACCACCTCGATCAGCGGCGGCATCGACTTCGCGACAAACTTGCTCCTAACCAGCGGGTTTCAGTCGCTCCGTCGCGTGATCGACATCTCTGGTGACGGCTATAGTGATTATGGCCGCCCCGTGCGCGCGGCCCGGGATGCGGCCGTCAAAGCCGGGATCATTATCAACGGTCTGCCGATCATGAACGAGCGCGCGGCTTACCGAACCAAAATTCCGCCCGACCTAGATAAGTATTACACCGAAAACGTAACGGGCGGTCGCGGCTCCTTCACCCTCGTCGTCAAGAATCTTGAGGATTTCCACAAGCTCGTGCTGCAAAAGTTGATCCTTGAGATCGCGCAACTGCAGGATCACCGCGAAGCCGACGACGGTGTGCCGAAGATCGTAAAGGCCCGCTCTTAAGCCGACAGCTAAGGACCTTTGCCTAGCAAGCGCCTGAACCGCATGTGGCGGAGTTCTATCTTAATCCTCGGGACTTCGACTTCGGGAGGATGGATCAAGACCGGAGGCCGCAACTTTTTTACGTTGCCGGCGGCGACCACGGCGTTCCTGGCGCCGCCGCTTTGATCCAAGAGCCGGACTGGCCATCCGTTCTCGGTCAGGTGGCGGCCAATTTTATCGGCGGGGCGATCCGCCCGGTTGTCGAGGCAAACGTTGACATACAAGGTGCCGTCGCGCCGCAAGCAACGCCGCGCCGCCACAGCCATGGCGTCACCCGCGAGCTGCGGCGGAATTTTCTCGCCGACAAAGGCGTCGATCACCACCGTATCAAAGCGCCGGCGGGTTTTTTGCAGATACGCAAGACCATCGCCAACGTGGCATTTGATGTTGCCCGGCAAGCTGAAATGGCGTTTGGCGAGCCGAAAAGACGCCTCATCGATGTCGACAATCGTAACCCGCTTACCGATCACCGACAGCATCTTGCCCAACGTGCCGCCGCCGCAGCCGATCATCAGCACGTTCATCGCGGGCGTCTGCACAATGAGACCGTAGATCGCGTGGATATAAGTGTCGAGACTTGTGCCTGCGCGGTCGACCGCGCTTTGATTGCCGCCTCTCTGGACGTAGGTGAGGGTGCCCGCATCCTTCTCGTAACGGAGCCTGATCGTGCCCAGCACCGAAGTATGCGTGACTTTGCTGAGCGTTTTCGGCACGGACAATCGAAATCCTCCGGCAGCTTACCGCTCACCAATTGAGCGCATGATGACCTGAGCTTTTGGCACTACCATATGGCTCGGTGTAGTTATAGCTTGGCGGCTTCAGAGTTATCCGGCGATGGAGCGGAGAACCGTGGACGCAGCCGACTAGAGTCCTTCCCGGCGCGAGTGACCCACCGCGCCGGATAAGAAGGCCTCTAAATCAATATATTGAGCACGTCCCGACCGGAAAACCGGTACCCACTTTTCCGGGACGTGCTCTAAGTGGTTTAGGCGGGGGTCGAGCGGCTTAGGACATTTTCCCCGAACCTGGCAGGGCTGGGCAAGCATGGCCGCGTTTATTATCGTCCTGCTCGGGTCCGTAGAAATCATGCAGCGGTACATGGTTGAGAACGAGCGGGGTCAGAGTATCGTGTGGGTCGTGGCAGCGCTCGAGATCATGGCTTTCATGGGCTTTGTCCGCAAGCATTCACAAGCTTCGGACACGAAGACGCCGAAGAAATAGCTGGAAAACACACACCATGGCTGGCTCTTTGCACATTTTGATCGTCGAGGCGCGTTTCTACGAGGAGATTGCCGACAATCTGTTGAAGGGCGCCTCGGCTGTACTAGCGGGGGCCAAGGCCAAATTCGAAGTTGTCTCGGTTCCCGGCATCCTTGAATTGCCGCTCGCGGCGACCCTCGGCCTCGATCCCGGCCGTCAACTCGTTCAGCGCTACGACGGCTTTATCGCGCTTGGCTGCGCCATCAAGGGTGAGACCGATCACTACGACTATGTCTGTGCCGAATCCATGCGTGGCGTGCAGCAGATCGCGCTGGATCTGAAAATGCCCTCGGGCAATGGCATTCTGACCTGTCCAACCTGGGAGCTGGCGCAAAACCGCGCGAACCCGGCGGAAGGCGACGCCGGCGGCCGCGCCGCGCGAGCCTGCTTGCGTCTCATTGAGGTCAAGCAGCGCTTCGGGCTATAACCTCGCGCACTTACCAACCGGCTTTGGCCGTTCGATTTCGGCCATTCGATTCGGCCACTCTATTTCCCTGGATCCGCGGCCGAAGCGGCCACCGTCACTTGCACTTCAGGAGACAGCCTGCGTCATGACGGCGATACCCCTATCACCTCTGGAATCCGACCCTGCCGGCGAGCCCTCTGCCATGCACGAGCGCAGCGCGGCGCGCCTCGCCGCGGTGCAGGCGCTCTATCAGATCGAGGCCAGCCAAACGCCGCACGAAGTAGTGATCAAGGATTTCCTCATTGGCCGGCTCGGCGGGCTGGCGGTGGCCGAGGATGCCGAGACCGCGCAAGAATCGAATGTCGCCTTGGCGACGCTCGACAGCGAACTCTTCATCAGTATTGTGCGCTGCGTCCAGTCCCGAAGCGCCGATATCGACCAGATGATCAAAGGCGCGCTGGCGGCGGAATGGCCCTGGGAGCGTTTGGAAATGACACTGCGGGCGATTCTGCGCTGCGGTGTCGCCGAACTTCTGACGCGTACCGACGTTCCAGGCCGCGCAACGATCTCCGAGTTTGTCGACGTTGCCCATGCCTTCTACGCCGGGGCCGAGCCGCGGATGGCCAACGCTGTGTTGGATCGGATCGCCAAGGTTCTCGGCCGGGTCGAAGAGCGCGGCGCAGCGGAGGGCCCTGAGGCAACGCCATGAGCGGCGAGCGCCCCCGCCGCGGCGAATTCGAATTGATCGCCGATCTATTCGCGCCCCTTTCGCGGAATACTCCGGGCGCGCTAGAACTCGCCGACGACGCGGCGCTCATCGACGTCACGCTGGGCTGCCAACTAGTGACGACCACCGACACCCTTATTGCCGGCGTGCACTTTCGCGAGGATGATCCGCCGGATCTGGTCGCGCGCAAAGCGTTACGGGTGAACCTGTCGGATCTTGCCGCCAAGGGCGCGCGCCCGGTCGGTTTCCTTCAAGCGCTTTCACTCAACCCGTCGATCGACGATGCCTATTTGCAACGCTACGCCGCAGGCTTGGCTGCCGACGTGGATCGGTTCGGCGCAGGCCTTCTTGGCGGCGATACCACAAGCGGGCCGGGGCCTCTCAGCATCACGATCACCGCTTTTGGCGAAGTGGAAAATGGCAAGGCGCTGTTGCGAAGCACCGCGCGCAGCGGCGATGTCGTCTGCGTAACCGGCACGATTGGCGACGGTGCGCTTGGCCTCGCGTGTCTGAACGCCGAGCTGATGTTGCCCGCGCCGCTGGCCGACGACTTGATATCGCGCTACCGGCTTCCCGAGCCGCGCCTTTCAACGGGCCGCGCATTGCTCAATCTGGCCTCGGCCTGCCTCGATATTTCCGACGGACTGGTCGCCGACCTTGGACATTTATGTAAGGCCTCCGGATTGGCGGCAACGATCGAACGGGAGTCGATTCCCCTTTCACCGGCCGCGCGCGCCGCGATCGCTGCGGATTCGCGGTGGTGGGACGCCATCCTTGGCGGCGGCGACGACTACGAACTGGTCTTTACGCTGGCGCCCGAACGTGTTTCCGAACTCAAGAAGCTATCGGCCGACTTGAACGTCGCCCTGGTGCCCATTGGCGTGCTCACGGATCCAAAGGCCGAACCCGGCGTGACGGTTCGATCCGGCGGCCACCCGATCGACATAGCCCGGCCCGGCTATCGGCACCGCTAGTGCTCTGACTCTTTCATTCGCATCCTGGCTTGATCGCGGCCGGCGCGAGGTATCTTGCTAAGGAACGTCTGAATAAGTAGCAGAAGGGACGAATTTGGTCATTTGCAGTCTCACGAATGTTGTGCGGATGGGGAAGATCAATCGCGGTGGAGGAGTTTTTCTGTCCTCGCGGCGTTCTGTGGGCTGGTCTGGCCCGTTACGCCGGC
>CAMDRB010000166.1 GCA_945906455.1 Caenispirillum bisanense
GTCCACTGCTTGGCTTTTTCCGGGTCCAGGTCAGGATTGCCGCCGGTGAAGTTGCTGGCGAGGGCCGACTGGCCCGGGACAATGAGCCCGGCGGCAAATTGCCCAAGCGTGTAGAGTTGGATCAGAGATGGCGCGCGAATGTCGCGTGACGCCGTACCCCTAAGGCGGATATCGTCGGTCACTTGGCTTACCGCGCCGACCTTCCAGGTGACAACCTTGCCACTGGATTGGTAGTCGGTGAGGCGTGCGGCGCTGTTAACACTCAGCGACCGGACCCCCTGATCTTTCAAAAGTGGCACTTCTACTTCAGCAAAAGCCTCTCGGCTAATTTCGCCCCTATAGAAAGGCTGGAAGTTACCCGTCGAGTAAGCTACGGCGTAAGCAAGAGCATTCGCCGTCTGATGCGAATGCTCCTCGCGAAAATCCACACCAGCTGCCGTCGCGACATCCCCGGCGGGAAGTGGGAAGAGTACGCCCGATACCGATAGCGACCCCGTGAGCTGGGTCTGCTTTAGATAGCTCGATTGGGCCTCTGGGTGGCCCGGGGGCGGATTGACGTAGTCGATGGCCTCTTGCGAGAAGACGCCATCGCCGAAAAGATTGAGCGGTTTACAGCGATTGGTCGGTGTGGTCAGGGTGGAGCGGCAGACGATCGTGCCGAGCTGCAAGCCCGAAGCTCCGACGTTGGCCGCGGTGACACGGACCGCATCCACGGCCCTATTAAGATTGGCGACATAAGTTCCGTTGAATTGAATCGAATCACGCGTGGCCGTCGAATATTGGACGTCAGCATTCCATCTCCAATTCTCGCCTATGTCACCCTCTAGGCCAAAAACACCGCGGTACATTATCCGTGTAAAGCGCGCTTGGTAATTGCCGATTTGGTTTCGGGCATCGGTATTCGGATTGGCGCCCTTTGGCAGGTTGTTCTGGAGTGTCGTGCCCAGCGTGAACGTGGCGAGGTTGAGCGCTGCCATGCGCGCCGCGATGGTCGGATCCATAAACGCGTTGTCGGCTTTGATCGCGATATCTCTTTGGTTGGTAATGCTTGAGTTCTGCGCGTGCAGACGCGTCACGTTGAGCTCAAGGTGCGATCTCAAGCTGTCAGTAAATTCATAAGTGAAGCGATTGTAGAGAGCCTGGGTGTCGATTGGAACGGACAGAAGGTCGTTCTGGCCGGCCTCGATCGGGTCTTGGCCGTCGCAATTTGTACAGAAGTTTCCCGAGATCTTGCCAAAGTTGAACGGTATCGGCGTGCCGTTCGGACCGACAAATTGGATGCCCTTCAACGGACCTGCATTGATGAGGCCGCCCGATGTTTTTGTCGAGTAGCGCACGTTATGGGCGGTGATCAGCTGGGGTAGGCCGTTGGTCGGGGTATAGGCCGGATTGTTGACCAGGGCGATATAGTCGCCGGGCTTTCGCCAATTCATCTGCGAGGTCAGCGGCGTGAGCGGGCTATTCAAATATGACATGCCCAAAATATACCGGCCGCGGCCGTCGTTAAACGACGTTCCATAGGCCAATTGGGCTTTGCCGGTGACCTTATTGAGCAACCAATTGTTCGCGCCATCGATACTGAATTGAAGGCCGTCGAATTTATCGTTCATTATGAAGTTGACGACGCCGGCCACGGCATCGGAGCCCCAGGCCGCCGACGCGCCACCGGTGACGATATCAACGCGTTGGATCAACATCGATGGGATCATATTGAGGTCAACGGACGTGGCGCCAATGTCGGTTCCCACGACACGATTTCTGTTGACCAGCACCAGTGTTCGGCCCGCAGTAAGGTTGCGCAGCGCGATGTTCTCCGAGCCGGCGCCGCCGCCGCTGACGCCCTGCGCGCCTTGGTTGGTATCGGGAGACGAAGCTGTGCCGAAGGACGGCAACGCCCGGAAGATGCCCCCGAGATTCGTCTGTGCGTCGCGCTCCAACGACGCCGTATCGACGACCGTCACCGGCGTGGGTTGCTCATATCCACTGATGTTGATGCGCGAGGCGCTAACGACTACTTCGTCAATCTCGGCATCTGCGGTCTGGTTTTGGGCCGCCCAAACCGGCGCCGCCGGCGGCAAGACTAAACCCAGAACAGCGAACGACGATGCCGCAAGCAGATGCGATTTTTTCATGGAATCCCCCCAATTGAATAACGAAAGCCGCACAGCGAGATATGCCGGCGCAGTAAGTTAAAAGGCGCGTGAGCTAAGAGACACGTGAACGTATAACGCAGCGCATCGGAACGCTTGTTCAGACAACTAGTCGCGAAACGGTAGACGACAAAATGGTTAAAGACAAAGTATTAATCGACGCCGTCCCCGCGTTGAGCGAGGTCGCGGCCCGGTTGAAATTCGGTTCCGGGCCATTTCACAATTGCCTAACCGGCGACCGGGCTGAGCTTCAAATCCGCAGCGCTAGGGCAGTTTCCCTTTTGCGGCTTCCGTGAACCAGCCGGTGGCGGTGTCGATCGCGCCCGCCGCATCCGATGCCAGCATCGCCTTGTCCTTGACCAGCGCATTGACGCCTGCGGTGACCGCTTTCACATAGCCGGCCTTATTGGCGTAACGCTCTTCGAGCGAAGGCCGCGGATCGCCGCTGGCCACGCGGTCGGAGGCCAATATTGGGAAGGGAATGAAGCTTCCGCTGGTCGAGCAGGCATCGCCCTCGCCGTGACCGGCGCGGCGAACATTCCACCCGGTGTAGGTTCCGAGCGGCGCCTGAAGAACCGGCGAGCGCACGCCGCCAACGGCGTTTCCGTCGGCATCGATTTGCGGCACGAACGGCGGATAAATCGCCACCACCCCCGGCGGCTCCTTATCGATGATGCCCGACAGATCCTGGGCAATGAAGCGCGGCCCGCGGTCAAAGACAATTCGCGTGTTGTAGACGCCGGTCTCGGAGCCGGCGCTGGAAGTGCCTTCCGGCCCGATCACACCGGGAATTTTCGGGAAAACGAATTTCTCGTAGGGGACCAACGTACCGGCGGCGATCAGGGGATAACCGCTGGTCGGCGGCGCGGCCCCGGTCGCAACCCACTGCTGAAGCTGAACCATCAGCGCACGGATGGTATAGGTATAGGTGTTCGCGTTCGGCAACTCCTCGCAAATGCCGGGGTCGGTGGGCAGCGGATTGGACGGCGAGTGGGTGCCGTGCTGGTTGCCGGCCATGTGATAGATGCGGACATTGTCCGGAATCTCGACGTCGCGCTTACCAAGCGCATCGGTGGTGTTGGACCGGGCCGTGAACTGCCAATATTCGGTGTCGGTCACCGCGTGGAAGACTTTCGGGCACGTGTTGGTCTTGCCGCAGCGGGTGAGAATGCCGGTCTTGGTGCCGCTTAATGAATCATCGAGCTCGCCGTAAGTCGTCGGCATATCTTGGGCGGGAAAGTGCTTTTCCGCCCATGAATCCGGTGACGTCCGTCCCGGTTGGGAAAAACGGATATTGATAAAATCGCCGACGCCGGCGATGAGCGGCAATGCCCCGTCATAGACTTTCCGGCCCTGTTCATCCTCGTTGAAACCGAGATGGAGGTAGGTGCGCAGGAGGCGGCCGGTTTGCGATGCGCCGGTGAAGTGCGTGTATTTGATTTGGCCAGCCAAGGGATTGGCCGTGCCTTTGTCATCCTTGGCCGCATAGCGCAAGAATGAGCCGACATCACGAATGGCTGCAAGCCCCAGCCCCATGACTCTGGGATCCTTTGCGGTATAGACCAGTTCATAGATGTGGTTGGTGTCGAAGCCGTTCTTCAGGCAGACCTTCATCGGGTCCGGTGTTCCCGGAAATGCGACCTTGGAGCAGTCGGCGAACGCCCATTCAGCGTTGGGAATTGGCGTGCGGGCGTCATGCTGGTGGACCCGCGCGGTCAAAGTCAGGCCCTTGTTGTCGAGCGTTACGGTCGGATAACCAATTGTGTTGGAGTTATACGACGAGGCGCCAATTTCCTGGGTGGAGCTTGGCGGTTCGCGGAACGTCCATTCCGACCGCACCACGCCAGTGATGGGCTTGCCGTTTTCGGTCGCAATCGGCACCGAGATCATGGTCAGCCTGGGTGTCGGCAAGTCATTTCTGGCCGGTGCCGGCGCCGGCACTAGATCCGCCTGCCAACCCGCCCAAGCCATGATCAGACCCTGTTTCTCCAGGAAGCCGTCGCCTTCACGCTTAGACTCCGAAACGCCGATATTGTACCGGTCGATCCCGACATTTCCGCGATTGGCGATGTCGAACCACATCGTCTGATTGCTCTTAGTCTTGTCGGCGGGCATCAGGATCTGGAAATTCGTCGCATATTCGACCATGCCCTTGGCATTGCGCGGCGCCAAAGCAATGTCTTGGATGATCGCGTTGCGCGGATCCTTGGGATCGACTTCGCCCCGGGCGATTCCGGACACCAACTGATACGGACCGACCGCGCCGAACGATGCGCCGCCATAGGCCGGCACGGTGCTGGTGATCGTGATCGTGCTAACACGCGCCTCGGCGGCCGGGGCAAGACCGAAGAGCGCCAGCGCGACTGGCAGCGTTGCCACCCCGCGGCGCCAGCGACGGATATTCGCAGCAGTGCTTTCCACCCGATCTAGCGTGACCATGAACGCGTTCCTCCCACACAAGGCGCGCGGAAATCCGCCGCCAGAAACCGTCATACCATGTGGAGGCAGAGTACCATACGCGCACCAATCCCGGAGGATTTTGTGGATACTCGAGAACTTGGCGGTGGCTTTCCGACGCCCGCGGTGTATTCAGCACCCAAGTCGCGAAGCACGTGGACAAGCTATTGAATACGCTGGTTTACCAGAATCGCATCCGTCCAAAAGCCTCGGCAATCTTAAGCGTGGCTATCAGTTCCGCGCATAGGACATCTGATATTTCTTGACGCCGACCAGGGCCTCCATATGGCGCGCCAAGGTCGGAATGCTGGCGCAGCTCCGCTTGTATTGGCCGATGGCGACGAACGTCCAATCGACACCGTTATCTCGCCCGACGATTGAAACGGTATTGCGCGCGACGATATAGCCGTAGGTCTTGAAGAACCGCTTGAGGTCGTCCTCGGTCGTTGGGGCATGGGGCTCAAGGCGGATCTTCACGAGCACGGCGGTTTGCGACGGCAGGAGGACTTCGAATTTCGATCCCCACATGGTGAAGGCGGCCGAAAGCAGCGCGAGTACGATGGCGGCGAGATAGAAGCCGACGCCCACGAGAATTCCGATGGCGGCGACGACCCAGATCGACGCGGCGGTGGTCAGGCCGCTGATTCGAGTTCCTTCCCTGACGATGACGCCCGCACCAAGGAATCCGATTCCGGTCACGATGCCCTAGATGACGCGCGTGGTCCCGTCGAACCCCAAGACTGCGGCGTAGCCCCCATACCAAAGATGCGGATATCCGCAGACGACGGTGAGCACGGCGGAGCCCATGCACACCAGGCCGAGCGTCCGCATACCGGCGGCGCGGCTGCGATAGCTGCGTTCGTATCCGACAATCGATCCCAGGATCAGAGCGCCGAATAAATTCATCAGGACAATGACGCTCACCCCGATTTCGGCATCGGACCAATAGCGGAGCAAGGCTTCGACGCTGAACGGATTCATGAGCCTCTCGCCTGGCTGATAATTCGAGGAGCGGCCCGGACTGCGCGCTAGCTTCTGCAGGCTCGCGTTGCTCGCCTACTAGAGCGTGTTGCGGTTTGACTGAATCTGGGGATTCCCTGAATGCTTGAATTGTGATTCAAGCTGACTGCTGGGTTTGGAGGCCAGCAGTCATGGCAAGACCCCTTTCAATGGATATCCGACAACGAGCGATCGCGGGGCTCGCCTCGGGTGAGACCGTACGCGAGGTGGCGGCGGCGCTCGAGGTCGCGCCATCGAGCGTGGTGAAGTGGTCGGCCCGGCATCGGCAGCACGGCAGCGTCGCGCCTGAGCGGATGGGTGGACGCCGGCCGGTTTTGATTACCGGC
>CAMDRB010000167.1 GCA_945906455.1 Caenispirillum bisanense
GGTTCCCACAATCGGCCTCGGTTCCCACGTTAGTTCCCACACTCGGCGCTTGCAATGTCATTCAGGATCAGCGCGGATCATATCAGGACATTCGTTGATTATACCTATGGGATTTCCTCGTTCATGGATCGGGAATTGCTCCGTCGTGCTACGTCCTGATTACCTTGAATGGCGTCCCTACGGGACGCCACTCCCGAACAAAACTGGGCACTACTGCGGCGGTATCAGGCAAGACCCCTTCGCTGGCGGCTTTGGCGAGAGCGGCGGTGGGTCCGCTGATGCGTATCTCGGTATCTCCGACCACCACCGTATCAACAAACAAGCGCAGATACGCCTTCCGGAAGGCCGGGTCGCCATTGGCCAACGACTGGCGCAACAGGACCGCGAACTGCTCCACCCGCTCCGCCGTGATCGCCCGATCGTCAGCGCGCGACGCCCTTTCCAGCAGTTTCACCTCCTCACCCATCGAGGCCCGCTCAGCCTTCAGGCTCCCCAACATATCCCGCAGTTGCGGATCGTCCGGTTCCATCGCCCCATTCGCCACCATGGCGAGGATGCGGCTGATCTTGCCCTCGGTCTCGGTCACCCGGTGCCGCAATTGGGCCAACGTGCGCCGGCGCGTGCCGTCACTCTGCTCCGACCGGTCGACATAGGCTGCCAACAACTTGCCCAGCCGATCCGGGGTGAACAACCGGTCCGCCAGATGCTCCAGCACCATGCCATCCAACGCGGCCATCGAGATAGAACGCCCCGGGCAGACAGTCGGGCCCTTCTGCGCATGTCCCGCACAGGTGTAATATCGGTATCGGCCACTCTTGCCTGTTCGCAACGTCATCCCGCTGCCGCACGTCGTGCAGCGCGCGATCCCGGTCAGCAACGTCGGATTGCCAACGACGCGAGGCGGCACCTTCTTGGGGTTTCGGGATGCCAGGCTGAGCCGCACCGCCTCGAAATCCTCGAGCGCGACGATGGCTGGCACCGTCATCGTTTCCCATTGCTCGCGGGGCTTCTGTTCGCCGCTGCGGGCATTGCGGCGATTGAAGTGATGGATGCCGTGATAGGTCGATGACGAGAGGATGCGATACACATTGGATGTGTGGAAGGGTTTGCCGCGAAAGCGGATTCCCTCGCCGTTCAGGTGGGTCACGATTGCCTTGACGCCGACCACCGGTCCCTTCCGGCCAAGTGCCAGATCGTAAATCCCCCGCACGACCCGGGCCTCGTCGTCCTGGACGACCAGACGTTTCTTGATGCGGGCGCCACGTTGCCCGCAGGCCTCGGTGGCATATCCGAATGGAGTGACCGACCCATGTTAGCGCCGCTCTGGATCCGTAGTTATTTGCTGATGTCCCGGAGCAGCCCGAGGTCGGCGCAGCCTGAGCGGGCGTTGCGAGCCGGTTTTGGGGGCGCAAGAAGAGAACGGGGCCGAAGGCCCCGTCTTCAGCCGGTATGGCAGATCAGAACGGCAGTTCGTCGTCTGGGATGACCACCCGCTCGGTCAGCGACGATTGGCCTCGCTGTCGCGCCGCATCCTGGATGTGGGTTCCGTAGACGCCCAGAATGATGTCGCGCATTTCGTCGACGAACTCGAAGATGGCGAGTGCTGCTTCAGGAGACCAGTATGTCGGGATGCCGAATGGGATGGCGATCGGCAGACCGGGGTTGGGTCTGGGCTCGGCACAGAGCGGGCAAGGATAGCGGGATTGTTTGCGTCGCCTATGCTTGGTCATGACTTGCCGCCGCGGCGCTGTTTGACCTTTCTCTCCGCACGTTCCCTGGCTTCCTTGGCGCGATAGGAATCACCCTCGATAGAGACGACCTCGGCATTGTGCATCAGCCGGTCGACCATGGACACGACACAGGCGGCGTTGGGGAAGATTTCACGCCAGTCGGCGAAGGCGCGATTGGTTGTGACGACGGTGCTTTTCTGCTCGTAGCGGCGGCTGATCAGCTCGAACATCAGGTCGGCGTGGCGATTGGAGTAGGACAGGTAGCCGACCTCGTCGATCAGTAATAACGTAGGTGCAACATAATGCCGCAACCGCCGGCGCAGCGCGGAATCGCTGTCGAGTGAGGCCAGTTCGCCGAGCAGCTGGCCGGCGGTCGTGAACAGGACGGTATGGCCGTGAATGACCGCCTCATGAGCGAGATTGCGGGCGAGGGTGGATTTGCCGACGCCGTTCGGGCCGACCAGCACGGCGTTGGTGGCGTCCTTGAGAAAGTCGAGGCTCATCAACGCCTCGAAGGTTCCCCGATCGATCGCGGTGGGCCAGTTCCAGTCGAAGTCGCACAGGGGCTTGAAGCGGCCGATATGTGCGCTCTGAAGGCGACGTTCGAGGCTGCGCCGGGCGCGTTCGTCCTCCTCCCAATCAATCAGCGACGCGGGCCAAGCGGCAGCGGCGGCCTCCGGCCAATGCGCCAACAGCCCATGCAGATGCAGGGCCTTGGCGCGTGCTTGCAAAGCGTCAGGGTTCCTCATGACCCACCTTTCTCAGCTGATCGTAGGTCTCGAGGGAGTGCGCACGCACCGCCTTGTCGCGTGCCTGGACATGCGCCGGCAGGGTGAGGGCGACAGGCGGGGCCTGCTGGCGGTCATCGCGGCGGCGTTCGAGCGCCAGGCGGACCGCGTTGGGATGTGGCACATCGCGTTCCAGCGCCTCGGTGATGGCGGCATCGAGCTGACTCGCCCCATAGCGCTCCAGCAACAGGACCAGGCTGGCGGTGATGCTGCCGAGATTGGCGCCGCGCTCGGCGGCACGAACGAGCAAGGTCCGGCTGGCCGGCGTGGCCTGTGCCAGGCGATCGGTCGCCCGATGGCGGCGCGCCTGACGTTTCCATGCGACGAGCGCCTGGACATGCGCCGGATCCTCGATCTGCTTGCCTTTGTCGAAACTGCGCGGATGGCTGGCGACGATTGCCTGGCCATCGACGATACGCAGCCGATCCGGGTCGGCCAGAACGGTCAGGGTCCGCCTTACATAAGAGTGGGGCACGGAATAATCGTTCAGGTCGAAGCGGACGTAGGGTGTCTTGGCGGCCTTGACCGCAACACGTTCGATGACCGGATAGGGGTTATCCGGCTGCTTCAGCAACCGTGGGGCTTCCTCGGCGAAGACCTCGGCGACGCTGCGGGTCTGGTCTTCGGGGCAGCGGCGGTCCGCGGCCAGGCCGCGGCACCAGGCGTCGGCCTGCGCATTGAGATCGTCCAGGTCGGCGAAGGTGCGGGCGGCGAAGAACGCATCCCGGACGAACCGTATGGCTCTTTCCACCCGACCTTTTTCGTTGCCGCGTGCCACCGCGACGGGGCGGGGTTCGTAACGGTAATGCGCAGCGAAGTCGAGCAAAGCCGGATTGAAGCGGATCGCCTCGCCATGGCGCTCCAGCACGGCGCTGCGCAGGTTGTCATACAGAATAACCCTCGGGACGCCGTCCCATGCGGCGAAGGCGCCGAGATGGCCGCGCAGGAAATTTTCCATGCGGGCGTCGAGGAAGAAGCGCAGAAAGACGTGCCGCGAGAAGCTGAGCACCATGACGAAAGCCATCAAGGGGCGGCGCGCCCGGCCAATCACCAGATGGCCGAAGTGGGCCCAGTCACATTGCGCCTGTTCCCCGGGCAGCGTGCGCAGGCGCAAGTAGGCCTCCGCCGCTGGACGCGGCCGATGGCAGGCGATGATGGCGCGGAAACGACTCGCCCCGCCGCGATAGCCGCGTTCGCAAGCCATCGCGTGCAGCCGGCTGGCGGTCAGCGTCGGGAACCTGGCCAGCATCTCGTGGATGAACGGCAGATAGGGGTCGATCTTCGATGGCCGCCGCGGCGCCCCGATGCCTGGCAGGCCGGCTTGGGCCAGGACCCGGGCGATGGTTTCGGGATGCACGCGCAACTGCCGGGCGATCGTTCCGCTGCGCCACTTTTCGACATGGTAATAGCGCAGGATCTGCGCCTCGATCTCAGGTGAAATAGTCATGATCGGGTCCTCTTCGTCGGTTTCGGTAGACCCGGCGCGGCAGGAAGCCTTGCCGCACATGGTCTGAACAGCGCCGACCACAACAAAGGCAGCGCCATCGCTGCCGGCGTGCAGGCGGCGGACTGTCCAGCGGCGATTGTTCCTCAACCACCACCACCGGATCCGTGGCCAGAACAGCATCCGATCGATGCGGCGGTGAACCGTGATGCGTCACTTTATTTTGCCGCGCCCGGTAGCGGCGCGCTCGCTCCGCATGTTTGACCCGGCCACGATGGCTCGCCTGGTAGCGCCGCCCAGCTGCATGCAGCGACCGCCGGCGCGCGTGTGGCCCACAATCGGCGCAGTAGATATGGCCCCGATCGCAATCGCTGCAGATGACCACCTGGGCACGACAGTCTGGGTCTGCGCACAGAAACAGCCGCGCTTGCGGCAGACGATCGTGGTCGCAATTGCCGCTCTCGTGATGCGCTCGCCGATCGCGTGGACGCGCGCCGTCACGGCTGCGATGATGACCCTGCAATCGTGCCTCTGCACGGTGTAGGGCACGGCGCCGAAGCAAAACTTCCCGGTGATGGATCGGCGCCGTGCCTGCCTGCCCAATCCCGGAAGCTCTACCGCATCTCCCTCAAGTATCCCCAGGCCAGACCCTCGACTGGCGTGCCATCCCGGATTGCCCAGCTGGGTCCACAGGAACCTCCCGCCCCTTCGCTTCGCTGCGCGCGAAAGGGCGCTCCGCTTCGGGGCGGGTCCCTCCTATGGACTACCTGGACAATCCGGAGCGCCGAAGCCCAGGACGGATATCTGACGACGCTTCAGCAAATAGCTACGGATTTGGAGCGGCATCGACACGTGGTTAGCGCCGGTATTTTCGACCATACGATCGCGGCTTTCTGGCAGTATATCATGTATGTGGAGATTTTGCTGAAGCTGCGCGAAGCAGCGCTTGCTCGTGCGCGGAACAATTTTGCCCTACAGGAACGTGTGAGGGCTATCGAGACAGAGTTTACATTGACCAACGAAATCGTCGCGGGCGACTTTACATCCCGGCTTAGGACGGCCGTCGATAGTGTAATCGCCGCCATGGGTAAGATGCAGGACAGTGACGAGGTACGCAACCGCATTACAAACACAATGTTTGAAAAACTTATTCCTCGACTCCGAAGCGCCATCGCAAGTTTTACCGACATCACTAATGAAATCGTAATTCTCATCGACGACCTCGACAAAGGTTGGCCACCCCGTCGCGTCGAGAGTCACGATGTCAGCATGGTGAAGCATCTGATCGAGGGTCTCAATCGCATCCAAAGGGACTTGAAACGCAGCAACGTCACCGTGCGGCATCTTGTCTTCCTCCGCAGTGATATCTACGAAAGGCTGGTGCAGGAAACTTCTGACCGCGGCAAATATAACTTGATTCGCGTCGATTGGTCCGATCCGGCACAACTTCGTCATATGATCCGCGCACGCGTGGTGAACTCAGTCGACATCGACAAACAGGGCGATGCTTGGAACGCCATTAATCCGGACACACCAAGTGGGGATACGCTCTCGTTGTTGATCGAGCACTCGCTACGGCGCCCGCGCTTTCTGATCGATTTGTGCGAGAAGACGATCTCCTGTGCCATGAATCGTGGCCACGCATTTGTCACTCCAGAAGATGTTGATGAAGGCTTGCGCTTAATGGCGCGGTACTTGGTGTCCGATTTCGCCTATGAGATGCGAGACGTCGCAGGGACGCCAGAGAACGTCCTCTATTCTTTCATAGGCGCGCCGGGCTTGATGACCGAAGCAGAGATCGAATCCATTCTAGGAAATGATGGTCTCGGGTTAAACGTTAGAGATACTATAGAATTACTACTCTGGTACGGTTTTCTTGGATTTATGAACGAGGCATCGGTTCCGCTCTTCATTTATGACGTGGAGTATGACTATCGCCGTTTGGAGGCCGAGCGAGATCGGCTGAAAGGTGACGTCTTCTACGTCGTT
>CAMDRB010000168.1 GCA_945906455.1 Caenispirillum bisanense
GACTTTGACTCCCGTCCTGACCGTGGTGACGACGGGCCGGATTCCGCTCGCGCGGTGGTGGTGCGGACTTTCGCGAGGCGTGCCTATTGCGGCGGCCGGCGGAGTTTCACATAGCCGGTCAGCACGTCGAACATTGCGGCCATAAAACGGTCGCTGACCTGCGTCGCCGCCTGCACGACGCCCGATTCCAGGGTGCGCCGCGCAAGGCGGTCCAGCTCGGTTTCCGCCGCCGTGCCGGCGGTCTTGCGGTCCTTGTAGGGCGGCGTTGTCCGGATGTAGCGCAGCAGAAGCTCGAAGGTCTTCCGCGTGTTGCGGTCAATGGCTTGCAGCCGCGCTTCGATTTCCGCTTGTGAGAGCCCGATGATGACGCCGCCACCCACCGCCGTTGCGCTCGCCATGCGCGGACTGCCGTCCAGCAGCGCCATTTCGCCAAAAATGCAGCCCGGGCCGATCTCGGCCACCTCGATCTCGTTGCCACCGGGGTTCAGGCGGGTCAGCCGGACCTTGCCTGCCTCGATCAGGAAAACCGCGTCGCCCTGGTCGCCTTCGCGGAAGATGATATGCCCGTCATATACCGGCCGACGGTCGAGAAGGCGGCCCCGCGTCTGGCGATTATTGCTAATCGCACGGGAAACGTAGTCGGATTCCATTTTCCACCTAGCCCCGCTTTCGTCCCGCCTCTATTTGCCGCATATCGAGTCCGCGATGCCTGGGTCAGAGTCTAGCGGATTTCCGCAAATCCGTTCCACTCTTTCAGTTATCCAATATTCGTTATGTGGAAAGAGTTCTGACTGGATTTACCGGTTTTTTTCGCTCGAACTCTACACACTTACCTCCACAGATAATTATGCTGGAATCCCTTGTTGGGAAATTCAGCCGACGAAAGTCTGACTTGAGGAGAGACTTTTCGCGGCCGGCATATTGGTGGCCGCACCTGCTTCGGCGGAATATCTATCTTGAAGAGAGATAATCAGGCGCGCGAGAGGCAGCCGGTTCGTTGGCCCTATGCCAAACCTTGGCGCTTCGCCTCGAACTCGAAAGTCTTGATTGTGCTGACCGGAGCGTTGGGCGTGGCCACACTTTCCACTGCTCGGAATGTTGCTTCGCAGCGATCCTTCTCAAAGTCGCATACAACATAGCCGCGGCGAGCGTCAAAGAACCGAAAATGTGGATTGGCTTTGACCAGTCCTTGCAACGTTGCTTCGGCGTTCACTTTCTCATCGCCTCCTGACGATATGGAACTGGCCACAAGCTCAACCCCGATGGGCGCATCGCTCGCATTGTCGAAATCCACCTTCAGATTTCCCGCATAGGCGCGGTGGATGTCACCGGTGACAGCGACAAGGCCAGTCACCTTGCGATCAACCGCAGCCTGCAGCAAACGTGTGCGCGCGGCGGGATTTCCGTCCCATTTGTCCGTGTTTACAATGTCCTTCGTCGGATCTTGAACACGACGTTGCATCATCATCACTTGATTGCCTAGAACGGTCCAATTGTGTCGTTCCGACCGAATAGGTCCAGCAACCAACGCTCCTGATCGGTCCCAATCATGCTGCGGTCCGGCGCGAGCCGTTTATCGCATTTCTTCGTGTCGGGGTCGCCGCAGGCTGGTACCGAGCGGAACTGTCGCGTATCCAGAGCTGCTAGACGGAGGAATGCGCCAACATCGACGGACCGGTAGGCGGTGATGTTTGATCCGCTTGGACGGACCGATGGCCGCACCGGAGAGTTTTCATAAAAAGCCTGGAAGGCCGCCGCGCGCAATTGCAGGAGCGTTCCATTGCTCATCGTGCCCGGACCTCTCGATCCACCCCAGTCGTTGACCACCTCGTGGTCGTCGAAGCTCGCGATAAAAGGATGGGCCGCGTGCGCAGCCGCCAAATCCGGGTCGAGTTTGTAAAGGGCGTAGCGAAGTCGATAGTCGGACAATTCAGAAAGCTTCCTCAGCACCGCGCTGGGTACTGTACGTCCCACACGTTTCTCTATCGACTGCTCCGGCAACGCATATTCGTAAATATAATCGCCGTAATAAAAAACCAGATCGATGTCTCTCTGTGCGATATCAGCCCAAGCGGTGAAATAGCCATGCTCGATACGCTGGCAGCCGGCAGCCGCTAGACGGAAGCGATCGGGTATAAAACCTTTAGCTGGCATGGTGCGAGTACGGCCGATACGGCTTTCCGTGCCTCCGGTCATGAAACGGTACCAATAGGGCCTGTTTGGAGCCAATCCGCCAGCGATCACGTGCACGCTGTGACCCTCTGCCGGGAGCGCATCCTCGGAACCGCGGCGCACCACATTTTGCATTTTGTCGTCCTCGGCGATCTCCCAATCAACCGTCACCGGAGACGACGGCAGGCCGCCGTTCCTCTCCAGGGGCGCGGGTGCTAGGCGAGTCCATAGAAGCACCGAGTTCGCGTCCGGGTCTCCAGGGGCCACGCCGAGGGTGAATGGGTTCGATTCGAACCGCACACCCTGCGCCCATGCGCGCCCTATAAACGGTGCGACGGCGATAGACGACGCAAGCCCACTCAAGAGGTGGCGGCGGCTGAATACCTCACCACCCTCGCGCCGAGAGTCCTCGTCCTCTTCCAGGCGCAATGCAAACTAAGCGTCAGCTAAACGGCGAATTTCTTCCGAGCTGATCTCGCTACGCTCGGGAGTACCAAGCGTATGTCGGGTCTTCGCAAAAAGGGTATCGGACTCTTGAAGAGAGAGAAGGAACAGCTTCTTCGCTTGTTTAGGGTCCTTGGTCCCGAGGGACCGCTTGTAGGTTTTGTGACCAAGCGCCTTTTGAAGCGTTTCAGGAACGCCTCTGCGGATGTAGTACATCCCGGTGCGAGGGTCTTTCCAAGGGCTGCTCATGGCGACCATCCTTTGTACCCAGAGGATAGGCAGAAGGCCCAGAGAACATAGACTTTAATGTAAGATCAAGCCCTTACGAGAAGGATGGCGTCCCCAAGGGGATTCGAACCCCTGTTACCGGCGTGAGAGGCCAGCGTCCTAGGCCACTAGACGATGGGGACTTAATGCCTGCCGGCGGGGCGGCGGGGCCGGAAACACTTAACACGGCTGCCAGGCGGGGTACAAGACTCAGGGTCAGTGCTGGGCCCTTGCGGCGAAGGGCGCGGCTCAGCATACTTTCCTGCGGCCGGGCTTCGGCCGGGCGGCGCCGGAACATTCGGCAATGGCCGCGTTCTTCGGAAGGCTTTTCAAATCATGGTGTCGCGCATTTCGTTGGTGGCGTCCGCGCTGGCGGCCGCGTTTATGGTGATGGTCACGGTCGAGGTTCTGGTGATGGGCGCCAACTTCGCCATTCTCAAGGTGGCGGCGGCAATGATCGAGGGGGTGGGCCTTTTGGAGAACGGCTGGGCCGTCAGCCATGACGGCGGCCTCGCTGTCGCCGCGCTGGCGCTTGCCGCCCCTGTCGCGCTCTGGATCGGGGCCGGCTGCGTGCGCCGCGGTCTTGACATCGAGGCGACGCTTGCCCGCCCGGTCGGCCGCGCGCGGTCCGCCACTGCGATGCCAAGCGCCTGACAAGCGGGCTCGGCCATTCCGCGCATAGGTCGGGGTTGTCGGCTCGCTAACGCCGACCCGGTCCGTCAGGCTGCTCAGCCGACTTTGGCGGTGACGCCTGCGGCCACCGTCAGCAGTTCGTCCACGTCCTCAGGCCGCGTGTTGAACGCGCACACCAGGCGGGCGAACGTGCTGGCCGCGCCGCCCCGCCGTGGGAACGTGAAGCCTGCGCCATGCAGCGCGCGGATCATCGGTTCGGTCAGGTGAACGAACACCTCGTTGATCTCGACCGGGTGCTCAAGCCGCACGCCGGGCAGGCGGGCAAGGCCCGTCGCCATCTGCTTGGCGCGTGCGTTGGAGTTGGCGGCAAGGTTCAGCCACAGGCCGTCGGTCAGGTACGCTTCCATCTGGGCGGCGACGAAGCGCATTTTTGAAAACAGATGGCCCGCGCGCTTGCGCCGGTAATGCAGCGCCTCGGCAAGGCCAGGATCAAACGCCACCACCGCCTCGGCAGCCAGCGCGCCGTTCTTGGTCGCGCCGAATGTCAGCACATCGACGCCCGCGCGCCATGTCAGATCGGCGGGCGCGCAGCTCAATGCCGCGACCGCGTTGGCGAACCGCGCGCCGTCCATGTGCACCTTGAGCCCCGCGCCCTTGGCCGCATGGCAGAGCGTGGCAACCTGGTCGGGGGTGTAAAGCGTGCCGGCCTCGGTCGCCTGCGTCAGGCTGAGCGCTGAGGCCTTCGCATGGTCGGCCGGATGGCGCTGGCGGGCAAGCTCAGCGGTCAGCGCCGCCGGGTCGATGCGGTTGTGCTCACCCGGCAGAAGCGTCACCCCGGCGCCGCCCGAAAAGAACATGGGCGCGTTGCATTCGGATGAATGAATGTGCGCGTTGTGGTGGCACAGCACCGCGCCCCACGGCGGCAGCAGCGCTGAAACGGCCAGCGCATTGGCCGCCGTTCCGGTGCCGGCCATGAACACGCGGCACGGCCGCTCGAACAGCTCGGACATTTTCTGTTCAACGCGGGCGCTGATAGCGTCCATTCCGTAAGCCGGTTCGGTGCCCACGTTGGCGCGCGCAATCGCGTCCAGAATCTGGGGCGCGATCCCGCTCACGTTGTCGCTGCCGAAGTTTACACCCACCGTCGTCTCCCATTATGCGCCCGCCGTGATGGCGATTTCCCTGAACGTTCCGTCGTGCACCTTGAACGCGTGCAGGGCCCCCGCTTCACCGTTTTCGACCGCGATAATCAGCCACACCATCTCGGGCTCGAACGCCAGCGCAAGATCGGTGGCAGACGGCAGGGCGGGTCCGCCAGGGTGGGAATGATAATGCCCGACAATCGCGTCCGCCGTCCCGCGTAACCGGCGTTCGGCGTCGAAACGCACCTGCGGGTCCACCTCGAAGGCGCGCGCCGAGTCGGCGGCCACGTTGCGGCAGGCCACCCGGTCGTTGACCAGAACATCACCACCGAGGTCGGCGTCGCCGGCGGCATCCGCGCCCGGACGGCCGATCAGCAGGCCGCAGCATTCCAGCGGCCAGGCCGCGGCCGCGTGGCGGCGGATGGCATCGAGCAGCGCGGGCGGGATGCGGATCATCGCCGCCGGTCAGCGGCGCTCGCTGAACGTGCCCAGCACGCGGCCGGTGTCGGCGTCGACGGCAACGATGCGCGGGCAGCCGGCGGCGGGGTCAACCAGCACGTAGAGCCGCTTGCCGTCGGGGCGGATGTCGGCGATGGTGCAGCCGGCGGCAAGGCCCAGATCGGCGGCGCCGAACGGCCGGGCGGCAGCGGACAATACGGCCGCCGCGGGCGGTGCCGTGTCGCCGGGGCCGACGCCAGCAGGAACAGGCGTGCGCGCCTCGGACGCGCTATCGAAAAACGAAAACTGCGGATCGGTTGCCTTGCGGTACAATCCCCATCCAATGACGCCAGCGGCGACGATGATCAAGATGCCCATCCCGGCGACCAGGGCTTTCAATGCCTGCATGCAAATCCTTTCGTGCGCGCCGCGTTGGCGGGCGTGTGCCGTGAGGCCGGCGCGCAGCGGATCGTTGCGCTGATGACCGGCAAGAACAACACCTATACCGTATCGGTCGCGCCCGAAAAAGCCGGGTCGCGGCTGGACCGGGTGCTGGCCGACTACCTGCCGCAGCTTTCGCGCACCCGCCTTCAGGCGCTGATCGGGGCGGGATGCGTGCGCGCGCTGGATGGCACGCCCGCCGTCGAAGGGCCGTCGGTCCGGGTCGAGGCCGGCTGGTCCTACGAAGTCGATGTGCCGCCGGCCACGGCCGCCACGCCGGTGCCTGAGGACCTGCCGCTCGTCATCGTGCATGAGGACGAGCACCTGATCGTGCTCGACAAGGCGGCGGGCGTCGTCGTCCATCCCGGCGCGGGTAACGCGGGCCGCACGCTGGTGAACGCGCTTCTGCACC